>JAFBAG010000264.1 GCA_019247925.1 Pseudolabrys sp.
GGATATTTGCCGAAATCGTCGAGATGCGCGGCGATCACGCCGCCTACAAAGTCAGGAATCCTGTGCTGCGGTTCACCGACGGAGAGATTGATGAGCGGCTTGCCGGGCTTGAGGTCGGCGATCAGCTCGGTCAGCCGCACGAACGGCGAACGGCCTTCGGCCGGCGCGGCGTGAGCCTCACGTTGAGACGACGGCATAGACATACTGACGCGACAGCCCCGGGCCGGAAGGCGGCCACAATAGAAGGCGCCAGGTTAAGACCCGATTAACCAATGGCGCCGCTTCGCCATAGAGAATGAGTAAAAAGAGAAGCCCCCGGTCCTTTTGGGACCGAGGGCTTCGACGGAAGGGACAGTGCCGGGTTTCCGCCCCTACCGCTGGCTCGTGAGGCGCAGGCGTTACATGTTGTAAGCGCGCTCGCCCTGCTCGGTGAGATCGAGGCCTTCGCGCTCTTTCTCGACCGTGACCCGCAGGCCGACGATGACGTCGACGATCTTGTAGAGGATGGCCGAGCCGACGCCGGACCAGACCAGGGTCAGGAGAACAGCCTTCGTCTGCGCCCAGACCTGGGTCATCATCTCGTAATCAGCGATCTTGCTGATCTCGTAGTTCATGATGCCGGCGCCACCCAGCGCCGGGTTCACCAGGATGCCGGTGCCGATTGCGCCGATGATGCCGCCGATGCAATGGACGCCGAACACGTCCAGCGCGTCGTCGTAGCCCAGCGCGTTCTTGATCGTGGTGCAGAAGAAGAAGCAGACCACGCCGGCGATCAGGCCGAGCACGATCGCGCCCATCGGGCCCGAATAGCCCGAGGCGGGAGTGACCGCCACAAGACCGGCGATGCAGCCCGACAGCGCGCCGAGCAGCGATGGCTTACCCTTGGCCGCCCATTCGACGAACATCCAGGCAAGCGCAGCGCCCGCGGTGGCGACGAATGAGTTGATCATGGCCAGCGCGGCGCCGCCGTTGGCTTCGAGGTTGGAGCCGGCATTGAAGCCGAACCAGCCGACCCAGAGCAGCGAAGCGCCGACCATGGTCATGGTCAGGGAGTGCGGCGCCATCAGCTCGCGGCCGTAGCCGGTGCGCTTGCCGATGAGCAGCGCGCCGACGAGGCCGGCGATGCCCGCGTTGATGTGCACCACGGTACCGCCGGCGAAGTCGATCGCGCCCATCTGGAAGATGTAACCGCTATCGGCGTTGACTTCGTCGAGCTTGGCTTGCGCGGCGGTCTTGGCTGCGCCCGCCGCGGCACTCGCGACGGCCTTGGCCGCATCCGTGATTGCGTCAGGGCCGGCCCAGTACCAGACCATGTGCGCGATCGGGAAGTAGACGAAGGTCACCCAAAGCGGGATGAACAGCACCACCGCCGAGAACTTGATGCGCTCGGCGAAGGCGCCGACGATCAGCGCCGGTGTGATGGCCGCGAAGGTCATCTGGAAGCAGATGTAGATGAACTCGTGGATGGTGGCGCCGTTGGAGAAGGTCGCCGCCTGCGAGTCCGTCGTGACGCCGGCAAGGAAGGCTTTCGAGAAGCCGCCGATAAAGGCGTTGCCGCCGGTGAAGGCGAGGCTGTAGCCGTAGATCACCCAGATGATCGTGACCGCGCACACGCAGTAGAAGACGTGCGCGAGTACCGACAGCATGTTCTTGGAACGGACAAGGCCGCCGTAGAACAGGGCGAGGCCAGGGATGGTCATCAGCAGCACCAGCACGGTGGCGCTGAGCATCCAGGCGTTGTCGCCTTTGTTGAACGTCGGCGCCGCCGGAGCGGCGGGTGCCGCGGCCGGCGCCGTCGCTTGCGCGAAGGCGAGGTCCGCAAACACAAGACCCGCGGCGAGGGCGGCAAGCCCGATCACCGCGCGTGAACTCAGTTTGAACGTCATGGCAGAAAGCTCCTGTAAGTTTGCGCGGTGATCAGAGGGCCGCCGCATCGGATTCACCGGTGCGAATGCGGACCGCATTTTCGAGATTGAAGACGAAGATTTTGCCGTCACCGATCTGGCCGGTCTTGGCGGCGCCGGTAATGGCGCTGATCACCTTCTCCACCTGCTTGGTGTCGACGGCGACTTCGATCTTGATCTTGGGCAGAAAGCTCACCGCATATTCGGCGCCGCGATAGATTTCAGTGTGGCCTTTTTGGCGCCCGTAACCTTTGACCTCGGTGACGGTCAGGCCCTGAACCCCGACCGCGGTGAGCGCGTCGCGCACCTCGTCGAGCTTGAAGGGCTTGATAATGGCCATGACGATTTTCATGGATTCGATCCCCGCTTAAGCCCGGCGTTACGCAGTGCGGGCAGTTCCACTGGACCGCGCGCGTCAAAAAGCTCGTTTGGCGCGCAGGGCCATGCTTAGGGAATCAAGGCCCGTGCCAAGTCGGGCCGATACGCCGATTTGCCTGATAGATCGGGGGTTTTTTCGATTTTACGGATTGAAGCGAGGCGCAGGCGAAATCGCGCGCCCATTGTCGCGTCAAGACTGCATAAGAAATAGCCAGCCGGACCTGAGCCCGGCTGGCCTGCGACGCGGTCGTTTTTTACTGCAGCGCTTCGCCGTGCTGGGTGACGTCGAGACCCTGCCGCTCATCCTCGACGCTGACACGCAGCGGCGCCAGCGCATTGATGACCTTCAGAATGATGAAGGTGGCGGCGCCCGACCACACCAAGGTGACGGCGATGCCATAGAGCTGGGTCACCACCTGGCCGGGATTGCCGTCGAGCAGCCCGGGATTGCCGGCGGAGAGTTCGGGCGTGACGGAAAGGGCGCCGACCGCGAAGACGCCGGTCAGTAATGTCCCGGTGAAGCCGCCGATGCCGTGGACGCCGAACACGTCGAGGGAGTCGTCGTAGCCGAGCTTGATCTTCAGCCATGTGCAGGCCCAGAAGCAGATGCCGCCGGCGAGCACCCCGATGATGAGGCCGTGCACAGGCATCACAAATCCCGAGGCCGGCGTGATGGTGCCAAGCCCGGCGACCGCGCCGGAAATCATGCCGAGCACGGACGGCTTGCCACGCGTCCACCATTCGAGCGCCATCCAGGTCGCCGCGCCCGTCGAAGCCGCCAGATGCGTCGCGACGATCGCCATCGCGGCGCGGCCGCCGGCGCCGAGCGCCGAGCCGCCGTTAAAGCCGAACCAGCCGACCCACAACATGCCGGTGCCGATAACGGCGAGCGAGAGGTCGAATGGCGCGAGGTTCTCCTGGCCATAGCCGCGGCGATTGCCGAGTACATAGGCCGCGACAAGCCCGGCGACTCCCGCGTTGAGATGCACGACAAGGCCGCCGGCGAAATCGAGCACGCCTGCATTGCCGAGGAAGCCGCCGCCCCAGACCCAATGTGCGAGCGGGACATAGACGATCATCAGCCACAGCACACAGAACCACACGAAGGCCGAGAACCGCATGCGGTCGGCGACCGAACCCGCGACCAGAGCGACCGTGATGATCGCGAAAGTCATCTGATAGATCATGAACAGGCTTTCCGGGATCGTCTTGGCGAGCGGCGACACCGAATCCATCGTCATGCCGGAGAGGAAGAGCCGCTCCACCGTGCCAAGCGCCGGCGCGTCGCCAGTGAATGCCAGCGAATACCCGGCGATGGCCCACAGAATTGAAACGATGAAAGTGGCGGCGAGACATTGCGCCATGGTGGCGAGGACGTTCTTCTTGCGCACCATGCCCGCGTAGAACAGGGCGAGGCCGGGGATCGTCATCATCAAGACGAGCGCGGTCGCGGCGATCATCCAGGCCGTATCGCCTGTGTCGATCTTCGGCGCTGCGGAAGCGGCCGGCGCTTGCGCCAATGCGGAGGTGGCGAAAGCCGCGAACGGCGCGGCGATGAGCAGTGCGCGGCGTCGATACGCCTTAATCATGTGAAAGCCCCCCGGCTGAGTGAATAAGAACTAAAGCGCGTTGTTGTCGGTTTCTCCCGTGCGGATGCGCAGCGCGCGCTCCACGTCGGTGACAAAAATCTTCCCGTCGCCGATCTGCCCGGTCTTGGCCGCGCGGGTGATCGCATCCATCACCTTGTCGACGAGCTCGTCGGCGACGGCGGTCTCGATGCGCAATTTCGGCAGGAAATTCACGGCGTATTCGGCGCCGCGATAAATCTCGGTGTGACCCTTCTGACGGCCGTAGCCTTTGACCTCGGTGACGGTCATGCCCTGGACGCCGAGCGCCATGAGCGCGTCGCGCACTTCCTCGAGCTTGAAC
>JAFBAG010000281.1 GCA_019247925.1 Pseudolabrys sp.
CATCGGCTGACCGTCGCAACTGTCGCCGCTGAACACGATCACATCGGCGCTCGGCGTCTCGTTGAGCACCTTGAAGGCGTGCGGAAAGTTGGTCGCGTAGTCGCCGTTCCCCCAGGCGTCGAGCGGATTGCCGTCGCCGGTGATCGCGCCGATCACGCGCTCGGCCTCCTTGCGGGATTCCGCCGGCAAGGGCGGCACCTCGAGCCCGCGCTCGGAGGCGGTGTCGAGCATCAGCTCGGCCTGACCGCCCGACGCGGTGATGACCGAGAGCCGGCGTCCGCGCGGCCAGCGCTCGCCCTGGCACACGGCGAGCACCTCGGTCAGCTCGTCCATGTCGTCGACCGCGATGGCGCGATGCGCCTTCAAGACCTCATTGAAGACGCGCGCGTCGCCGGCAAGCCCGCCGGTATGGGTGGTGATCGCGCGCTTGGTGCGCTCGGTCCGGCCCACCTTGAGAACGACGACCGGCTTGCCGCGATCGGCCGCGCGGTCAAGCGCGGCGACAAAGCGCTCCGGCTCCTTGATCGTCTCGGTGAAGAGCGCGAGCACCTTGGTGGCCGGATCGTCGATCAGCGCTTCCATATATTCGGCGGCGCCGATCAGCGCCTCGTTGCCCGACGAGATGACATGGCTGAAGCCGAAGCGCCTGACATCGGAGACGAGGCCGATGCAGACCGAGCCGCTTTGCGAGATCAGGCCGACATTGCCGACCAGCTGCGCCGCGTCGCGTACCTCGTGGATGTAGATCGAGCTGCGCGTTGCCGGGTTGAGCACGCCCATGCAATTGGGCCCGTTGAGCAGAATGCCCGCCTCGCGGCAGATGCCGACGATTTCCGCCTGCAGCCTGGCGCCCTCTTCTCCCCGCTCGGCGAAGCCGCCGTCGAAAATCGCCACGGCTTTCGCGCCCTTCGCGGCGACCGGCCGGAAGTTCTCGAGGATGCGCGTGTAACTGACGCAGAAGGCGACCACGTCGGGCGCCTCGGGCAGTTCCTCGACCGACGGATAGCAGCGATGGCCGAGCAGCTCCGGGTATCGCGGATTGATCGGATAGACCTTGCCGGCGAAGCCGATGTTCTTCGCCGAGACGATCAGCGACCGGCCGATCGAGGGCCGCTCGGAGGCGCCGAGAATCGCGATCGATTGCGGGCGCAACAGGGCGTCAAGCGGCATGCGCGGGCCTTCTCCTGAGAAAGGCCGAGGTCAGCACGCCGAGCAGCCGATCACGGTCGCGATTTTTGCAAATCGGTCCGCCGTCGCTGCTGCGGCCGCCCGCGATTCCACGGACGGACGGCCGGCCGCGGACGCCGGGGATGACCGCCGCCAAGTTTTTCTCCTGAGCTCAAGCTCGGTCGGGATCCGCGGGAAGAACGACGAGATCGAACGAGCCACCACCCGCGAATCGGATTGCTGCGAAATGACGCACGTCACGTGTCGCCAGACGTCGGATGCCGAGCGCCTCGGCGAGTGCGACAACCGAACCGTCCACAAGGCCAAGACCGAGGTCAGCGTAGCGCCGATCGATCTCCATCGCCCGCACGAGCTGATCCAACGAAGGCGGTACGTAGGTGAACGCGCCGCCTGCGACGTCCCGCATGAAGCTTCGCATCGCTTTTCGCTCGTTACGAAGGAAATAATCGACTTCGGCGAGTACGAGAGCCGGAATGTAACGGGTCCGAGCCGTGTCGATGGCATGGCGAAACAACCGATGATCGGCCGCATTCGCGACCAAGTAGTCGAGCAGCGCGCCGGTGTCGCAGATCAGTGCGGCTGTGCTAGCGGTCGGCACCGAACAGCTCGCGCTCGTCGCCGCGTTCTGGTAGCGCGCGCACGATTCCCGCGCTCCGCGGCTTGGGATGCCGACGGTATTGTTCGAGCACGATAGCGAGGTGCTGACGGATAAACTCGGATCGTGAAATATTGCGTTCCCGCGCAGCACGCGAGAGCAGGCGGTCGTCCTCCCGGCTCAGCGCGATGGTCGTGGCTTTCATTCTGGAAAGTGCCATGAAAGTAATATGACTCGGCCGGCATTCACAGTCAACCGGGACTGCTGGAGAATGCAGAAGCTTAAGGACGCGCAACAAGGTATCAAGCGGCATGCGCGGGCCTTCTCCTGAGAAAGGCTGAAGCTAGTGCCTGACGATGGAATAGGACAGGCAGTCGCGCGGTTGTTCGCTCATTGCCGGATGGACGAGCCAGCTTCTCAGCGTGCCCTCGCGGGTCATTCCGAGCTTCTCCAGCACGCGCGCCGAGCGCACGTTCTCCACATCGCAATGAGCCCCGACGCGGACAATGCGCGCGTCGGAGAACGCGATATCGAGAACGCGACAACCCGCTTCCACCATCAGGCCGCGTCCCCAATGTCGTCGCGACAAGACATAGCCGATCCAAGCCTTGAAGCCGTCTTTTCGCAACGATATTGCCCCGATCGGCTCGCCGTTGCTTTTCAAGCAGATCAGCCAAGTGAACTCGGTTGCTTTGTCCCAGCCGTCGCAGGCGGAGGCGAGAAAG
>JAFBAG010000302.1 GCA_019247925.1 Pseudolabrys sp.
AGGCGGTGCCAGGTCCGCCTCGCTGATCCAGCCGGCCTTGAGCCGGGCTTGCATGACGATCGCTTCGGCTTCTTCCCGAGACAGATCGAAGCCGTCAAGAATGCCGGCCTGACGGACGTTTTCGCCGTCCTTTCGCTCGTTCCAGCCGACCAGGTCGTCGGTGGCGCAGCCGGCAAGATCTTCAACGTTCTTGATGCCGTTCTCGCCGAACTTGACCAGCATCGCCGTGGTAATGCCAGGCACCTCTTTGAGCGCGTCCTCAACCCCAAGCTCGATGCGCTTGGCGTCGAGCTCGGCTTCGATCTTGGCCAGGTAATCGCGGGCGCGGGTCTGCAGCTCGGCCGCGGTGTCGTCGTCGAAACCTTCGATGCCGGCCAGCTCCTTGATCTCGACCATCGCCAATTCCTCGACGGAGGTGAAACCTTCCGAGGCCAGCAATTGGCCGATCACCTCGTCGACGTTGAGCGCGTCGATGAACGTGCGCGTGCGACTTTCGAATTCGGCCTGGCGGCGCTCGGACTCTTCCTGCTCGGTCAGGATGTCGATGTCACAGCCGGTCAATTGCGAGGCCAGCCGCACATTCCGGCCGCGACGGCCGATCGCCAGCGACAATTGCTGGTCCGGCACCACGACCTCGATGCGCTCGCGTTCCTCGTCGAGCACCACCTTGGCGACTTCCGCGGGGGCCAGCGCGTTCACCACGAAGGTCGCGATGTCCTGCGACCACGGGATGATGTCGATCTTTTCACCCTGAAGTTCGTTCACCACGGCCTGCACGCGCGAGCCGCGCATGCCGACGCAGGCGCCGACCGGGTCGACCGAGCTGTCGCGCGAGATCACCGCGATCTTCGCGCGCGAGCCGGGATCGCGCGCCACTGCGCGGATTTCGACGATGCCGTCGTAAATTTCCGGCACTTCCTGCGCGAACAGCTTCGCCGTGAATTGCGGATGCGTGCGGGACAGGAAGATTTGCGGACCGCGCGGCTCACGGCGCACGTCGTAGATATAAGCGCGGACGCGGTCTCCGTTGCGGAAGACTTCGCGCGGCAGAAGCTCGTCACGGCGCACGATGGCCTCGCCACGGCCGAGATCAACTACCACGTTGCCGTATTCGACGCGCTTGACGATGCCGTTGACGATTTCGCCGATGCGATCCTTGTACTCGGCATATTGGCGGTCGCGCTCGGCCTCGCGCACCTTCTGCACGATGACCTGTTTCGCGCTTTGCGCTGCGATGCGGCCATATTCCAGCGGCGGCAGTGGATCGGCGATCGTGTCGCCAACCTGCGCGGCGGGGTGATGCTTGCGGGCGCCTTCGAGCGTGATCTGGTTGGAGGAGTTTTCGACCTGCTCGACGACGAGCATATGGCGCGTCAGGCGGAGCTCGCCGTTCTTCGCATCGATCTCGGCGTGGACGTCGGTTTCCGCGCCATAACGCGACCGCGCCGCTTTGGCGATTGCGTCTTCCATCGCGGTGATGACGATGTTGCGGTCGATCGACTTTTCACGGGCGACGGCATCGGCGATTTGCAGCAGTTCGAGCCGGTTGGCACTGACAGCCATAGCTCATTCTCCTTTATTAACTGGTTTTCGCGGCGGGCCGGTGTGGCATGTGCCGCTGATGTTTCTCTTCGCGTCGTTGTTCGCGGCGGGCCTCGCGGACTTCGCGATCCGCCGCCTTGCCGCGGCGCATCGCCGCGGTAATCAATTCATCCGTAAGGACGAGCTTCGCGTCGCTCATGTCCTCGATAGGCAGCAGGAATTCGGCTTGCTCGCCCTCGGCGGCGTCGTCGCGGATGATGTGGACCGAATCGCCTTCCAGCCGGCCGATCTTGCCCTTGAATCGTTTGCGGCCGTCGACCGCGATCGCCATTTCGATTTTGACGAGATGGCCTTGACTGCGCTCGAAGTCGGAGCGGCGCACCAGAGGCCGGTCGAGACCGGGTGAGGAGATTTCGAGCCGATAAGCGCGCTCGATCGGGTCCGCGACGTCGAGCACCGGCGACAATGTCCGCGAGACCGCCTCGCAATCCTCGACAGTCATGGAGCCATCGGGGCGCTCGGCCATGACTTGCACCGTGCAGCCTTCGGCGGCGGTGACCTTCACGCGAACCAGGCGATAGCCGGCTTGCTCGAGGACCGGCTCCGCGAGCGAGGCTACGCGCGCGGCAAGGCCCGGCTCGGCAATGAGCCGCGGCTCCTGCTCAGTCATGGTCTCGGCGCGATGGGCCATTTCGGTAACAAAAAAGAGCGGGTCCCGGGGGGCCCACTCTCAAAACCCTGATTGGTTATGAGGTGTCTTTACAGACGCTTGAAATATAGCGACTTCGCCTTTTGGCGCAAGATTGCGGCGCGAATTTACGGCTAACGCTTCATTCAGAATCTGCCCCTAAATTCGCAGAAAGGGCGGTTTCCGGGGAATTCGCCGCCGTTTCCCGCAGGTTTGTAATGAGCGTACCCGCTTCTTTGCTTCCGGAACTGGAAGACGTGGTTCAGCACGGCTCGCCGGAAAAGCGCGCCGAGACGCTGCGGCGCATCACCACGCTTTTTCTCGACGGCGCTGATGTATTCAACGAAGACCACGTCGGACTGTTCGACGATGTCATCTCATATCTGATCGAAGAGATCGAAGCGAAAGCGCTGGCCGAGCTCGCGCATCGTCTCGGCCGCGTCGACAATGCGCCGACCAAAGTGATGGGCGCGCTGGCGATGCATGACGACATCGACGTCGCCGCGCCGGCTCTTTCTTCGGCTCGACTGGCCGATCCCACTTTGCTCACGATTGCGCAGACAAAGAGTCAGGCGCATCTGCTCGCATTGTCGGGCCGCAAGGGGATCAGCGAACCGGTTTCGGAAGTGCTCGCGGCGCGCGGAGATCTAGAGGTCGCGCGGTCGCTTGCCACCAATGCGAGCGCCAAACTCTCGGAGAATGCGTTCGGGACTCTGGTGCGGCGCGCGGAAAAGGATAGCGTTCTGGCCGAAAAGGTCGGCCTGCGCACCGACATCCCGCCGCGCCTGTTCCGGCAGCTTTTGATGCAGGCCACCGAAGTCGTACAGCAGCGGCTGCTGGCCGCCGCCAAGCCGGATACGCAAGCCGAGATCAAGCGGGTGCTCGCCAAAGTCTCGGGCGAAGTCGCGGCCAATGCGAGCCCGCGCAATTACGCGGCTGCGCTGGCGACCGTCCGTGCGCTCTATAAGGATGGCAAGCTGGGCGAGGCGGAAGTTGTCGATTTCGCCAATGCCGGCAAATACGAAGAAACCATCGCGGCGATGGCCACTTTATCTTCGGTGCCCGTCGAGGTGGTCGATCGCTTGATGGGCGGCGAACGCTCCGATCCCATTCTGATCATGGCGCGCGCCGCCGGTTTCACCTGGCAGAGCGTTCGCGCCATCATCACGTCCCGGCCCGGCGCTAAAGGCACCGCCAACTCATCGCTGGAAGCGGCGAAAGAGAATTTCGATCGTCTCACCGCCGCCACGGCTCAACGTGTCGTGCGTTTCTGGCAGGTCCGGCAAGGCGCCGCCGAATAATCAATTCCGTCTGAAGGTGAAATAGTTGCCGGTGCGGCCCTCCCGCAGCGCCTTCGCTTCATAGCGCGTGGAGGAGAATTCCGGCCAGGGTTGGCGCCAGTCATCGGCGCTTGTGGCGGTCCATTCAAACGCGCTCGACCGCATTACTCGTGCCAAAGTCCATGCGGCATAGCTCGCAATATCGGTGGCGTAGCGCCATTCGCCGCCCGGACGAAGAATGCGCGCGATCGCGCTCACAGTCTCATCCTGCACGAAGCGGCGCTTCCAGTGCCGCCGCTTCGGCCACGGATCTGGATAGAGAAGATAGAGCCGCGACAATGACGCTGCGGGAAGCCACTGCAGCAGCGGCAGGACATCGGCGGGCCACAGCCGGATGTTGCGGAGTTTGTTGGCGTCGATCGCGGCCAGCGCCTTGGCCGTGCCATTCACGAACGGCTCCACGCCGATAAAACCGGTGTGCGGTTCGCTCTGCGCCTGTTTGATGAGGTGCTCGCCTCCGCCGAACCCGATCTCGAGTCTGACCTCACTGACTTGCACGGGAAACAAAGCCAGCAGATCCGCCGGCGCGGGCCTGCTGAGATCAAGCGCGAGCTGCGGCAACAACATATCGTAAAGCGCTGCGTGCCGGGGGCGCAGCGGATGGCCCTTGCGGCGCCCGAAGAATGCGCGCGGCTCTATATCGGATTTGTCGTTCATCT
>JAFBAG010000332.1 GCA_019247925.1 Pseudolabrys sp.
CGCAAGCGATTAAATAAGAAGCGCTGCGTAACAAAGGAGTACCGCCATGGCCCGCTATCTCAAACGCGGCATGGACGCGGCCGCCGTGAAGGCCGCCGACGCCAAGGTGCGCGAGACGGTCGAAGGCATCCTCGCGCAGGTCGAGGAGAAGAAGGACACCGCGATCCGCAACCTGTCGAAGCAGTTCGACAAATGGGAGCCGAAGGATTTCCGTCTGAGTCCACAGGAAATCGAGAAGGCGATCGCGCAGGTACCGAAGCGCGACATCGAGGACATCAAGTTCGCGCAAGCGCAGGTGCGGAACTTCGCGCAGAAGCAGAAAGACTCGATGAAGGACCTGGAAGTCGAGACGCTTCCAGGCGTTGTGCTCGGCCACCGCCACATCCCGGTCAACGCCATCGGGTGTTACGTGCCGGGCGGGCGCTATCCGATGGTCGCCTCCGCGCACATGTCGATCGTCACCGCGCGGGTTGCCGGCGTGAAGCGCATCATCGCCTGCGCGCCGCCTTTCAAGGGCGGCCCGCATCCGGCGATCGTTGCGGCGATGCATTTCGGCGGCGCTGACGAGATCTACGTCCTCGGCGGCGTGCAAGCTGTCGCGGCGATGGCACTGGGAACCGAAACCATCGATCCCGTCGACATGATCGTCGGGCCGGGCAACGCCTATGTCGCGGAGGCGAAGCGGCAATTGTTCGGCCGCGTCGGCATCGATCTTCTTGCGGGCCCGACCGAGACGCTCGTCATCGCCGATGACAGCGTGGATGGCGAAATCTGCGCCACTGACCTGCTGGGCCAGGCTGAGCACGGCCCGACCTCCCCCGCCGTGATGATCACCAATTCCGAAAAACTCGCGCGCGCCACAATGAGCGAAGTCGAGCGGCTCCTGAAAATCCTCCCGACCGCCGCGGAAGCCGGCAAGGCGTGGGCTGACTATGGCGAAGTGATCGTCTGCGACAGCTATGAGGAAATGGTGCACGAAGCCGACCGCGTCGCCTCCGAGCACGTCCAGGTCATGACCAAAGACCCGGATTATTTCCTCACCAACATGACGAATTACGGCTCGCTGTTTCTCGGACCTCGCACCAATGTCGCCTATGGCGACAAGGTGATCGGCACCAACCACACCCTGCCGACCAAGAAGGCGGCGCGCTACACCGGCGGCCTCTGGGTCGCGAAATTCCTCAAGACCTGCACCTTCCAGCGCGTGAACAGCGACAAGGCCTCAGCGCAAATCGGCGAAGTCTGCTCGCGGCTCTGCGTGCTCGAAGGTTTCCTCGGCCATGCCGAGCAGGCCAATGTGCGCGTCCGACGCTATGGCGGCCGCAACGTGCCGTACGCGCAGGCGGCGGAGTGAACTCAAAACTCAAAGGGGAGCCATTGCCATGACGCTTACGATTGTGCCGGTCTACGGGGCCATTCTCGGTCTCATCTTCGTCGTGCTCGGCATCAGGGTCGCCATGATGCGGCGCGACCACCGCATCAGCGTCGGCCATGGCGACAAGAAAGAGCTGGAGCTGCGCATCCGCGTTCACGGCAATTTCGCTGAATATGTGCCGATGGCGCTTATCCTTTTCACCTTCGTCGAGCTGCAGACCCGGCCCGCCTACACGCTTCATCTTCTGTGCGGGGCGCTGCTCCTCGGCCGCATCCTGCACATTGCCGGGCTCGGCTACAGCAAGCTGATCCTGCGTTTCATTGGCATGAACCTGACGTTCGGCGCGATTGCCGCGGCGGGCATCATCATCCTGTGGGGCGTCATCTTCGGAATACCGGCGTGACCGACGTCGTCGAGCTGCCCAAGACGCCGTCATTCCGGCTCGACGGCAAGCGCGCGCTCGTGACCGGCGCCGGCCGCGGTATCGGCGTCGCCGCCGCGGCGGCGCTGGCGGAAGCGGGTGCTCACGTGATGCTGGTGTCGCGCACGGCCGACGAGATCGAGAATGTCGGGCTCACTCTATCGGCGCGGGGCTGGAAATCCTCGGCCCACGCGCTCGATGTGCGCGACGTCGATGCGGTGCGCGGTTTCATCGCCAAGGAGGAGCCGTTCGACATCCTGGTCAACAATGCGGGTACCAATCGTCCGGCGCCGTTCACCGAGGTGAAAGTCGAAGATTTCGACTTCGTTTTTTCGCTCAATGTGCGGGCGGCCTATTTCGTCGCGCAGGCGGTGGCGCGGCGGCTGGTCGATGCGAAGCGGCCTGGCTCGATCATCAACATGTCGTCGCAGATGGGCCATGTCGGCGGCCCGACGCGCACCGTCTATTGCGCGAGCAAGCATGCGATGGAGGGCTTCACCAAGGCGATGGCGATCGACCTCGCCCCGCACAAGATCCGCGTCAACACCATCGCGCCCACCTTTATCGAGACGCCGATGACGCGGCCGTTCTTCGAGAACAAGGCGTTTCGCGAGGACACTTTGAAGCGCATCAAGCTCGGCCGGCTCGGCCAGCTAGACGATCTCACCGGCGCGATCGTCTACCTGGCGTCGGACGCCAGCGCGCTGATGACCGGCACCTCAATGGTGATCGACGGCGGCTGGACGGCCGAGTAGCTACTTCAGCACTTCGGGATTGATGATGTTCGGCGGGCGCTTGCCTTCGATCACCGCGATGGCGTTGTCGGTGACGATATGCGCCATGCCTTCGCGCAGTTCGAGCACGCCGCTGCCGAGATGCGGCGTGAGCACGACGTTCTTCATGCCGATCAACTCCGGCTCGACAGCGGGCTCGTTTTCATAAACGTCGAGCGCAGCGCCGGCGATCTGCGCGGCTTTCAGCGCCTTCACCAGCGCCTTCTCGTCAATGACAGGCCCCCGCGACGTGTTCACGATGTAAGCCGTCTTCTTCATCTTCGCGAATTGCGCCGCGCCCATCAGATGCCGCGTCTCGGGCGACATCTGCGGGTGCAGCGAAACGAAATCGCTCTCCGCGAGCAGCGTATTGAAGGGCACCTGCTTTGCGCCGAGTTCTTTCTCCAGGGCTTCTGGCAACCGGACGGGATCGGTGTAAAGAATCTTCATGCCGAAGCCGCGGCCGCGACGCGCCACCGCCTGTCCGATCCGGCCAGCGCCGACGACCCCTAAAGTCTTGCCGCTCACCGCGGCGCCGGCGAAGTAATTGCCTTGCGAGCCCGGATAAATGCCTTTGCGGAACGCATTGTCGCCTTCGACCACGCGTCGCGCCACGGCGAGCAGGATGGCGAAGCAGATATCGGCGGTCGCTTCAGTCACCACCGCCGGAATGTTGGTGACGATGATGCCGCGGCGCGTCGCTTCCTTCACATCGATGCGGTCGGGTGTGATCGTCATCGACGTGACCGCTTTCAGTTTCGGATTGGCCGCCAGCACGTCGGCACTTACCGTATCGTGCAGCAGCGCGAACAGGATATCGGCGCGCTTCACACCGGCGATCAACGTAGCTTGATCGGGAACCTTAGTGCCGTCGGGGTTGACCTCGACCTCGGCCACCGCGCGCAGGCGCGCGAGCGCGGTCTCCGCGATCGGTTGCGTGACGAAGACGCGCGGTCGGCTCATTTGATCGCGGCGTTGACCTTGGGCAGCACTTTCTCGGCGAGCAGCACCATCGAGCGGCGCGCCAGCTTCGGATCGGCCCAGTCCTTGCCGGCATAAAGCAGCTTGCCGAACTCGCCGACGGTCTCGCGGTATTTCAGCAATTCATCCGCGACCTTGTCCGGCGTGCCGTAGGTAATGAGCGCATCGCAAATGCCTTCGAACGTTACTTCGTCGTCCGGCTGGTCGCGTCGCGTCTTGAACAGTTCGATACGGCCATTGCGCTTCAGCTTGGTGAAGAGCTGCTTGTAGTAATAGACGTAAGGGCTGTTCGGCCCCATCGCGTATTCCTTCGCGGTTTTCTCGTCGTCGGCGATGAAGATCGAGCGCGCCACGCGCCAGTTTGCCGGATCCGCCTCACGCCCCGCACGCTCACAGCCTTCGACGTATTTCGGCCAGTGGCTCTTCACCCATTGCGGCATCAAGAAGTTCGCCGAGATCGGGTCCCAGCCGCGCGCCGCCGCTTCGGTGACGCCCTTCGAGAACGGCGCGACGGCGGTGACGACGATCGGCGGATGCGGCTTCTGCAAGGGCTTCGGGATCGGCCCCTGTCCGATTTCGATCATCAGATGCTTGTTGACCGCGATATTCCAGTATTTGCCGCTGATATTGTACGGCGGCTCGCTCTCCCAGATTTTCAGTACCGCATTAATCGACTCGAGGAACATTGCATTGCGGTCAGCCTCGAGATTGCCGAACACTTCGGCGTCCGAGAGCAAGCCGCCCGGGCTGATACCGAACATGAAACGCCCGTCGAGCATGTGGTCCAGCATCGCGATCTGAGCCGCGACCGCCACCGGATGCGTGTTCGGCATGTTCACGGTGCCGGTGCCGAGCTTCATCGTTTTCGTCGCGTTGATCAGCGAGGCGATGAACAGCGTGCAGGACGTGATGTTTTCGGCCTGATCGGTCGCGTGTTCGCCCACATAGCCTTCGACGAAGCCAAGTTCGTCGGCGAGAATGAAGGCCTCGCGATCCTCGCGCAGCGACTGCCGCCAGTCCTTGCCGAGCGGGTGGATCGGCATGGTGAAAAAGGCCGGCTGAATTTTCGTCGCCATACTGGGTGTCCTGTTCTTCTTATCTCTACGCCGCCGCTGGCGCTCCGGGTTGCTTCAGCGGATGCGCTTTCGCAAAGGCCTCATTCTTCATGCAGGTTTCAACAATCCGCTTCACGGTCGGGTACTGATTGATGTCGACCTTGAAGAAATGCGCACCCGCGGCCTGACTGGCGAGGCAGATATCGGCGATGGTGATCTGGTCGCCCTGGCAATAGGTGCCCGTTTCCTTGCCATGCGAGAGATGTTCTTCCAGCGCGCCCAGCGCGGTCGCGACCCAGTGCCCCGCCCATTTCATCACGCCGGCCTCGTCGATCTTGTATTCGTGCGCGAGATATTCGCGCACGCGCGGCACCACCAGCGGATGGGAATCGCAGGCGATGATCTGCGCGAGGCCGCGCACGCGCGCGCGAGCCTTGGGATCGGTCGGCAACAGCGGCGGGCGCGGATGGGTTTCGTCGAGATATTCGATGATCGCGAGCGACTCGAACAAAGCGGGACCCTCGCCATCGATCAGCGCCGGGATCGCCATCATCGGATTGACCGCTTTGAATTTTGGATCGCGCTGATGACCCTTCATCAGGTTCACCTCGATGACCTCCTCCGGCGTGATGCCTTTGAGGCTGAGCGCGATGCGCACCCGGTAGGTGGCGAGCGACCGCCAAAACGAGAAGATCTTCATCTTACGCCCCTATGTCTTGCGCTTCGCCCAGTAGACCGACAGCGCCGCACCGTCAGCATCTCCGAGGCCGGCTGCCTTCGCTTCGTCGAAACCCTTCAGCGCCCGCTCGATGGTAGGCAATTCCACGCCCTTTTGCTTCGCCGCCTCGAGCATGACCCGCAGATCCTTGCAGGCATTGCTGATGCTGAACGTCGTCGGGCCGACGTCCTTGCCCTCCATCATCGCGACGATCATGGCGGCGCGATGTTTGAGCGCATTATTGGCCCCATTGGTGTCGACGAAAAGATCCAGCAGCTTTTTGGGGTCGTAGCCGACATCCCGGCAGATGGCGAAAGCCTCGCCATAGGCATGCCACGCCACCATCAGCGGCAGGTTGATGGCGAGTTTCATCGAAGAGCCTGAACCGACCTTGCCGCAATGTTCGATACGGCGGCACAGCTGATCGAGCAGCGGTCTGGCGCGCGCCATGTCGGCGTCCGAAGCCCCGACAAGGCCGAGAAGCTTGCCTTCACGCGCGGGCGCGGTCGAGCCGCCGACCGGACATTCGACATGCGCACCGCCCTTGGCGCGGATTTTTTCAGAGAGCGAAATCTCCGTCTCGGGCAGAACCGTGCTCATTTCGATGAAGAGCTTGCCCTTTGCATCGCCCGCGAGGAGGCCATTCGCGCCGTTGTAGACAATATCGATCGCGCCGGCGTCCGCGAGGATCGTAATGACGGCCTCGCTGGCATTTGTGACATCGGCTGGCGTGGCTGCCGCCTTGGCTCCCGCCGCGACCAGGGGCTTGGTTTTCACAGTGTCGCGATTCCAGACCGTGACCTCGTGTCCGACCTCGACCAGCCGCGCGGCGATGGCCGCGCCCATTTTGCCGAGACCGGCGACACCGACTTTCATCGTGCGGCGTTCCTTCCTTTTTTCGTTACCGCGACGATAGACAATCGTGCGCGGCGATGAAAGCGTAACGCCCCTCGACAGGACGCGGGCGCAGCGCGTTAAATTGCACGCACGGAAGTACGGGAGTGTATCGGATGGCGGGAGGCAAGAAGCGCGGCACGGTCGGCATCGTCGGCCTTGGCATCATGGGCGGCGCGTTTGCGAAAAATCTCGCGAAAGCCGGCTGGCATGTCGTTGGTTTTGACCCAAGCAGCAAAGCGACAGCCGCGGCAAAGCGCGCCGGTGTCCAGATCGCGGGCAGCACAACCGAGGTTGCCGAGCGCGCGCCGGTCATTCTCACCAGCCTGCCGAAGCCGAGTGCGCTCATCGCCACCGCCCAGGAAATCGCGAAAGCGGGGCTGCCGCGCAAGACGATCGTCGAGATGAGCACATTGGAGATTGAAGACAAGGAAAGCGCGGCGAAAATCCTTGCTAAGGCCGGACATGAGATGTTGGACGTTCCGGTTTCGGGGACCGGCTCCCAAGCCAAGACGGGCGACCTGGTCTTCTATGCGTCGGGAAATGCCGCAACCATCAAGAAGCTGCGGCCGATGTTTCAGGCCTTCGGCCGGCAGGTCTACGACGTCGGGGCGTTCGGCAATGGCTGCCGGATGAAATACGTCGCCAACCTGCTCGTCGCCATCAACAATGTCGCCAGTGCCGAAGCCATGGTGCTCGGCATGAAGTCGGGCCTCAAACCGCAGATGATCTTCGATCTCATCCGCGCCGGCGCCGGCAATTCCCGCGTCTTTGAGCTGCGCGCGCCGATGATGGTGACCGGCCGCTACGACGACGCCACGATGAAGATCGACGTCTGGCAGAAGGACATGCAGGTGATCGGCGACTTCGCGAAGAAGATCGGCGTCAAGGTGCCGCTCTTCCGCGCCAGCGAACCGATCTACGACAAGGCGCTGCGGAGCGGGCTTGGCAAGAAGGACACCGCCGCGGTCGCCGTCGTGCTGGAAAAGATGGCGAACTACAAGCGCCGCAAACGTTAGGCCGGGAGATCCCTATGAATGCACCCCTGAAGCAGTGGAGCGAGACGCGCGAGGGTTTTGCGGGCCCGATGGCGGTCGACTGGAACGTGCCGATCACGATGGACGATGGGCTCGTTCTGCGCTGCGACGTGTTCCGGCCGGTGAAGAAGGGCAAGTATCCCGTCATTCTCACTTACGGGCCTTACGCCAAGAACCTCGCCTTCCAGGATGGCTATGTCAGCGCCTGGGAGCGGATGGCGACGAAACATCCCGACGTCACCGCGAACTCGACGAACCTCTATCAAAACTGGGAAGTCGTCGATCCGGAGAAGTGGGTCAACCACGACTATGTCTGCGTGCGTGTCGACTCGCGCGGCACCGGCTGCTCGCCCGGCTACGTCGATCATTTCTCGCCGCGCGAGACCAAGGACTTCTACAACTGCATCGAATGGGCGGGCGTGCAGGACTGGTCGAACGGCAAGGTCGGCCTCAACGGTATCTCGTATTACGGCATCAATCAGTGGCACGTCGCGTCACTGCAGCCGCCGCACCTCGCCGCGATGTGCGTGTGGGAAGGCGCCGCCGACTGGTAC
>JAFBAG010000112.1 GCA_019247925.1 Pseudolabrys sp.
CATGCGGAATCCTGATCCCGCCAAGCGTGACGTGATCTCCAGGGGCGAAAGCATGCACGTCGATCCCGGAGCCCATGCGTACGTCGCCGAGTCGATGGAATTCCGCGCGCTGGAAATCGACGGGCGTCGTCAGCTTGATGTTGCTGAGTTCGCCATCGAACACGGTGACGTTGAGTCCCGCCCATTCTGCGAGCGCCGCATCGTCCGTGAAATCATCACGGCCCGCCGCCGCGGCTTTTTGATGCGCCTCGTAGATCGGTGCAAAGGCGAAAGCCTGCGGTGTCTGCACCGCGCGTATCGCCGCACGCTCGATGGTGCGCTCGATCCGGCCGGCACGATCGACCATCTTGATCGTGTCCGTGACGGCGAGGGCCGGAACGGCCGCGTTTGTCGCACGGGCGGCCGCAATCGCGCGCGACACCAGCGTTGCGGAAACGAAGGGGCGCGCCGCGTCATGGATAAGGACGATGTCGGGCTTTTGAGACTCAAGAGCCTGTAGTCCGGCGCGAACCGAGCCCTGCCGGGTCGCACTGCCATGAACGGGACGCAGAGTGCTCACACCGGCGGCTCCGGCGGTGAAAAGTTGCTCGTCGTCTGGGTGGATGACCGGTTGCACCCACCGGATCTCGGTGTGCCGCCCAAAGGTCGCCAGACAGGCGTTCAGCGCAGAGGTGCCGCCGACCGAGCGGTACTGCTTGGGCACGCCCGGGCCCGCGCGGTCGCCGCGCCCCGCCGCCACAATGACCACTGCCACCTGAGACATTCGAGCCCTTTCAACCCGGATGTAGCGCATTTCCGGCATTAATCACCGCGCTCGATAACCTGCTTTTTTGCAGTGCAGCACTTGCGCCGGGATTGCTTTTGGCTAAACTCTGAGCAGGCGGATTTACCGCCTAATTGTTAGGCAGAGCATCAAGGTGACGGGTTTAGCCGCCACGCGTCCATTCAAAATCGGCAATCGCGAGTTGCCGAACCGGGTCCTCCTGGCCCCGATGACCGGTATTACCGATACGCCGGTGCGGCGCTTGGTCGAACGTCTGGGCGCCGGCCTTGTCGTGTCGGAGATGACCGCAAGCTCGGCTCTGGTCGAGGGCCGTTCGGGCGCGCTGCGGCGAATCAATACCGAAGGCGTTGCAATCAAGGTCGTTCAGCTGGCCGGCTGTGAGGCCCGCTGGATGACGGAGGGCGCCCGTATCGCGGAGACCGAGGGCGCCGACATCGTCGATATCAACATGGGCTGCCCCGCGCGCATGGTCACCAACATTGCGTCGGGTTCAGCGCTAATGCGCGATCTCGACCATGCTTTGACGTTGATTGAGGCGACGGTCGCGGCCGTGGCGCTGCCGGTCACTCTCAAAATGCGGCTGGGCTGGGACGCTTCGACGGTGAACGCCCCTGAACTGGCACGGCGCGCCGAAGCGGCCGGCGTGCAGATGATCACGGTTCATGGCCGCACCCGCTGCCAGTTTTATGCGGGGACTGCGGATTGGGAGGCGGTGCGCGCCGTCAAGGACAGCGTCTCCATTCCTGTGGTCGTCAATGGTGACATCAAGTCGCTCGGGGATGCACGCAAGGCCTTGCTGGCGTCCGGCGCTGATGCCGTCATGATCGGGCGCGGCGCGCAGGGCCGGCCGTGGCTGCCGGGGCAGATCGCCCGCGCGCTGCAGGGCGGACCCGAAGAGGCCGCGCCTCCGTTGCGCGAGCAGTTCGAGATAATCGCGGCACTCTACGATGAAATGTTGGTCCATTACGGCGTTGAGGTCGGGCGGCGCCATGCGCGCAAGCATCTTGGCTGGGCCCTGGACGCCGCCGCACACTCAACATACGCGTCTCATGAGACGCTGAAGTGTCTTCGCGGCGAAGTTCTTACCGCCTCGACGCCGGCCGCCACCCTTGAGCGCCTTGCAACCGCATTCGACGCTTTCAGCATGAAGGCAGCGGCATGATCCAGTCCGCGAAACTTGCCTCTATTGCAACGACTCCAACGGACGCGTTGCTTAACGCGCTGCCACATCCGGTCATCATGGTCGCGCCGGACGGCAAGATATCGGACGCCAACGTCGCCGCCGAACAATTTTTTGACTCGTCCATCCAGATGCTCCGCCGGCAAATGCTGCGCGACCTGGTGCCGTTCGGCTCGCCTTTGCTCACTTTGATCGATCAGGTGCGTCATCGTGGCGCGGCGGTGAACGAATACAAGGTGGACCTGTCGACTCCGCGGAACCCCGGCGAACGCCTTGTCGACCTTTATGTCGCGCCGCTTGCGGAATTTCCGAACCACGTCGTGGTGATGCTGCAAGAGCGCACCATCGCCGAAAAGATGGACCGTCAATTGACGCATCGGGGTGCGGCGCGCTCGGTTATCGCACTTGCGGCAATGCTGGCGCACGAAATCAAAAATCCATTGTCCGGAATCCGCGGTGCGGCGCAGCTCCTCGAACAATCGACCAGCGATGACGACCGGCCGCTCACCAAGCTGATCTGCGACGAAACCGATCGCATTGTGAAGCTGGTCGACCGCATGGAGGCGTTCGCCGACGAGCGTCCGGTCGAGCGTGAGCCCGTCAATATTCACGTCGTCCTCGACCATGTGAAGCGTTTGGCGCAGACTGGCTTTGCCCGACGCATCAAATTCGTCGAGGACTACGATCCGTCCTTGCCGCCTGTGCTGGCTAACCGCGACCAGCTTGTTCAGGTCTTTCTCAATCTCGTGAAGAACGCCGCCGAGGCCGTCGGCGAAAGCGCGAATGACGGTGAGATTCATCTCACCACGGCGTTTCGCCCTGGCGTGCGCTTGCAAGTGCCCGGCTCAAAGACGCGCGTTTCGCTTCCTCTCGAATTTTGCGTGCGCGACAACGGGGCGGGCGTTCCGGAAGATCTGATGCCGCATCTGTTCGATCCTTTCGTAACGACC
>JAFBAG010000168.1 GCA_019247925.1 Pseudolabrys sp.
CGTCAGGCATCAGCACCGCGCCGGTCGGCGCGGGCAGGAGCTGGCGCGCCATCGGTTTGCCGATGTCCCAGACTTCGTAATTGACGATGGTCCAGAAGATGATGCGGGCGTTGCCGGGAAGTTTTAGCGGCGGGCGGTCGACGATCGCGGAATAGTCGGCCCGCTGGTTCGGGATCATCGGTTCAGCCATCACGCCACTCCCGGTTACGACACCCGGTAGCTTCTCATGCGTGGGCGGCCACGCGCAACCCGACGAGGCGCTCCAGAGTGGCGTGGTCATTGGCCAAAGCCGCCGACTTGCCGCTATGGGCGACCGCGCCACGCTCCAGCACCACGGCGTCCTCCGTCAGTTCCAGCGCGATATCGGTGTGCTGTTCGACCAGGACGACGGCGCTGGTTTTATCGGCGTTCATCAGCTTGATCGCTGCGATCAGCTCATCGACGATCACCGGGGCGAGGCCTTCGAGCGGCTCATCCAGCAGCAGCAGCGAGGGGTTGAGCATCAGGGCCCGCGCGATGGCGAGCATCTGTTGTTCACCACCTGAAAGCTGGTTGCCCATGTTGCGCCGCCGCTCCTGAAGCCGCGGGAACATCCGGAACGCCGCAGCCAGGTCGTATTTGCCGGGGCGCGCCGTGGTCGTGAGGTTTTCCTCGACGCTCAAGGACGGAAAGATTTCGCGCTCTTGCGCCACCCAGCCGATACCGGCGCGGGCGCGTCCGTGCGGGGGCACGCGGACGATATTTTGTCCGCGCCAGACAATGTCGCCGCCGCGCATCTGGGTGTAGCCCATGATCGTCATCAGCAGCGTCGACTTGCCGACGCCGTTGCGGCCAAGCAGCGCCACCGATCCGTTTTCCCGAACGTCGAGCGAGACGCCATGCAACACCATGGCGTCGCCATAGCCGGCGCGCACGTTTTTCAGGGAAAGCAGAGGTTCAACCATGCTTGCGTTTCCCCAGATAGACCTCGCGTACGCCCGGATGTTGGGAAATCTCGGACGGCGGCCCTTCGGCGAAGATCGCACCGCCAACCAGCACGATGATGTGGCTGGCGAAGCGGAAGACGACATGCATGTCGTGCTCGATGAAGAGCAGCGTCAGGTCGCTGGAAAGTCCGGCCACCGCCTCGAACACTTCGCCGGATTCTTCTTGCGGAACGCCGGCCGCGGGCTCATCGAGCAGAAGCACTTTCGGGCGCGTCGCCAGCGCCAGCGCGATTTCCAGGAGCCGCTGGCGGCCATAGGGCATTTCGCGGGTCTGCTGGTAGCAGGCGTCGCCGAGCCGCAAGCGCTTGAGAATGGCATGGGCCTCGTCGATGATCGCCGAATAGCCGCCGACATTCTTCCAGAATTGGCCGCTGACTTTTTCGCGTTCGTTGATCGCCAGAGTAACGGCTTCAAGCGCATTGAGGCCGGGGAACAGCGTATTGATCTGGAAGGTGCGGGCGAGCCCGCGTTGCACGCGCTGTTGCGGCGGCAGCGTGGTGATGGTTTCGCCGCCCAATGTAATCTCGCCCTGATCCGGCGCCAGCATGCCGGTCATCAGGTTGATCAAAGTGGTCTTGCCCGCGCCATTCGGGCCGATCAGCGCATAGCGCACGCCCTGCGGCAGCGTGATGTTGATGTTGTTGGCGACGACGAGCGAGCCGAATTTCTTGTTGAGGCCGGCGGTGGTGAGCGCGGCTGTCATTTGCGCCTCCACCGGGCGTAGATATACGAAAGCCCGCCCAGAATGCCGTTCGGCATGAACATCACGACGACGATCAGCAGCACGCCGATCCAGAAGTACCAGTATTGCGGCGCGATCCCGGAGAACTGGTCGCGCGCGACCATGAAGATGGTTGCGCCGATCAGTCCGCCATAGAGCCGGCCCGCGCCGCCGAGCACCAGCATGACCAGAACGTCGGCGGAGCGGCCGAAGCTGATCGATTCCAGCGCCGCGGATTGCGTCGTCTGCGTCAGGATTGCGCCGGCAAAGCCGGCGAGGACTGCGGCGATCGTATAGGCCTTGCGGATATGGGCCGGGCGGTCCGCGCCGATTGCCGGCATGCGCGTCCAGTTTTCGCGAATGCCGCGCAGCGCCAGCCCGAACGGCGAATTCACGATGCGCCGCACCGCGAGGAAGGCGATGAACAGCGCGGCCAGCGAATAGCTGTAGGCGACATAGCCGTAGAGGTCGAACTTGAATACGCCGAACAGCGGCTGGATCTTCACGCCCTGTAGCCCGTCCGAGCCGCCGGTGAGGGAATGCGCCTTGTTCGCGATTTCATGCGCCATCAGCCCGATGCCGAGCGTGATCATGATCAAGGTGAGATGGCGGAAGCGGGCGACGATGAAGCTGGTGATGTAGCCGGCAATGCCCGCGATCAGCCCGCCGAACAGCAAGCCGGTGAAAGGCTCACCCCAGACGTGGATCGAGAACAGGCCCGCTCCATAGGCGCCGATCCCGAAAAACGCGGCATGACCGAGCGAAACCACGCCGGCATAGCCCAGGATGAGGTCGAGCGACAAAGCGAACATCGCCGTGATGGCGATCTGGCTCGCCAGCGACAGATAATTGGGAAAGAGGAAAAACGGCAGCAGTGTCGACAGCCAGAAAACGATCTCGAGCGGATGCCAGCGGCATTGCTGGCGGAGCCAGAGCTGCGGGGTGACCGGTTGCGTCGAGGTTGCCATCTCAGCGTTTTCCGAACAGGCCGGTCGGCTTCCACATCAGCACGGCGACCATCACGAAATAGATCATGAACGCGCCGTACTCCGGGAAATAATACTTGCCGGCGATATCGCTGACGCCGATCAGCATCGCCGCGAAGAAAGAACCCGCGATCGAGCCGAGCCCGCCGACCGAAACGACGATCAGCACGAACACCAGAAAATTGAAGGCAAAGTTCGGATCGAGCCCGACAATATCGATTGCGAGGCCGCCGCCGAGGCCGGCGAGGCCGCAGCCCAGCGCGAACGTCAGCGCGAAGGTGCGATCGACGTCGATGCCAAGGCCGCGCGCCATGCGCTGGTTGTCGACCGATGCCCGCACCATCGCGCCGAAGCGCGTGTATTCCAGCCCCAGCACCAGAAGGATCGTGACGATGAGGGCCACGACGATCAGGAACAGGCGGTATCGCGCGAAGTTGAGGCCGAGAAATTCGATCGACCCGCGCAGGAAGGACGGCGTTTCAATGGGCTGCTGGTTGGTCGTGAAGAAATAGGCGGCAACCGCAACCGATATGAATGCGAGCCCGATCGTCAGCAGCACTTGATCGAGGTCAGTCGAGCGGTAGAGCCGCCGATAGAAGAGCCGCTCGAGAACGACGCTCGCCGCGCCCGCGGCGAGGAACGAAATCGGCAGGGTCGCCAGGAAGGGCCAGCCGTAGCTATTCACCAGGATCGCCGTGACATAGCCGCCGATCATCGCAAACGCGCAATGCGCGAGATTGACGAAGTTCATCAAGCCAAGCGTCACCGACAGGCCGACCGAAAGGACGAACAGCAGCATTCCGTAGGCGATGCCGTCGAACAGGACGCCGAAGACCGGAGGCAGCATGGCTGGACTTTATCGCGCGTCGCCGATGGATGAAATTCAGGCTGCGAATACAAGGATGGGGCGACCTGGATGGCCGCCCCATCGGGATTTTCGTCGTTATCGACGATTATTTGTGGGTTGGGTCCTTCACGTCTTTGACCGTGTCGAACTCGACATTGACGATCGAATTGCCGACCTTTTGCACGCGGCGGATATAGATGTTGTGCACGATGTCGCGGGTGGCCGGGTCGATCATCGCCGGGCCGCGCGGGCTATCCCACTTCATGCCCTTGATCGCGCCGACCAGCGAGTCGCCGTCGGCCTTGCCGTTGGTCTTCTTCAGCGCCTCGTAGATGAGGTGCATGCCGTCATAGCCGCCGACGGCGAAGAAGTCCGGGTTGCGCTTGAACTCGGCGTTGAAGGCCTTCACGAAGGCTTCGTTGGTCTTGTTCTTGAGATTGTAGTCGTAGTGCCAGGAACTCAGGCGATCGAGCGCGATGTCGCCCATCGCCTTGATGGCCGTTTCATCGACCGGCTCGCCGGTCGACATGATCTTTATC
Organism: Pseudolabrys sp.; assembly: GCA_019247925.1. Classification (GTDB taxonomy): domain Bacteria; phylum Pseudomonadota; class Alphaproteobacteria; order Rhizobiales; family Xanthobacteraceae; genus Pseudolabrys. The sequence goes on from JAFBAG010000168.1 coordinate 4,080, forward strand.
TTCTTCGGGTCGATCTGGCGCTCGGCGAAAGCCTTGCCGATCGCGGCCGGTTGCGCGCCGCCCGGGACGAACACGAAGATTGCTTCCGGATTGAGATCCTTGGCGCGCTGCGTGAACGCCGAGAAATCCGGATTGGCGACCGGCATGCGCACCGAACCGACGATCTCGCCGCCAGCGTCCTTGAAGCCCTTCTGGAACCAGGTTTCGGCGTCGATGCCCGGGCCAAAGTCGCTGACCATCGTGTAGGCCTTCTTGGCGCCGCCCTTGCTGGCGAGCCACTGGCCGGCGGTCATCGACACTTGCGGCAGCGTCAACGACGAGCGGACGATGTACGGCGACTTCTCGGTGACGACCGAGGTCGCGGCATTCATGTCCATCATCAGCTTCTTGGCCTCGGTGGCGATGTCGGCCGCGCCGAGCGCCTCCGGCGTTAGCGTGAAGCCGGCGAGGATGTCGACCTTGTCGCGTACCACCAGCTCCTGCGCGAGACGCTTGGCGACGTCCGGGTTCGGGCCGCCAGTGTCCTTGCGGATGATCTCGATCTTTCGGCCGGCGACTGAGTCGCCCTTCTGTTTCATGTAGAGCTTGATGCCGTTATCGATCTGGGTCGCCGTGTCGGCGAACTGGCCGGAGAAGGCGGCAATCACGCCGATCTTGATCGTCTCCTGCGCGCTCGCGGCGGGCACGAGAGTGGCGGCAGCGATACCGGCCGCGAGTAGAAAGCGCTTCATCGAATTACCTCCCCTTGAAACGTTGATTGTTTGAGGCCCAACTTTATTGAAAGAATGCCTCAGCTTTCCCGTAAAGAAAAGCGCTCCGGACCACCGGCTCCGTGAAGCGCGCGCTCGGTCGTCGCAAAACCCGCGGACCTGCGGGGCTTTGTCGCGCTTCAGGTGACCGCCACGGTCGCTTTATCGTAGGCGGTCGGGCCCATATTGCCGTCCGCGAAGATTCCATGGGCGGCAATCCACTCCCGCGCCTCGGTGTAGACCTCCTTGGTATAGGGCTCGAATACCAGCCGTTCGCCGGGGCCCCAGCGCCGCGTATCCATCCTGCCGTGATAGCGGTCGGGAAATTCCTTCAAATAGTAATGCGTGTAGAGCTCGGGCCGCAGGTCGAGATCGCGTTGCGCCCGACGCAGCGCGCGGAAGAACTTCCGCAGGTCCTCTGGATCGGGATCGTTGTGGATCATCATCCCGATCATGAACGTGGTGTCGAGAATTTTGCGGTAGCCGAGCTGCTCGGCAAAATAATACGGGCCGCTGAACAGGTTGACCGCCGGCGCCGACCCGTCGAGGAGCTTGTCCATCCGCGCGAACAGCATGCCGTCCGAGAACACGAGGTTCATCTTGTCCTGCGGGATGAATTGCTCGAGCGCCTGAACGGTCGCGTAATGACTGCCCGACTGGTAGCCGACGGAGATCGGCACGCCAGCCAGATCCTCCGGGGTTTTGATCTTGCTGTCGGGCTGCACAAAGATGCCCGCGGGCGATACCGAATAGACCTCGCTGGCCATGCGGCCGTGGCCCTTCGAGGCGGCGACGTTCACCGTCCAGTGGCAGGCGCATGAGACGTCGGCCTTGCGGCCTGCCTCGAAAGACTGCATCGCGCCGATCTTGTCGCCCTTGTCATGGATTTTGCCGGCCGTGGCGCGCACCAGCTCGCGGAATTCGTAATCGAGGCCTTCTTCCGTGAAGTAGCCCTTGTCGTGCGCGATCCATTCCTGAAGGCGGAAATGCGGTTCGATGACGAACTTTGCCATTGGACGTGTCTCCTCGTTGGCGCGCCTCTGACGGGCGTTTCGCTGACGAGGGATTATAGCCCGGAGATGGACGGCGTGAACCGCTCTATTTCACGAGGCCGGCGAGGCGGGGTAGCCACAAAGTGAGGTCCGGAATGAGCGTGATGGCGATCAGCGAACCCAGCAGTGGGATCAGCCAGGGCAAGATCGCCATGGTCGCGCGTTCCAGGGAGAGCTTCGCCACCCGCATCAGCACGAACAGCACCATCCCCAATGGCGGGTGCAGGAGGCCGATCATCAGATTGAGCGTCATCACCACGCCGAAATGCACCGGATCGATACCGACCTTGGTGAGGATCGGCATGAGCACCGGCACCAGGATCGAGATCGACGCGATCGGTTCGAGGAAGCAGCCGATGGCCAGCAGCAGCAGGTTGATCAGCAGGAGGATGATATAGCGGTTGGTGGTGAGTTGCAGCAGCGCCTCCGCGGCTGCCTCGGCCACGCGCGTCGTCGTCAGCACCCAGCCGAACAGCGAGGCCGCGCCGACGATCAGCAGAACGCCGGCGGTGGTCTCGATCGTGTCCATCGAGATCTTGTAAAACTGCTTCCACGTCATCGTGCGGTAGAGGAAAACGCCGAGAATAAGCGCCCAGGCGCAGGCCGCGATCGCCGCCTCGGTCGGCGTGAACCAGCCGAACGTCATGCCGCCGATGATGATCGCCGGCGTGAGCAACGCCGGAAGCGCGGCGATGAAGGTGACGCCGAGCACATAGAAACTGAATTTCTGGTCGCGCCCCATATTGTACTTGCGCGCGCAGTAATAGACGTAAGCCATCATGAACAGCGTCATCACCAGGCCAGGCACGATGCCGCCGAGGAAAAGCGCGCCGATCGAGACGTTCGCCATCATCCCGTAGATCACGAAGGGCAGCGATGGCGGGATGATCGGGCCGAGCGTGGCGGAAGCCGCCGTGACGCCGACCGAGAATTCCTTCTCGTAGCCATGATCCTGCATCGCCTTGATCTCGATCGTGCCGAGACCGGCGGCATCAGCGATGGCCGTACCGGACATGCCTGCGAAGATCACGGAGCCGAGGATGTTGACGTGACCGAGCCCGCCACGCATCCAACCGGCGCAGGCCACGGCGAAATCGTAGATTCTGTTGGTGATGCCGGCCGAATTCATCAGATTGCCGGCGAGGATGAAGAACGGCACGGCGAGCAGCGGAAAGCTGTCGATGCCGCCTGCCATGCGATGCAGGATCACGAAGTCCGGAATGCCGGCGACAACGTGCGTGTAGATCAGCGACGAGCCGGCGAGCGCGATGAAGACCGGAACGCCGGCGAGCAGGATGGCGAGAAAAACGAAAATCATCAGGGTCATGGCGGTGCGTTCCTAGTCGGCCACGACCTGGTCGTGCATGTCGTGCGGCTGCCGCCAGCCGGCCCGGTAATTCAGCCAAACGTTCTGCAATTGCCGCAGGAACATCCCGATGCAGCCGGCGGCGACGCCGACATAGACATACGACATCGGCACTTCGAACACCGTCATGCGCTGGAAGTGCATGCGCTCGGTGATGGTGAGCGAGAAGTAGGCGAGCAAGGCCAGCATGAACAGCTTGATGAAGTCGATCAGGATCAGCAGCGCGATGCGCGGCTTTCCCGGCTTCATGAGGTTCGACATCAGCTCGACGGCGATATGGGTCTTGCGCCGCGTCACCATGACCCCGCCGATGAAGGTGACCCACATCAGTCCGTAGCGGGCGATCTCTTCGGTCCAGGCCAGGGAATCGTTGAGCACGTAGCGCGTAAAGAACTGCAGGAAGACGATGAAAGCGAGCGACCAGAAAATGATCATCGCGATCCAGTCTTCCGGGTGACGTTCGATCGTCACCTCGGCATCCGTCGCGACGATCAGATGCGTCGGGAGGTCGGCGGTCTTTTTCTTCTTGGCCATGTTGGGAGGCTTTCAAGCGTCATGCCCAGCACTGCTGCCGGGCATGATCGGGTGTTGAAACGTTACTTGAGAGCCTGCAGGGCGTCGTATTCGGCCTTGCTCCAGCCGGCGCCCGCCGATGCGTCGTTGTGCAGCGGGATCGCGGCCTGACGGAACGCTTCGCGGTCCGGCGTGATCACGGTCTTGCCGAGCTTGCGCAGCTCGTCAGCCGTGGTCTTTTCCGCCTCCGAGATCGTGTCGCTCGACTTGGCGTTGGCTTCCATCAGCACGTCCTCGAACACCTTCTTGTCGGCATCCGAGAGCTTCGACCAGACATGGCCGCCGACGATGGTCAGCAGCGATTCGGAAATGTGGCCGGTCAGAATGATGTGCGACTGCACCTCGTAGAATTTTTTCGCCATGATGGTCGGCAGGGGATTTTCCTGGCCATCGACCGTGCCTTGCTGAAGCGCGAGATAGACTTCCGCGAACGCGATCGGGGTCGCATTGGCGCCGACCGATTTCGCCAGCATCAGGTAGAGCGGCGCAGGCGGCACGCGCAGTTTCATGCCCTTCATGTCTTCCGGCTTGTTGATCGCCTTGTTGGCGGTGACCATGCGCTGCCCGTAATAGACCAGCGCCACGATCTTGTGCCGGGTCTTGTCCTCGTAGCCCTTGGCGATGTCGCGGAAGAGCTTGCTGTCGCGATAGGCCTTCCAGTGGTTGTAGTCGCGCAGCATGAACGGCGCGCCGGAGATCGCGAGCGGCTTGTGGATCGAGCCGGCGAACGACGTGCCGGTATAGATGATGTCCACCGTGCCGAGGCCGAGGCCCTCGTTGATCTGGTTCTCGTTGCCGAGCTGTGAGGCCGGGAACACCTGAATCTCGTAGCGTCCATTGGTGCGCTTCTTGATCTCCTCGGCGGCCCAAAGCGCGTTGACGTGGTAAGGCTCGGGTGTCTCGTAGACATGCGCCCATTTCAGCTTGGTCTGCGCGAAAGCGCCCGAGCTCACGCATGCGAGGGCGACAGCGGCGAGCGCCGCAGTTTTGAAGAATCTCATGGAAGTCCTCCCTATGGCTCCCGCGTTGGCCGCAGGTTGTCCATTGGGTTGTATGATGACCTGACGATTGGCGCCGGACAAGCCCGGTTTCTAGTCCTGCCCCCCGGCCGGCATGTTCCCGTCCGCCGATAGCTGGCTACGCGAAGTTGTGAACAGCGTCAGTCAGCGCTTCGATACCGGCAGGGCGGCGTCGTAAAATGCGCCGTCATGCTGCTGGTTAAGACTTATCTCGGCGAAAGCGATATTCACGGCCTCGGTGTTTTCGCCGGCGAATTCATTCCCAAGGGCGCGCGAATCTGGCGCTTCGTGAAGGGCTTCGACCAGACCTTCTCGCCGTCTGAATTCGCCAAGCTTCCGAAACAGGCGCGCGACTACATCAAGCACCACGGCTACGTCGTGGACGGGAAAATTCTGTTCACGGTCGATAATGACCACCACATGAACCATTCCGACGACGCCAATACGCGCTGGCATAACGGCCACATCGTCGCCGCGCGCGACATCCGGAAAGGCGACGAGATCACCAACGACTATGGTCTGTTCGACACAGAGTTCTGCGCCGCGTTCCTGAAAGACCGCAAGAACGGCAAAGTCGGGCACCGCAACGGCAAGCTCAACGGCGCGACCAAGCTCAATGGCAAATCAAACGGCAGACACCCCTGAAGCGCTGATGCGCTTCTAGTCGATCGCGCATTCGAGCGTGCAAACGACGCCCGATGGCTTGAACTCCAGCGTCGCCTTGCCGTGAATCTGTTCGGAGAAGCTCTGCTCGATCAAACGCGAGCCAAAGCCGCGCCGGGTTGGCGCCGCGACGATTTGCGGGCCGCCGCTTTCGCGCCAGCTCAGGCGCAGCTTGCGCATGTCGGCCTCACTCACCGTCCAATCGATATGAATATCGCCGGTATCGCCCGAGAGCGCGCCGTACTTTGACGCGTTGGTGGCGAGCTCGTGCAGCGCCATCGACACCAGAAGCGCGCAACGTGGAGCGACACGGACTTCCGGCCCGCTGACATGCAGGCGGCGGCTGTCCCTGACCACATAAGGATCGAGCGTGCGGTCTACGATCTGCCGCACATTCGCGCCCTCCCATTTTTCTTCGCTCAGGACGTTGTGCACCTGACCGAGCGCCACAAGCCTACTGTTGAATTTCGCGACCGCTTCGGCGGGATCGGCGGCATTACGGAATGTCAGCGCGGCGACGGACTGCACCGAGGCGAGCGTGTTCTTCACCCGGTGATTGAGTTCGTTGATGAGGAGCGCATGAAGCTTTTCGCCGTGCGCGATACGGCTCGCCATGCGCAAGGCGAAGGCGAGTCCGGTCGCGAGCAGCAGGCTGCCAATGGCGATCGTGATCGCGAGATTGCGCCAGAGCGGCTGCGCAATGACGGCGGTCGGAATTCCGCCGGCGACCGCCCAGCCGGACACCGGCGACTGCGAGACCGCGGTGATGAGTTCGACGCCTTCCAGCGTGGTCGTGATCAGTTTGCTTTCACGGTTTTTGAAAAGCTCGTTCATTAAGGATGGCGAGGCTCGCTTGCCGACCGTTTGCTCGGGATTAGGCAGGCGCGCGAAATTGGTGCCGCTTTGATCGAAGATCGCGAGAGTCCATTGCGGGCCCAGGTTCTGATCGCGCAGCAATTGCTGGAAATTGCCGATCGGCACCGCCGTGGCGAGGTCATAGATGACTTGTCCGTCCTTGAGGACCGGCACCTGGACCGTGAGCAACGGCTCGCGTGAAACATTACCGGTGAAGAGCTTGGAGTAGGCCGGGCGATTGGTGCGGAAGACCTGTTCCAACGCTTCCATATTGCCGCGCGGGGGAAGCGCGGTGTCCGCCGGCCGGCGCGTATTGATGATCTGCCGGCCGCTCGCGTCCGCGAGCGAGAGGACCGATGTGCCGGGAAACTGTTTCAGGTAAGTTTGCAGCTCGGCGTGAAAAGCCGCGAAATCTCCGCGTTGCAGGGCCGGCGAAAGCGCCAGGACTTGCAGCCGCGCCGTGGTTTCCTGGATCTCGCGGTCGAGCTCGAGGCGAACCCCGCGTATGGTCTGCAGCACGGTGTCGAAGGCGTCATCGCGGTCGCGAACGTAATCGAGATAGACCAGCGTCGCGGCGAACGCGATCATCGGCAGAATGCTGCCGGCGACCAGCCCAGCAAGACGCGCGCGCAGTGACAGGTTCGGCAAAAACGCCCCCGCTCTTGGCCGAATGAAATAGCCGCTAATCAGGTCCGATGCACGTTAGCCGGGCGGGCGTATTTTCATTTGATCGAAGCGCGGCCGATTCCGAAATTGCTGCGCACCTCCTCGGTGGCGCCTTCGGCGATCGCCGCAGCGTCGGTTTCACCGCCTTTTATGCGTCGCTCGATCACATCGCGCAGCACTGTCGCGGCGCGCGAACGCTGGTCTGGTATGGTAACGAAATCGTTATCGAGCTTGGTCCAGGCGTCGTTGAACGCCTGCGTGAACAGTCGGACCTTCTCCGTGATGCTTCGTGTCGGCATGCGGCCACAATAACTGCACAGTTCTGACACGGTTCCGCAGATTCTGTTGCGTCCCGGCGACACAGCTTTTCAATCGCGCCTTCAGTCGGATTTTTGAGTCCACTCTCCGACCGACCCCCGCTAGGTAAACGCGGACTATCCCTGTGCCCGACTTCCCGGGCAGAGACTTTTCTAAAACAGAAAGCAAGTGAGGTTGGGTATGCGCAGCTTTGCGAAAATTCTTCTGGCTACGACGGCGCTGGCCATCGTGTCGGGCGCTGCTTCGGCGGCCGACATGGCGCGGCGGATGCCGACCAAGGCCCCGGTAATGGTGCCGGGTTATAATTGGACTGGCTTGTATCTCGGCGTCCACGGCGGCTACGGCTGGGCGAGCCTCGGTGCAGCCGGCTTCGGCCGCTCCAACCAGGACGGCGGCTTCCTCGGCGGCCAGATCGGCTACAACTGGCAGGGTTCGGGCTCGCCTTTCGTGCTCGGCGTCGAGCTCGATAGCGCCTGGGCGAATCTCCGCCAGAGTGCAACGACCACGATCGGTGCCGTTACCGGCGCCGCGACCAGCAAAGTCGACTATCTCGGCAGCGCCCGCGTTCGCGCTGGCTTCGCTGCCGACCGCGCGCTGTTCTACGGGACGGTCGGTCTTGGCTGGGCGAGCAACGAGCTGACGTCGGCTGCGGCCTTCCCGGCATTCGCTGCTGGCTCGCGCATTCGTAACACCCACGTCGGCGTCGCCGCCGGCGCTGGCATCGAATACGCCTTTGCCGGTCCGTGGTCTGCCAAGGCTGAATACATGTATTACGGCCTCGGCCGCGAGAGCTACGCTGGCGTGAATGCGGATCTCGACATTCACACCATCAAGGTCGGCCTGAACTATCGCTTCGGCCAGCCCTGGTAATCGCGCTCACCGCGTCGAAAATAGAAAGCCGCCCTTCGGGGCGGCTTTTTTTATTTGCGCTAGAGTCGCCGGCCGCCGGCGAGCCTGCTCAAGGCAATCAAGATGCAAGCGCCGATAAAGCCGGCGATGAGATAGCCGAGCCACGGCGAGGGCAGGCGAATACCGGCAAGACCGAACAGCCAGGTCGCAAACGCCGCGCCGATCATGCCGAGCACGATATTCGCGATCATACCCATGTTGGATTGCATGAATTTTTCGGCAAGCCATCCGGCGAAACCGCCGATGAGAATGCTGGCGACCCAGCCGATCGGTTCGGGCTCCATTACTTCCTCCTCCTGTGCAAAAGCGGACCTGGATAATCCGTGTCGGGATATTTTCGTTCCTGCCTGCCCCGGAGCTTAGTCGAGGGTCTTTGGCCCGCGAAGGCAGAATTGCGTTCCTGCGCATTGTCAGCCTTGGCGGCTTCGCGCATGGTCGACGCACCATCGTAAAATGCCGCTCGATTCCGCTCCCCTCCTCATGCTGATAGGCGCAACTTTTGCGCTTGCGGGCTTCATTAAAGGGGTGATCGGCGGCGGTCTGCCGACCATCGCCATCGGCATTTTGGGTGTGGCGATCCCGGTGCCGACCGCGGCGGCGCTCGTGGTGTTGCCCTCCATCGTCACCAATATTTGGCAGTCGATGGGACCCCGGCTCGCCGCCTTGCTTCGCCGTCTATTCCTGATGCTGGTCGGAATATGTATCGGTGCCTGGCTCGGCGCGGGGCTGATGACCGGCGCCTATAGCGGATATACGCGGCTCGCTCTCGGTCTGGCACTCGTCATTTATTCCGGTCTCGGCCTTCTACGGGTTCGTTTTTATACGCCACCGCATACCGAATGGTGGCTGGCGCCCCCCGTTGGAATCGCCACCGGCTTCATCGCCGCCGGTACCGGCGTCTTCGTCATCCCGTCGGGGCCTTATCTGCAGGCGATTGGCCTTGAAAAGGATGATCTCGTCCAGGCTTTGGGCATCACCTACACCGTTTCCACCGTGGTCCTCGCGGCGATCCTCGCGCAGGCCAATGTTTTGACCACCGACCTGCTTATGCCGTCGGGGGTGGCGCTGCTTGGCGCGCTTATCGGCATGAAAGCGGGTCAGATGTTTCGCGTGCGGATCGCGGAAGAGACCTTCCGGCGGGCTTTCTTCGCGGCTCTGCTGCTCCTCGGCACTTACCTCGCGATTCGCGAGGCGCTTTGAGCTCACCGAGATTTCTGTGAGTTCCAACAGCCTTTGAATCGCATTTGCTGCGAATCAAGGGCCCCGGACCTAGCTTCATCTTAAGTTTGGGCAGCGTTCCATCGCGGTCAGCCGACCGTGGCCGGATTGCCGTGCGGCAACGGTTATCGTGATGGGGTGACGCATGCGAAAGCGCGGACGCGCGATTTCTCTTTCGACTCTGGCCTTGCTGTCGTGCTCGATGGCCTATGCGCAGACGCCGGGCGAACGCCTCGGCGCGCCGCAGCCTTTCGAGCAATGGGCGCCGACAAGTCCGCGCACAAGCGACGCGCCGGCGCGGCGCACGCAAGAGCCCGTTGATCCCTGGCGGCCCTATTACACGGCGCCGACCGGCATCGCTGCCGGTCCGGTGACCCTTTATCCCTCCATCACCGCGGGCGCCGTCTACGACGACAACGTATTCGCCACCAACGCCAACAGACGAAGCGACTGGTTCGGTTTGGTGCGGCCGGAGCTCGGTTGGCGCAGTGCCGGTGTGAACTCCACGATGGTGGGGCAGGCCTTCGTGGAGGGCCGCGAATACAGCCGCTTCAACAGCGAAAGCCAGGTCAACGCCGGCGTCGCGAATGTGCTGACGGTGATGCCAAACCCCGACACCCAAATTATCGGGCGCATTCGCTATCTCCATTCTCATGAAGAGCGCGGTGGCGGCGAGTCGGTGCTGACCGCGTTTGCCCGTCCTGTTGCCTACGACACGCTCGAGGTTGCCGGCGCCGTTAACCGCCGTTTCGATCGCGTGTGGGTCTCGTTGGGCGGCGCCAATAGCTGGCAGCGTTACGAAACACCGACGGTGGCCGGCGTGCCAGTGAGCCAAAGTTACCGCGACGGCACGGTGTCAGTGGCCAGCGGCCGATTGGGTTATGTCGTCGCGCCACTTACCAGCGTTTTCGTCGAGGCGGCCGCGAATTGGCGCAACTTCGAGGTCGATAACTTTGACTCCACCGGCTACCGGATTGTCGGCGGCGTCTTGCTCGAGCCGGGCCCGGGCGCTCGCCTGAAGGGCGAAGCCTATGTCGGCTACATGCGTCAGGATTACACTGGCGCGACCTTCAACACGATCTCGACATTCACGTATGGCGGCGCGTTGGCGTGGCTGGTCGCGCCGCGATTGACGGCTGTCGTCGAAGGTCGCCGTCAGGCGCTGGAATCCGCGCTCAATCCGACCGGCGCGCTCAACGGCGGGACGAGTGTCGTCGAATCCCTGGTTGGCGGCCGATTGGACTACGCGGTGCTGCCGAACTTCATCGTGGGCGCGGGCGCAACCTATCTCGTCGACGAGTTCAAGGGCGCGGGGCGAACGGATCGCACTTTGAGCCCGCTGGTGTCAGTGAAATATCTTCTCAATCCGTTCGTGACGCTGGGCTTCGATTATCGCCACGTGGCCTTCGACACCAACGGGCTTGGCGCGGCCAATTACGGGCGCAACGTTTATCTGTTCTCGATCAACGCGCGCATTTAGCCGCAAAAGAAATCCGCCGGCCGCACGCGCGGCCGGCGGTTTTTGTTGTCGCGTCAGCGCGCTTGCTGGGCCTGCGCCGACTTCGCGCCTTTCGGCTGCTTCTGCAGCTTGACGTAACGGCGGCAGTCCCAAACCAGCTTCTTGGCGTAGCGCTTGGGATGGCGCAGGACGTCCCAGCACCGGCCGCGGAGATCCTCCGCATAGGCCGCGCTGAAGCCGCCGATCTCGACGCCGCCTCCACCGCCGCCACCCCCAGAGTCCGCATTGGCGACGACGATGCTGGTGTTGCCGCCTGACCCGGTCGTTCCCGTGTTGGTGATGGTGTCGCCCGTATTGATGACCGTCTGCACCGTGTCGCCAGCGTTATTCGTAACGCCTGTGACGGTGCTGCCGACGCCGTCAGCAAGACCGCCGAGATCGGCATTCACAGCCACGCTGTTGCTCCCGGGCACATCGCCGCTGTGATTGACATCGGCCGTCACAGGCTGGTCGCTCGGCTTGGTGGTGACGGCGACGGACTGATCTCCCACCCCAACCGGAGGTGTCGTGATGCCGCCACCGCCGTTACCGTTGCCGTCATTTGCGGCGCCGACGCCGACGCCGGCGAGGCCTTCATTGCCGCCACCATTGCCGCCGGTGTTGGTCCCGACATTGGCGACGCCGATATTGTCGGCGGTGAGCGACGGCCCGCCTGAGCCGCCGTTGCCCTGGTTGCCGGTGTCGCTGCCGACATTGGCGATCGAGGTGGCGGACGATGTCAGCGAATTCCCGCTGCCGTTCCCGCTATCGCCGGTGTCGCTGCCGCCTTTGTTGAGAAGGGCAGTATTGCCGACGGCAAGCGGCTGCGTATTGCCCGCGCCGTTTCCAGCGCGCCCGGTATCGCTGCCGCCGGTGTTGAGACCGGCGGAATTCGCGCTGATGAAACCGTCGCTGCCGCCATTTGCGGTATCGCCGGTATTGCTGCCGATATTCGCGACACCGGTGTTGGCGGACGCGCCGCCGCCGTTGCCGGTATTGCTGCTATCGCCAGTCGTGCTGAGGCGATTGAGCGCGCCGGTGTCGGCCGCGACGAGGGGCGAGCGGCCGCTATTGCCGCTGTCGCCGGTGGCGCCGCCGATATTGGCGACGCCGGTATTGGCGCCTGTGACCCCGCCGGATCCGCCATTACCGCTTGAACCGGTGGGGCTGCCGACGTTGAGCGCGCCGGCATTGCTAGCGGCGAGCGGACCATTGCCCGAATTGCCGCTATTGCCGGTGGCGCTGCCGATATTGAACGCACCGGCATTGGCCCCGGCCACAGGACCGTCGCCGGAATTGCCGTTGCTGCCCGTCGCGCTGCCGATATTGGCGACGCCCGCATTGGCGCCTGCGACCCCGGCATCGCCGCTGTTACCCGAGGAGCCGGTCGGGCTCAGGCGGTTGAGGGCGCCGGCATTCGCATCCGCGAGGGGAAGCGCGCCGCTATTATTGTTGGAGCCGGTCGCACTGCCGGCATTCAGCACGCCCGCATTGGCGCCGGCGGCACCGGAATTGCCGCTATTGCCCGAGCTGCCGGTATTGCTGCCGAGGTTCAGGACACCGGCATTGGCGCCGGCCAGCGGCGTCGTGCCGCTGTTGTTGCTGTTGCCGGTATTGCTGCCGACATTCGCGATCCCGGCATTTGCCGACGTAAGTCCGGCGCCGCCAGTATTGCTTTTGTTGCCGGTGTCGCTTCCCAGATTGAGGATGCCGACATTTGTGCTCGTCGACGCATTATCCGCGTTGCCGGAGCTTCCCGTCGTGCTGTTGCGATTGAGGATGCCGACATTCGTATCCGTGAGCGGCGTGTTGTTGCCGTTCTGGCTGCCGGTAGTCGTGTTGGCGCCATTGAGCAGACCGACATTGGTCGAGGCGACGCCCGCATTGCCGCTCGATCCGGTCGTGCTGGACGGCGAGTTGAAGCCGTCAACGGTCGTCGTCACCGGCGTCTGCGTGCCGGTCAGATCGACATTGCTCGACGCCGTCGCGCCTTGGGTGTGACCATCGCCGATCGTCACGGTCGCTTGCGGATCCGTCACGACCTTGGCGTTGATGCCTTTGCTGCCGCCCACGCTGACATTGTGCTGCTCAGGGCTGGTGGTGACCTTAAGGTTTTTGCCGCCGATCGAGGTGCGCGGCACCACGGCCTGCTGAACACGGCCGCTGCGCTTTTTGACGAATTGCCGCGTCGGCGTCGTGTGCGCAACGCCGCGATTGACCGAACGCTCGCCGAAATTCGCCGCGCCCGAGAAGAAATTCGCGCCGCCGGCGTTGCCGCCTGAGCCGACATTGGATGCACCCGAGAAGAAGCCGGTTGCGCCGCTCGAAACATCGCCGACACCGCCTGTCACGCCGCCGACCGCGCCGCCGACGCCGCCGCTCAACCCGCTGCCGATGCCACCGACAGTGCCGCCCAGCGCGCCACCGCCGCCGCTGCCGAGACTGATCGTATGGCCGCCGACCGTCACGCCAATTTTGCCGGCATGGGCCGGCTCAAATTGCGCTCCAGCCAGATTAAGCGCGGCAACAGCCACACCGAGCCGCAGGGCGTGAGAAAATGTCTTGAGAACCGACGCGTGGCGCATGACGATCTCCCGTCAGAAGGTTTCTTTGTCGGAGTAACGACTCCCACGCGCCTCAGTTTCCCCATGACGACGCCAAAATCGTCACGCCTGCGTGACGGAAATGAATCTGCAAATATTTGAACTAACTTGAGGTTTTCCAAATCTGCGAGCTGTCACAAACGGCGCAAAATTTGGCGATCGATGAGGTCTTCGCGCTGTTCGCACGTGTTTCCGCGGGACCGCCTTGCGGCCAAGGCACGGTTTCACTAGCCTTTTGTTTGCATGCAAATGAACGCGCCGAAAAGGCGCGTCGCGCGGGGGGATCGGCGATGCCACACGTCACGACATCCGATGGCGTCCGCCTGTTTTATGAGGAAGCCGGGACCGGTCCGGCGGTCGTTTTCGTCCACGAATACGCTGCCGATTACCGCACTTGGGAGCCGCAAATGCGGCATTTCGCGCGGTCGCATCGCTGCGTGACCTACAGCCAGCGCGGCTATCCGCCGTCCGATGTCCCGGAAAACCCGGACCTGTATCTGCAAGACCGCTTCCGCGATGACGTCATCGCGGTAATGGATGCCCTCAAGATCGATAAAGCGCACGTGGTCGGCCATTCGATGGGCGCGGCGACCGCGCTGCATGTCGGCATCAAGTATCCGCAGCGCTGCATTTCGGTGACGGCGGCGGGCTGCGGCTATGGCTCCAGCCCCGACCCGAAGAAAGTCGAGGAATCGCGCGCCGTTTCGCGCGAGAACGGCAAGATGTTCCGCGCTCATTCCATGGAAGAGGGCGCGCGAAAATATTGCGACGGTCCGACCCGCCAGTCGCAGAAGAATAAAGACCCGCGCGGCTACTCCCATTTCGTCAAGATGATGAGCGAACACTCGAATATCGGCCACGCCTTGGTGATGGAGAATCTGCAGGCCAGGCGGCCCACGCTTTACGACATGGAAGCGCAGCTGAAAAAATTTATCCCGCCGCTTCTCGTGATCGTCGGCGATGAGGACGAATGGTGCGTGGACGCCTCGATTTACCTGCGCCGCACCGTGCCGACCGCCGGCCTCGTTATCGTGCCGCGCACCGGCCACACGATCACCAGCGAGGAGCCGGACAAGTTCAATGCCGCGCTGGAAGAGTTGTTTGCCGAAGCCGAACGCGGCCGCTGGCTGTCACACAAGTCGAAATAATTTGCCGAATTCGTAAGGGAGTGAAGCGATGGACCTGAAGCTCAAGGATAAGACCGCGCTGATCACGGGCGGTTCAGAAGGCATCGGCAAGGGCATCGCACTCGCTCTGGCGAAAGAAGGCGTCGACGTTGCGATCTGCGCGCGACGCAAGGAGCCGCTCGAAGCCGCGGCCGCCGAGATTTCCAAGGCCACCGGCCGCAAGATCGTGCCGATCACCGCCGACCTGCGTCAGGACAAGGAGGCCAAGAACTTCATCGAGCAGGCGCACAAGGCGCTCGGCCGCTGCGACATCATGATCAACAATGCGGGGTCCGCGGCCGGCGGCGTGATCGAGCATCTCACCGAGGACGACTGGGAAAAGGGCCTGCAGCTCAAGTTCATGGGCTACGTGCGCTGCCTGCGCTACGTGCTGCCGATCATGGTCAAGCAGGGCGGCGGCCGCGTCGTGAATCTGATCGGCAATGACGGCGTGAAGCCGTCTTATTGGGAAATCTGTCCCGGCGCGGCCAACGCGGCGGGACAAAATCTCACGCTGTCGCTCGCCGGCCAGTACGGCAAGCACAAGATCTCGTTCTGCGCGGTCAATCCCGGTCCGGTGCGCACCGAGCGCTGGGCCGGCCTGGTCAAGGCGATGTCGCGCGACATGAAAATTTCTTACGAGGAAGCCGACACGCTGGCGCCGGCGTCGATCCCGATGGGGCGCATCGCCGAGGTCGAGGAGGTCGCAAATCTCGTCGTGATGCTGGCATCTCCGCTGATGGAGATGGTCAACGGCACGATGATCGAGATCGACGGCGGTCAGGACAAGCCGCTGATGGATCGCTTCAGGGACAAGAACCGGGGCTGAGCGTTCCGGGACGCGAGCCTGCGGCCGCGCCCCGGAACATCAAGCTTTATTCGACCTTCACGCCGGCTTTCTGGATCACCGGCACCCATTTATCGACTTCGGCCTTCACGAATTCGCCAAGCCACTCGGGCGTCTTTTCGTTTTCGGCCGGGAGATTGGCGGCGAGGTCCTTCAGCCGCGCCAGGACACGCTCATCCTTGAGCGCCGCGCGTGCCGCGGCGTTGAGCTTGTCGATCACCGGCTTCGGCGTGTCCTTGGGCGCGAACAGCGCGTTCCAGCCCACCGCTTGGAAACCCGGCAGACCCTGTTCCTTCGACGTTGGCATGTCTGGCACCTGCGCTAGACGCTCGGGGATCGCGACCACCAGCCCTTTCACTTGCCCGCCCTGAATGCTCGGCACGATGCCGACGGTCTGGTCGCAGACATAATCGATCTGCCCCGCGAGCAGCGCATTGAGCGCCGGCGCATTGCCGCGGAAGGGCACGTGCGTTTGCGGCGAACCGATCAGCGAATCCAGATAGAGGCAGGTGAGATGAGACGTCGCGCCGATGCCGCCGGTGCCATAATTGAGCTTGCCGGGATTGGCCTTGGCGAAAGCGACGAACTCCTTGAAGTCCTTGAACGGCGTGTCCTTCTTGGCAGCGACGATCATCGGCGTACCGGCCATGTTCATGATCGGCGCGAAGTCGGTACGCGGGTCGTAAGCGAGCTTGGGATAAAGGCCGACACTGGCGGCTTGTGTGCCGAGGTTGCCCATCAGGATCGTATAGCCGTCAGGCGTCGCATTCTTGACGCGGGTCACGGCGACGGTGCCGCCGGCGCCGACCTGGTTTTCGATGATGATGTTCTGGCCAAGCGCCCTGCTCATCGGCTCCGCGACGATGCGCGAGATAATGTCGGTCGGCCCGCCCGCGGAAAACGGCACAACGAGCGTAATCTGCCGCTCCGGGTATTCAGCCCTGGCGCCGCCGGGCAAAAATGCCGCAGTCAGAACCGCTGCGGCCAAAATCCAGCTGTAACCCTTGTGCATCGTCATCCTCCCAATCCCTTGTTTCTTGTTGTCCGCTGAGGCGGTGATGGCATTTACCCCTAGGAGAAGCCGAAGCGAAAGGGGCCTGCCTTCGCGGCCGTTGCCTTGACAAGGCCGCGCGCCCGGACCGACTATTTGCATACAAACAATAGCGCCGGACATCGTTACGCAGGAGTTGTCGCATGCTCACCAAACGTCATGTGTTCTCTCTCGCCTTTGCCTCCCTTTTGACCGGCGCCTTGCCGGCCGCCGCGCAAGACACGATCAAGATCGGCGAACTCAACAGCTACAAGACCCAGTCCGCCTTCCTCGACCCTTACAAGAAGGGCATGGAGCTCGCGCTCGAGGAGATCAACAGCAAGGGCGGGGTACTCGGCAAGAAGATCGAACTCATCGTGCGCGATGACGGCACCAATCCGGGCGAAGCCGTGCGCGTTGCTGAAGAGCTGATCACGCGTGAAGGCGTCGCGATGATCACCGGTACGTTCCTCTCGCATATCGGCCTCGCCGTCACGAACTTCGCAGGCCAAAAGAAAGTCTTCTTCCTCGCCGCAGAGCCGCTGACCGACAAAATCACCTGGCAAAACGGCAACCGTTATACCTACCGCCTGCGCGCTACGACCTACATGCAGACGGCGATGCTGCTGCCGGCCGCGACTGAAGCAAAAAAGAAGCGCTGGGCGCTGGTCTATCCGGATTTCGAATACGGCCAGTCGGCGGTGGCAAACTTCAAAGAGCTCCTGAAGAAGGCGCAGCCGGACGTCGAATTCGTCACCGAGCAGGCCGCGCCGCTCGGCAAGGTCGACGCCGGCGCTGTCGCGCAGGCGATTGACGATGCCAAGCCTGACGCCATCTTCAACGTTTTGTTCGGCGCCGATCTCGCCAAGTTCGTGCGGGAAGGCACGACGCGCGGCACATTCAAGAACCGTGTGGTCGTCAGCCTGCTTTCGGGCGAGCCGGAATATCTCGATCCGCTCAAGGATGAAGCGCCGGTCGGCTGGGTGGTCACCGGTTATCCCTGGGACAAGATCAAGACGCCGGAGCACACCGCGTTTCTCAATGCCTACCAGAAGAAGTTCAACGACTATCCGCGTCTTGGCTCGGTGGTGGGCTACGTCACGCTGCATTCGCTCGCCGAAGGCATCAAGAAGGCTGGCTCGACCGACACTGAGAAAATGATCAAGGCGTTCGAGAATCTGCAGGTGCCGTCGCCGTTCGGCGCGTTTGTCTATCGCGCCAGCGACCATCAGGCGACGATGGGCGCCTATGTCGGCAAGATCGCGCTCGAAGGCGGCAAGGGCACGATGGCGGACTTCAAATATGTCGACGGCAAGGATGTGCTGCCGTCCGACGCCGACGTGAAGAAGCTGCGGCCGGCCGAGGCGAACTGAGTTCGCCTGCCGCGTCCGTGTAATACTGCTCCCCGCCCGGCCGGGCGGGGAGTTCAGTAGGCGCCATGACCCTCAACGCGTTTCTCTTCCAGGCGCTGAACGGCCTTTCGACCGCGTCCGGCCTTTTTTTGATCGCCGCCGGTCTGTCGCTGATTTTTGGCGTCTCCCGCATCGTCAATATCGCGCACGGGTCCCTCTATATGCTCGGGACCTACATCGCTTACACGTTCGCAACCAGGATCGGCGGGGTCACCGGCTTCTGGGGCGGCATCGTCGCCACGGCAATTATTGTCGGGATCATCGGGGCGGCGATCGAGTTCGTGCTGCTGCGGCGGATCTATCGCGCGCCCGAGCTCTTCCAGCTGCTCGCGACTTTTGCGCTCGTCCTCGTCATCAACGACAGCGCGCTTTATCTCTGGGGGCCAGAAGATCTGCTCGGGCCGCGCGCGCCGGGCCTGCGCGACGCCATCGAAGTGCTCGGCCGCCGCCTGCCGAGCTATGACCTGTTTCTGATCTTCGTCGGCCCGGCGGTCCTGCTGGTGTTGCATGTCGTCATCACGAAGACGCGCTTCGGCCGGCTCATCCGCGCCGCAACCCAGGACCGCGAAATGGTCGGCGCGCTCGGCGTCAACCAGGCCATGTTGTTCACCGCGGTGTTCGCGCTCGGCTCGCTGCTCGCCGGCCTCGGCGGCGCGCTCCAGATCGCGCGCGAGCCCGCCAATCTCGCCACCGATCTCATCGCCATCGGTGACGCCTTCGTCGTCGTGGTGGTGGGCGGCATGGGATCCATCTCGGGCGCCTATCTCGCCGCGGTGTTGATCGCGGAAGTCAAAGCGCTTTGCATCGGACTGGGTGTGGTCGACTTCGGCCTTATGAAAATCAACTTCACCAAGTTCACGCTGGTCGCGGAGTTCATCGTAATGGCGGTGGTGCTGATTGTGCGGCCTTACGGCTTGCTCGGCCGGCCGCAGGGTGCGGTTCGCTCGATTGCCGAGGCGGAAGAACCGATCCGCCCAGCAAATGTCTTTGTCAAAGCACTCGGTATCGTTGTGTTCGCGGCGCTGCTCGCGCTGCCGCTGTTCGCGAACTATTCGCCTTATCTCCTGGTCCTTGGCATCGACGTGCTGATCGCGGTGCTGTTTGCGGCCAGCCTGCACTTCATCATGGGGCCGGGCGGCATGCATTCCTTTGGCCATGCCGCCTATTTTGGGCTGGGCGCCTATGGCGCGGCGCTGCTGGTGAAGTGGATGGCGGCGCCAATGGGGCTCGCGCTCGCATTCGCGCCGCTCGCCGCTTTCGCCGGGGCGCTGCTGTTCGGCTGGTTCGCGGTGCGCCTGTCGGGCGTCTATCTCGCAATGCTGACGCTGGCCTTTGCCCAGATCATCTGGGCGGCGGTCTATCAGTGGGAGCCAATCACGGGCGGCTCGAACGGTGTTGTCGGGGTGTGGCCTCCGGCACCGTTTAACAAGGCAACGGTGTATTTCCTGCTGGCGTTGGCGCTGACAGTGCCGGGCGTCTTGCTGCTGCGCCGGCTGCTGTTTTCGCCGTTCGGCTACGCAATGCGGGCCGGGCGCGACTCGCCGCTGCGGGCCGAAGCCATCGGCATCGACGTCAAGCGGGTGCATTGGCTGGCTTTCGCAATCGCCGGCGGCATCTGCGGCATTGCCGGCGGTCTGTTCGCCTTCGCCAAGGGCTCGATCTCGCCGGAGACGATCCATGTCGGCCGCTCGATTGACGGCCTCGTCATGGTGCTGCTGGGCGGGCTGCAGACGCTGACCGGGCCCATCGTCGGCGCTTCGGTCTTCGCGGTGCTGCAGGACACGATCATGCGCTCGACGGTGTACTGGCGCGCGCTGCTTGGCCTCGTCATTCTCTTTCTGGTGCTTATTTTCCCGTCCGGCATTGTCGGGACGCTCGTCAATCTCACGCGACGCATCCGCCTGCGGCGCAAGGCGGCGACATGAGCGAACTGGACATCCGCAATCTCTCGAAGTCGTTCGGCGGCGTGAAGGCCGTCAACGACGTGTCCTTCACCGTCAAGCGCGGAGAATTCCTCGCCATGATCGGGCCGAACGGGGCAGGGAAATCGACCTGCTTCAACATGATCAACGGCCAACTCGCGCCGGATGCCGGTGAAATCCATTTCGAGCGCCGCAACATCGCCGGCATGAAGCCGCGCGATATCTGGCGGCTCGGCGTCGGCCGCACATTCCAGATCGCCGCCACCTTCGGCTCGATGACGGTGCTCGAAAACGTGCAGATGGCGCTGATTTCCCACGGCCGCGAGCTCTACACGATGTGGTCCAAGGCGGCGGCGCTTCACCGAGGCCGCGCGCTCGCCATTCTCGGGCAGGTCGGCATGGCGGAGGCCGCCGACCGGCCGACACGCGAGCTCGCTTACGGCGACGTCAAGCGCGTCGAGCTCGCGATCGCGCTGGCCAATGATCCGGCTTTGCTGCTGATGGATGAGCCGACCGCTGGGATGGCGCCACGAGAGCGCAACGAACTGATCAAGCTGGTAAAGGCGCTGGTGGTCGAGCGCGGCATCTCGGTGCTTTTCACGGAGCATTCGATGGACGTGGTTTTTGCCTTTGCCGACCGCATCATCGTGCTTGCGCGCGGCCGAGTAATCGCCGACGGCAACGCCGCCGCGATCCGCGAAAACGCCAAGGTGCGCGAAGTCTATTTCGGCACCGGCAAGACCTTCGCCGGAGCGCCGGCATGAATCAACCCGTCACCGCGCCGATGCTCAACGTCGAGCGGCTTAATGCGTGGTACGGCGCCGCGCAAATTCTCTACGATCTGAGCTTCTCAGTCGGACGCGGCGAAGTCGTCGCTTTGATGGGCCGCAATGGCGCCGGCAAATCGACCACCATGAAGTCGATCATGGGCTTGATCGCGCAGCGCGGGGGCCTGGTGCAATTCAATGACCGGGATATTTCACGGCTGCAGCCCTTCGAAATCGCCCGCCTCGGGCTCGGCTTCACCCCGGAAGATCGCCGTATCTTCGTCGACCTCACGGTCGAGGAAAACCTCGATATCGGCCGCCAGCCGCCACGTCATTTTCCGGACGGCGCACCGGCGCCGGTATGGACGCCGCAGCGGCTCTACGCGCTGTTTCCCAATCTTGCGGAAATGCCCAAACGCGCCGGCGGCAGCATGAGCGGCGGCGAGCAGCAGATGCTGACGGTTGCCCGCACCTTGATGGGCAATCCGCTTCTCGTCTTGCTCGATGAGCCGTCCGAAGGCGTCGCGCCGCTGATCGTCGAGCAGATGGCTCAGACCATCATCGAACTCAAGAAAGAAGGCTTGTCGATCCTGCTGTCCGAGCAGAACGTGCACTTCGCACGGCTCGTTTCGGATCGCGTCTACATGCTGGAAAAGGGCCAGCTGCGCTGGCAGGGGACGATGGCCGAGCTCGACGCCAATGAAGACATTCAACGCGCTTATTTGACCGTGTGAGTAGAGTGATGGATCGTAAGCCGATGCAGCGGCGCGAGAAGCTCAAAGCGGACGAGCCGGCAGAGAGCCCGGCAGCGAGCGGCTATCTGCTCGACGAGCAGATCGGCTTCTTGTTGCGCGTCGCCATGCAGCGCCACACCGCGATCTTCATGTCGCGCATGGTCGAGCAATTGACCCAGACGCAATTCGCCGCGCTCGCCAAGCTCTACGAAGTCGGGCCATGCTCGCAAAACCATCTCGGCCGGCTGATCTATCTCGATGCCGCGACGATCAAGGGCGTGGTCGATCGCCTGCAATTGCGTGGCTTCGTCACTGCGCTCAGCGACCCTAAAGACAAGCGCCGCCGCGCCGTGGCATTGACGCCGAAAGGCCGCGCCGTGACCGAAGCCGCTGTGAAAGTCGCGGCGCGCATCACTGTGGCGACGCTGACGCCGCTCTCCGAAGACGAGCAACGCGTCGTCACGAAGCTGCTGAAAAAGCTGAGTTAGAAGCCGTAGAGCCGCGCCGGATTGTCGACCAGAACTTTCTGGCGAACCTTCTCGTCCGGTACCCAATCGAGCAGCATGTCGAGCATCCAGGCATGTTCCGGCTTGAAGTTCGGATGCGGCCAGTTCGACGCCCACAGGGTGCGGTCGGGTGCGTGCCGGACCAGCGCCTTCGCCATGACACCAACGTCGTCGTAATAGGGCGGGCCTTTCTTAGACGTCTCATAGGGCGCCGCGAGCTTGATCCAGCGCCGCTCGTTGTCGAGGATTCGCAACAGGGATTTGAAAGCCGCGCTGTCGGTCGCGACCGGCTCGAGAAATTTTCCGGTGTGGTCGATCACCAGATCGCATTCAACGCGATTGATCGCCGCCTCCCGGTCCGGAAAATTGCGCCCGTCCATCTGGAATGTGATGCTCCAGCCGATCTCCGCGAGGCGCGCCGCCATCCGCTCCAGGACGTCCCAGCCGAGCACGCCGCCGGGCAACATGAAGAAGCGTACGCCGCGCACGCCAAGTCCGTTCAGCCTCGTGAGCTCGGCGTCGCTCGTCTTTTCGTCGATCACCACGACACCGCGCGCGCTCGCGCCCATGCGCCTGACGGTGTCGAGCGTCAAAGTATTGTCCCAGCCGTAGGACGTCGGCTGGACGACGACTGTGCGCTCGATGCTGAGCAATTTGCGGACCGCCAAATAGTCTTCGACCGGCGCGTGCGGTGGCTTGAATTTCGCCGTTGGCGCAAGCGGCAGCGCGGCGTCGTAGACGTGGATGTGGCAATCCGTCGTGCCGGGCGGCGCCTTGAGCGTGGGCTGAGCAGTCATGTCAGGGACAGATAAATCCCGCACCGCTCGGATTTGGGAAGCAGCCGACGGAGGCCGGCAGCACATGACGAGGCAGCCAAAGCACGACCTCGGGGAAGAAGATCATGAACGTGATGGTGAAAAGGAAAACCACATAGATCGGCAGTGCCGCGCGTAGCGCCTGCGAGAATCGTACGCCGACAAACTTCGACGCCATAAGCAGAACGAGGCCGTAAGGCGGCGTAATAAGCCCGAACGCGAGCGTAGCAATGAGAACCACGCCCATATGAACGGGGTTGATGTTTCCCACCGCCGCCAGCGCGTTCACCAGCGGCATGAAAATGATGAT
>JAFBAG010000171.1 GCA_019247925.1 Pseudolabrys sp.
GGCTTCACGGCCGTCTTGGTCTTCGCACGCTCCTTGACCTTGGGATCGGCGCTCGGGCTCATCGCACGCTCCGCGACGCGACAACATGTCGAAGCTTAATACGACGATAACCTTGTTCGACCGCCGCGGGAACCCGGTATGCGAGACTTCTTTAAGGTTCGGGCAATGACCGGCCGCTAGCGTGGCGAGAAGTTTCGAGGAGAATAAGCATGCTCAGCCGCCTCATCTATCACTCCGAAAATCATCTCGGCGCCGTCGGCGGCAAGATGATCGCCGATCTCAACAAGATCATGGATGCGTCCAACAAGAACAACGAACGCGATGGCATCACGGGCGCACTGATTTTCGACACGCTGTGGTTCGTCCAGATTCTGGAAGGCGACCGCGAGAAAATTTCGGCGACGCTGCGGCGGTTGATGGCCGACAACCGGCACGACGCCGTGACGATCGTGGACTGCCGCGAGATCACCGAACGCCGGTTCGGCAATTGGTGGATGGGTCTTGCAATGCTGCGCGGCAACACCGACGAAATTTATGCCCGGCATGGCATCGGGCCGCGCCTCGACCCGCGCAAGTTGACCGGCGAGCAGGTCGTCGCTGTCGCGCTCGAATTGGCGCAGGGTGGGCTCAACCGGCGTCTGGCTGAGGCCGCTTAGCGAGAGCGAACGGCGTAAACTTCGGGAACGGGTTCCATCACTGCGCGTTATCTCCTGAGAATATCGGGGCAGCGCGGGATGACGATGCAGCTCAATCGCAACGTTTTATTTGTGCTCATCGGCGCGCTGTGCGCGGTCGTGGCTATGCTCGGCTACAAGCTCTATCAGCACAACAAGCAGCCGCAGGGCGTGCAGATCAATCTCGGCCCAACCGGCGTGTCCATCGAAAAGAAGTAGTCCGCTAAAGCGGCCTTAGCCGATCTATCGCGGGCGCATTGCGCCTGACATAGTGCGCGGCATTGGAGCGGTCTATGGCGCGCATTTTTCTGTCCCACATTCCCGACATGCTGGAGAACTATTACGGCCAGCGTCCCCTGGCGGCGCTGCGCAAGCTCGGTGACGTCAAACTCAACGAGACCGGCAAGGTGCTGGATGCCGCTGCTCTCGCCCGTGAGGCCAAGGGCTGCGACATCATCATCACCGACCGTCAGACGCCGGGCCCGGCGCAGGTCTTCCCGCTCCTCCCGGATTGCGTCGCCTTCCTGCGCGTCGCCATCGACATCCGCAATATCGATGTCCCGGCCGCCAGCAAGGAAGGCATTCTGGTGACGCAGGCGACCGCGGGATTCATCCCGTCGGTCTCGGAAATGGCGATCGGCTACATGATCGATTGCGGCCGCCACATCACCTGGGCGACCAACGAATACCGCGCGGGCCGCGATGCCGAGCCGCGCATGGGCCGGCAGCTTAAGGGCGCGACCGTGGGCATTCTTGGCTACGGGCAGATCGGCGAGTATTTGGCGCGGCTTTGCGTCGCCTTCGGCATGAATGTGCTGGTCCATGACCCGTTCAAGACAGTCAAAGAGCCCGGTGTGAAGCAGGTCGAATTCGCGGAAGCCTTGAGTCAATCCGATTTCGTCATCTGCCTCGTCATCGCCAATGAGAAGACCGAAAACCTGATGAACGCGGCGGCTTTCGCACAGATGAAGAAGACCGCCTATTTCCTCAACCTGTCGCGTGGCAATCTGGTCGATGAAAAAGCGCTGGAAGCCGCGCTCGACAGGAAACAGATCGCCGGCGCGGCGATGGATGTCGGCCGCGCTCCGGATCAGAAGCCGTCCTTGTTTCTAGCCAAACGCAAGGACGTCCTGGCGACACCGCATACGGCAGGCCTCACGCCGGAAGCCGCCGAGCACCAGGCTTACGACACAGTGAAGCAGGCCGAAGCGCTGCTGGCGGGGCGGATACCGCCCGGCGCCGTCAATGCCAACAAGGCGACCCGCCTCGCCCGGCTCAAGGCCTCCTGACCGTCATATTGGGTTCAAACGACTCGGGCACCAGGCCAATCAAGCCTGCTGCCGGCGTTGGCGTGTGCCACCGGTGGCAACAGGACCAGGGGTGGGACAGCACACGCCGGAGGAAACGGCCATGGTTCGCCTTTCGCCTACGCGCAAGCTCGACGTTATGCGCCCCGTCCTTAAATGCGAGGACTGCGGCGACGTTCTTTACAATCCCGAATGGTCTGAATTTCTCGGCGAAGGTCAGGTGCGGCACGCCTGGCGCTGCGAGGCCTGTGGCTGCCGGTTCGAAACGACCTTTCGCCTCGAAGCAGCCTGACGTGCTCAGCCTTTCTTGCGCCACCATGCGTCCAGGCTCCACGGGCCCGGCCCCGCCGCGGCGATGTAGAGGAATACGAAGCAGAACAGGATCGCCGCGTCGCCGCGATTGGTGATCGGAAAGAAGCTGCGGGGCGCATGCGCCATGAAATAGGCAAATGCCATTTCGCCGGATGCGATGAATGCCGCAGGCCGCGAAAACAGGCCGAGAATCAGCAGCGCGCCGGTTGTCAGTTCGATGAACCCCGCCCACCAGTTCAGGGTCCACATCTGCTGCAGCGATTGCGGATTGGGCCAGCCGTAATTGTTGGACGTGCCGTGTTCGAAGAACAGCAGAGCGACCATGATGCGGAGAATCGAGAGCATATAAGGCGCGTACCGCGCGCCTATCATTTCCCAGTTCAAAGAATCCTCCCTGCGATTAGCGGCGTTTTGGGCTATGATACCGGCATGATCGATCGCCGCACATTCACGCTTTTAAGCTGCGCGATGGCCCTCACGGCCGGCCGCGCCAATGCCCAGATGAGCCAGGCCAACGCCTTCGCATTTTCGTTTCGCGCGCTGGACGGCGGTATCGTGCCGCTCGCGCAGTACGCGGGACACCCCATCCTGATCGTCAATACGGCATCCAAATGCGGTTACACCCCGCAATATGCCGGCCTTCAGGAATTATGGGAGCGTTATCGCTCGCGCGGCTTGGTAATCATCGCCGTGCCGTCGAACGATTTCGGCGGCCAGGAGCCCGGCGGCGCCAGTGAAATCCGGCAGACGGCACAGGCCGAATACAAAATCACTTTTCCCATTGGCGAGAAGGCTGTCGTGAAAGGCGCGGAAGCTCATCCCTTCTACAGATGGGCGGCGGCGCTCAAGCCTACCGACGTACCGCGCTGGAATTTCCACAAATACCTGATCGGGCGTGACGGAAGCCTCAAAGCCAGCTTCGCTTCCGCCGTCGAACCGACCGATCCGCGCATCATCAGTGCGATCGAAGCCGCACTCGGTCCGGCCTGACACACGAATCGTCATCGTGCTGTGACGTTGCTCGCGATCGCGATTGACGAATCGTTGGGCATATGGCGGATGGGCCTTCGAAATAGGCACACGCGGGCCGGCTCGTTGGGTTTGCCGACCCGTTTCCGAGGTTCCTCCCGCGTGGCGTTTAGACTTGGGCGGCCAGCTTGGCCGCCCTTTTTCACGGCAATCGCCGGTCAGGCCGCGTTGAAGCGGTTGCGCGCCGACATATAGCGCCGTGCCGCGCCCGCGACCTTGCCCTCGACACTCTCGGCGGGCAGCGGATCGAGCGACTCCATCAGCTGAAGGAAGGCGCTTCCGGGCAGCGGCGGCGCGAACACATAGCCCTGCGCCGAACGGATACCGAGCTCGCGCAGATGCACGACCTGCTCGAAGTTCTCCACGCCCTCGGCGACCACATCCATGCGCATATTGTGAGCAAGGTCGATCAAGGTCTCGACGATGGTCGTCGAGTTGCGGTCGGTCCCGATCGCATCGACGAACATTTTGTCGATCTTGATGATGTCGACGCCGAGCTTGAGCATGTAGGACAAGCCGCTATGGCCCGTGCCGACGTCGTCGATGGCGATGCGGATCCCGAGCCCTTGCAGCGCCGCAATGACGCGGCGCGTTTCGGTGAGGTTCTCGATCGGGTCGCGCTCCGTCAGTTCGAGCACGACCTGCGACATATCGATCGAGGAGCCAGCGAAGAGATTGCGGACCTCTTTGACGATTGAATCGTCACGGAATAATTGGGCCGCGAAATTGAAGCTGATCTTGAGCGCGGGGCGCCGGCCGATCGCGGTGCCTGCCTCGGCGCAAACCCGCTTCATCAGCGATTTGGTCAATTCGAAAATCAGCCCGCTCGATTCCGCCAGCGGGATGAAGGACTGCGGCAGGACCAACGTGCCGTCGGGCTTGCGCCAGCGCACCAGAACTTCCGCGCCGCGCAACTGGCCGGAGCGGATATCGACGATCGGCTGGTAGTACGGCACGAACTGGCCATCGGCGAGCGCGCGCTCCAGTTCGGCGATCGGGTTATTTCCTCCCCGCCGCGGGAACAAAAGGGCGAAGCCGATGAGGACCAGCGCGATGCCGCTGGTCGCGATCATGCTGAGCCATTCCAGATCGGGATGGTTGGCCGCGATTCGGGAACGCGGCACCGACATCTCGAAGTGGAAACCGAACTTGTCGGAGGCGAGCCGGCCGGTGATGAAAGGCTTTTGCTGTTCGCTCTGCGGAGCGCCATTGGCCGCGATCAAGGAGCCGTTGCGCGTGAACATCGCGGTGCGCGCACTGATCGGCCCGCCTTGCGTTGAAACCTGCGGCAAGAATAATTCGTCAGGAATGAGCGCTGCGATCGCGCCGTTCGCTGTTTCACGGCGCAATCGCACCATGCGATCCTCGCCGATCTGGGCGATGTCCAGGATCGCGCCTTCCAGACCGGCGATCGGTTCAGACGCCATGACGCGGCGGAAGCCCAACGGGATACCGAGATGGGTGCACAAGGTGGTGCCATCCGGGCCGACGATCGAGAATTCCTTGGCTGGGGTCGTGGTGAAGGCAGCAAGCCGCATCGCTTCGATGTGAGCCGGCTGACAGGAAGTAACGCCGCGGCGCGCAAGATCCTCGAGCGAGCGCAACACGGAGCCGACGCGGTTTTCCGCAAGCGTGATGGCGCGGCGCGCGGCGGTATTGACGTCTTCCTGACCCTGGCGGTCGACAATTCCGCTCAACCAAAAATCGAACGCAACCAGCGGCGCGCCCGCAAGCACGACGCCAATTCCCATCGCGATCAGGTCTTTACGCGAAATGCCCCGCACGCCCGAACCCACGCCCCGCAAACCGTAAGAATGGGCGAAGCGCCGTTAAGGCGGATT
The DNA here is from genome assembly GCA_019247925.1 of Pseudolabrys sp. Lineage (GTDB taxonomy): Bacteria > Pseudomonadota > Alphaproteobacteria > Rhizobiales > Xanthobacteraceae > Pseudolabrys. Next base: position 5,164 of record JAFBAG010000171.1, read on the forward strand.
TAAGCATAGAGGTCCTGCCCGCCCGGAAATGGCCGCTTTCTGCACGCGGGGCTCACATGGTTAGCGCCGCGTTAATATCGGCCCGGCCGGTGTTTATGAGGTATGACAACCGCCAATAAATAAGCCCAAGGGGACTGACCATGCGCACAGCGGCTCGAACCCTCGCGCTGATGGGATTGCTAAGCCTGGTCGCGACCGGTGCGCCGGCGCAGCAGCCGCTCGAAATTTTCGACGCCCACATGCACTACAACCAGGAGCCCAATCCCTATTACCCGCTCGACAAGCTGCTCGAGGTCTTCAGGCGCAACAACATCACCGGTGTTCTGGCGACAAGCCGCCCGAACAAGGGCACGCACCAGCTGATGGACGCCAAGGCGCCCGGCCTATGGGTGGTGCCGTTCATCCGGCCCTATCGCATTCGCGCCGACATTCAGACCTGGTTCAACGATCCGGCCACGCTCGACCTGATCAAGGAGGAATTCAAGCGCGGCTATTACCGCGGCGTCGGCGAATTCCACATTTACGGCAAGTCTGCCGCGACCGATATCGTCAAGCAGGTCGTGAATTTCGCGGTCGACAACAATCTCTATCTGCACGCGCATTGCGACGAGGAAGCGCTGCTGATCCTGTTCTCCCACAATCCGAAGGCGCGCATCATCTGGGCGCATACGGGGTTCGGCACACCGCCGGCCCGCGTCGCCCAGTTGCTCGACCAGTACAAGGATCAGCTGTGGGGCGAACTGTCCTATCGCGGCGGTATTACCGACGGCTCCGGGCAAATCACCTCGGATTGGAAAGCGCTGTTCGGAAAATTTCCCGACCGCTTCCTGCTCGGCTCCGACACCTGGATCAATGAGCGCTGGTACAGCTACGACGCGATCTTCAAGGAATATCGCAGCTGGCTTGCACAGCTGCCGCCGGATCAGGCGCGGCGCATCGCCAATGGCAACGCGGCGGCATTATTCGGGCCCAAGCCGCGCAGCTAATTCTTTTTCGGAAGATCGAGGCGGATGCTCAATTCCTTGAGCTGCTTCGGGGTCACCTCGGATGGCGCACCCATCATCAGATCTTCCGCCTTCTGGTTCATCGGAAAGAGTACGACCTCACGCAAATTCTCTTCCCCGGCGAGCAGCATCACGATCCGGTCGATGCCCGGAGCGATGCCGCCGTGTGGCGGCGCGCCGTAAGTGAGAGCATTGAGCATGCCGCCGAATTTGGCCTGCAATACGCTCTCGTCATAGCCCGCGATGGCGAAGGCTTTTTTCATCACGTCCGGGCGATGATTGCGGATCGCGCCGGATGACAGCTCCACGCCATTGCAGACGATGTCGTACTGATAGGCCTTGAGGCCGAGGATTTTCTCCTCGTCCTTCGGATCGAGCGCGAGGAATTCTTCCGCCGCGATGGCCGGCATCGAGAACGGGTTGTGCGAGAAGTCGATCTTCTTGTCTTCCTCGTGCCACTCGAACATCGGGAAGTCGACGATCCAGCACAGATCGAAGCGATCCTTAGCGATGAGGTTCAATTCCTCGCCGACCTTGGTGCGCGCGGGACCCGCGAACTTCACGAAATCCTTGGGCTTGCCGGCGACGAAGAAGCAGGCGTCGCCGACACCGAGTTTGAGTTGATCGGCGATCTGCTTGGTGCGTTCCGGCCCGATGTTCTTAGCGAGCGGACCTGCACCGCCTTCCTCGCCCTCGCGCCAGAAAATGTAACCAAGCCCCGGCTGCCCCTCGCCCTGCGCCCATGAGTTCATGCGGTCGCAGAAGGCGCGATTGCCGCCGCCTTTCGCCGGAATGGCCCACACAGCATTGCCCGGCGTGTTGAGGATATTGGCGAAGATCTTGAAGCCCGAGCCGCGGAACGCCTCGCTGACATCCTCCATCACAATGGGATTGCGCAGGTCCGGCTTGTCAGTGCCGTATTTCGCCATCGCTTCCGCGAAGGGGATCATCGGGAATTTCGCCGTGACTTTCTTTCCCTTGCCGAATTCCTCGAACACGCCGCGGATCACCGGCTCGACCGCGTCAAACACGTCCTGCTGCGTGACGAAGCTCATTTCCAGATCGAGCTGATAGAACTCGCCGGGCGAACGGTCGGCTCGCGCATCCTCGTCGCGGAAGCATGGCGCGATCTGAAAGTAGCGGTCGAAGCCCGCGACCATGATGAGCTGCTTGAACTGCTGGGGCGCCTGCGGCAGCGCGTAGAACTTTCCGGGATGCAGGCGCGACGGAACGAGATAATCGCGCGCGCCTTCCGGCGATGATGCGGTGAGGATCGGCGTCTGGAATTCGAAGAAGCCGGCGTCCTTCATGCGGCGGCGGATCGAGTCGATGACCTGCCCGCGCAACATGATGTTGTTATGCAAGTGCTCACGTCGCAAATCGAGGAAGCGATATTTGAGACGAATTTCTTCCGGATAGTCCTGCTCGCCAAAAACCGGCATGGGCAATTCTGCGGCGGCGCCCAACACCTCGATTTCGGAGATGTAGATCTCGACCTGGCCGGTCGGCAGTTCGGCATTCTCGGTTCCAGCGGGACGCTTGCGCACCTTGCCGTCGATGCGCACCACCCATTCGGCACGCAGCTTTTCGGCCATCTTGAAAGCCGGCGAGTCCGGGTCGGCGACGACTTGAGTCATGCCGTAATGGTCGCGCAAGTCGATGAATAGCACGCCGCCATGATCGCGGATGCGATGGCACCAGCCCGAGAGGCGAACGCGCTCGCCGATCTCGGCCTCGCGCAATTCTCCACAGGTATGCGTGCGGTAGCGGTGCATCTTCAAACTCGATTGGAAGGTCGAGCGGCGCTGGGCCGGCTCAAAACGGCGCGGGACAACGGCATGCGAGGGGAGGCATGTCAAGGCAAGGCGGCTAGCCGGGCCTTTGCGTTTCCCCTATGTCACCCGTCCATGAGCCTCATCACCTCGACGG
>JAFBAG010000293.1 GCA_019247925.1 Pseudolabrys sp.
TAGGCGCCGACTGGATCCATGTCGACGTGATGGACGGCCATTTTGTGCCGAACATCACCATCGGCCCCGACGTCGTCAAAGCGCTGCGGCCCGTCACCAAACGCGTCCTCGACGTTCATTTGATGATCGCGCCGTGCGATCCCTATCTCGAGGGCTTCGCCAAGGCCGGCGCGGATATCATCACAGTTCACGTCGAGAGCGGCCCGCACGTGCACCGTTCGCTGCAGGCGATCCGCGCGCTCGGCAAGAAGGCCGGCGTGACGATGAACCCCGCAACTCCGGTTTCGGCCATCGAGCATGTGATCGACATGGTCGACCTCGTTCTCATCATGTCGGTCAATCCAGGCTTCGGCGGCCAGAAATTCATCCCGGCCGCACTGGACAAGCTGCGTGACGTGCGCGCGCTCGCGGGCGCACGGCCGATCGATATCGAAGTCGATGGCGGGATCACCGCTGAGAACGCGGCGCAGGCCGTCCAGGCCGGCGCCAATGTGCTGGTCGCCGGCTCAGCCGTGTTCAAAAGCGGTCAGTACAAGGCGAATATCGCGGCGATCCGGCAGGCCGGGGCGTCAGCGCGCGGGGAAGCGGCGTGATCCCGCGCTATTCCCGTCCGGAAATGACCGCGATCTGGTCGCCGGAAACCCGCTTCCGCATCTGGTTCGAGATCGAGGCGCATGCCGCCGATGCGATGGCCGAGCTCGGCGTGATCCCGAAAGACGCCGCGAAGAAGATTTGGGAAAGGGGCAAAGCCGCAACATTCGATGTCGCGCGTATCGACGCCATCGAGGCGGAGGTCAAGCACGACGTTATCGCCTTCCTCACCCACGTATCCGAGATCGTCGGGCCCGAAGCGCGCTACATGCATTCCGGCATGACGTCGTCGGACGTGCTCGACACCTGTTTCAACGTTCAGCTCACCCGCGCCGCTGACATTCTCTTGAACGATCTCGACAATGTTCTCGCCGCGCTGAAGAAACGCGCGCTCGAGCACAAGATGACGCCGACCATCGGCCGCTCGCACGGCATCCATGCCGAGCCGACCACCTTCGGCCTCAAGCTCGCTTACGCCTATGCCGAATTCGACCGCGCCAAGAAGCGCCTCGAAGCCGCGCGCAAGGACGTCGCCACCTGCGCGATTTCGGGCGCCGTCGGCACTTTCGCGCAGGTCGATCCGCGCGTCGAAGCCCATGTCGCCAAGCAGATGGGGCTGACCGTCGAGCCGGTCTCGACCCAGATCATCCCGCGAGATCGGCACGCGATGTTCTTCGCGACGCTCGGCGTCATCGCCTCCTCGATCGAACGGCTCGCGGTCGAGGTCCGCCACCTCCAGCGTACCGAAGTGCTGGAGGCGGAAGAATTCTTCTCCGAGAAGCAGAAGGGCTCCTCGGCGATGCCGCACAAGCGCAACCCGGTCCTGTCGGAGAACATCACCGGCCTCGCGCGCATGGTGCGCGGCTATGTCGTGCCGGCGATGGAAAACGTCGCGCTCTGGCATGAGCGCGACATCTCCCACTCGTCGGTCGAGCGCATGATCGGGCCGGACGCCACTGTGACGCTCGATTTCGCGCTGCACCGGCTCGCCGGCATTATCGACAAGCTTCTGGTCTATCCGGACACGATGCAGAAGAACCTCGACAAACTGTCGGGGCTCATCCATTCGCAGCGCATCCTCATTGCGTTGACGCAAAAAGGTGTCGCGCGCGAGGACGCCTATCGCCTCGTCCAGCGCAACGCCATGAAGGTCTGGGCCGGGGAGCATGAATTCATGGCGCTGCTCAAGGCCGATCCCGACGTCACCAAGGCGCTCTCGGCGAAGGAGATCGAGGCCAATTTCGACATGGGTTTCCATCTCAAGCAGGTCGATACGATCTTCAAGCGAGTTTTTGGCCCCTGATGGCGCCAAACATACTCGTCTTCGACTCCGGCCTCGGCGGCCTCACCGTCTATCGCGAGATCGTCAAGGCGCGGCCCGACGCCAATTACGTCTACGTCGCCGATGACGCCTTCTTTCCTTACGGCGCCCACGAGCAGGACGCGCTGATCGCGCGCGTCGTGCCGCTGATGGGTGAACTGATCGCGGCCCACAAGCCCGACCTCATCGTGATCGCGTGCAACACCGCTTCCGTGCAGGCGCTCGCGGCGCTGCGCGAACGATATAAAGTTCCGTTTGTCGGCACCGTGCCGGCGATCAAGCCCGCCTGCGCCGCGTCGCGCACCAAGCGCATCAGCGTGCTCGGCACCAAAGCGACTGTGGCGCGAGAATATACCCGCGTGCTGATCCGCGAATTCGCCGGCGACTGCGCCGTCGATCTGATCGGGTCTGGCCAGCTCGCCGGCATCGCCGAAGCCGAACTTGCCGGCAAGCCCGCTCCCGATGCCGACATCGCCGCCGAATTGGCGCCATGCTTCGTCGACAAGGATAGCCGCCGCACCGACGCGATCGTGCTGGCCTGCACACACTACCCGCTGCTTCTGCGGCGATTGATTGCACTCGCACCCTGGCCGGTGGACTGGATCGACCCCGCGCCCGCGATCGCGCGGCGTGTTGTTGACCTTTTGGGCCGCGCTGAAAGCAGCCGCGGCACGACCGAGGCCGTATTCACGTCCGGGCGACTCCCTTTGCCGCATGTCGCAAGGGAATTGACGCGCTGAGCGTCGGAACCCGCGGTGTTCAGGCGGTATCGGCAGCGTTTGACACTATGGTCCGATCCCCCTAAAACCCGCGCGCCTTCATCGATTTATCGGGAAGGCGTTTCGCACCCGCGGTCCAGCCAACGCTTCAAGGCTTCGACCTGTCGGTCTCAACGAGGGGCAACTCTCGCCGGGACAAAGGAGGGCGCGGTTCCTCACTCTTTGTTCAACCTGTTACGAGGACGCGATGACCAAGCGCCATGAATCGAAATACAAGATCGACCGCCGCATGGGCGAGAACATCTGGGGACGCCCGAAGTCCCCGGTGAACCGCCGCGAATACGGCCCCGGCCAGCACGGCCAGCGCCGCAAGGGCAAGCTCTCCGACTACGGCGTGCAGCTCAAGGCCAAGCAGAAGCTGCGCGGCTATTACGGCAACATTTCCGAGCGGCAGTTTCGCGGCATCTACCAGGAAGCGCGACGCCTCAAGGGTGACTCGGGCGCCCACATGATCGGTCTGCTCGAGCGCCGTCTCGATGCGGTCGTCTTCCGCGCCAAATTCGTGCCGACTATGTTCGCAGCGCGCCAGTTCATCAATCACGGCCATATCCTGGTGAACGGCAAGCGCGTCAACATTCCGAGCTACCGGCTCAAGGTCGGCGATGTCGTCGAGGTCAAGGAAAAGTCGCGCCAGCTCGCGCTGGTGATGGAAGCCCAGCAGCTCGCCGAACGTGACGTGCCGGACTACATCGAAGTCGACGGCGGCAAAATGACCGCCAAGTTCCAGCGCATCCCCGCGATCACCGACGTGCCGTACGCGGTGCAGATGCAGCCGCACCTCGTCGTCGAATATTACTCGCGCTAACCGTGCTGCCGGCCGGATGATCTCCCGCCGCACCTTCCTCGCTTCAGCCGCCGTGGGCGCCCTCGCCCGCGGCGGTTTTGCTTTTGCCGCGGCGGCGCCGCACAGCTTCCGCCATGGCGCTTTCGAGGTCCTCGTCGTCAGCGACGGTCATCTGGTGCTGCCGACCAATTTCCTCGCGCCGGACGCTCCGGAGGCCGAACGCGCGCCGCTACTCTCCCCCGCCGGTCAGAGCGGCGAGCAATACGAATCGCCTACAAATTTGACGCTAGTTCGTTCGGGGAGCGACCTGATCCTGATCGATATGGGATCGGGCGACCGCTTTATGCCGACCGCGGGCAAGCTGTGGGAAAACCTCAAGGCCGCGGGCATCGACCAGGACAAGATCACCAAGGTGATCTTCACCCATGGCCACCCCGATCATCTTTGGGGAACGGTGGACGAACTCGACGATCCGATGCTGCCCAACGCGGCGTACTATGTCGGCGGCGACGAGTGGAATTTCTGGCACGGCGACAACGCGACGCGCGGCTTGCCAGCCGACCGCGCCGGGTTCGTCACGGGGGCGCGGCGCAATTACGCCAAGATCAAGGATCGCGTCACCACGATCAAGGACGGCGCTGAGATTGTGCCTGGCATCCAGGTCATCGCCACGCCCGGCCACACCCAGGGCCACCTGTCAGTCGCCCTCGCCGGCGGTGGCGGCCTCATCATTGGCGGCGACGTGCTGACCCACCCGCTGATTTCCTTCCGCCATCCGGAGTGGCGCACGCAGGCCGATCATGTGCCCGAGCAGGCGGCGGCGACGCGGGCCAGGCTCCTCGACCGGCTGGCGGCGGACAAGAGCGCCCTCATCGGTTTCCACTTGCCCTTCCCCGGCCTTGGCCGTGTGGAGCGCGCGGATGGCGCATATCGGTTCAACCCGATCGGCTAAGATCGCGCAAAACTCGCGCGATCTCCCATCTGATGTTACAAGCCCTTCGGAATATTTTCGGGGGCATTGATGTACGGCACTGCAAACACACGGCTGGTTTTTTCCACGCTCGTTTTGATCGCCGGGCTCGGCGTCGGATCGTCCCAAGGCCTCGCTCAGAGCCGGACATTGCAGGCGGCCCCGCCGCCGCCCCCGCCGCGTCTTGCGGCCCCGCCCGCTGCGGCGCCACGTGTCGCCGCTCCGGCAGCTCCGGCGCCGTCGACCGGGGCGAAGGCCACGGTCCAGACACCGCCCGCGCAAAATGCCACGGCGACGCAATCCACCAATTTGCCGGCCGCCAACGCCGGACAAAACACCGAGACCAAACGGACCACGAGCGGCGGCAAAAGCGCGACCAGCAAGAGCGCCGGGCAACTGTCCTCGACCAACAAGAAAGGCGGCGGCAGCACGATGAAACCGGGCGAAAGTTCAGTGCAGGTGGGCGGCAGCGCCCCGGTCCAGTCCGGCGGAAGCAGCGTCATGGTCCCGGGCAACTCCGCTCCGGTCCAGGTCGGAGGCACGCAGCCCGTAACCGGCGGCAGCACGATGCAGCCGGGCGGCTCCGTTCAAGTCGGCGGCGGGAGCACGATGCAAACCGGTGGCAGCACCGTTCAGGTCGGCGGCAGCGCTCCGATTCAGCCCGGCGGCAGCTCCGTGACCGTGCCGGGCAATTCGGCCCCGGTCCAGGTCGGAGGCACGCAAACCGTCACGGGCGGCGGCAGCACAATGCAGACGGGCGGCAGCGCCGTTGTTGTGCCCGGTAGCGCTTCACCCTTCGCCACCGATAGCGCGAGCAATCGCACGCCGGGCGCGACACAAAACAGTGCGGCGAATCAAAACACCGCCACGGGAGCGGGACCGGCCCAGACGCAGAACACGACCGGTTCACAGACGGGCGGCGTCAATGCGGTCGGGCAGACCAGCAAGCCCGTGAACTGCACACAGAATTGCTGAAGCCATAGCGGGGCTAGCGGCGGCGCGGCGCACCTAAGCGATTCAAATCAAACGTCTTTCGCAGTTTTCGATTCGCGAATCGCCGTGCGTTAGACGGAATTTATTTCCGCAGCGCAGCACCGATTTTGGTGAGTCGTCGCTCGCCGCGTCTGCTTTGCAAAACCGATCCGGGGTATTTTGCTCCCGGCTTCCGAATCAGGAAGCTCTCTAGGGAGATTCCGCAATGAAAGGCATCGATACCATCAAGGATGTTGTCGGCGCGTTGACGGAGTTGGGGCTGATGCTGTTGGCGCTGGCGATCGTGCTCGCCTTGCTGGTCGGCTCGAACCTGCCGTTCTTCGGCAACGTCACGGCCAATATCGTGACGTGGGTGAAAGACATGGGATCGAACGGGCTCGTGGGCCTGATCACCCTCGGCATCGTTCTCTGGTTATTCTCAAACCGGAAAATGGCCTGATCGCGAAGTCGCCACGCGCGGGCGCGTCACGCGCGCCCGCTACTCTCTGACGCAATTCGGTGGGGAGCCTTGAAACGCTCCCCACCTCACTCACCGGGGGGTGGGCTATGTTTGATTTCGTCGCCAACGCCAAGCGCTGGCTTTGGGAGTTCGTCGAGCTCGGCTTCGTCGTCCTGCTCGCCCTGCTGCTGCTGCATCTGCTGCTGGGTCAGTCGGCGGGACCTTACGTTTCCTCAGTCGCCGACAATGTCGCCAAGTTCGCGACTGGCGCGAGCGGCGGCATCATCGGTGTCGTGCTGGTGCTGGCGATTGTCTACTGGCTGCTGCAGCGCGGCACCTGGCGGGCGCGCATCTAACACGCGGCGCGTGAATTAAGGGCGCAGGCCGCGTGATGCGGTCCATGCGCCCTTTTCTATCGAGAACCGCGTCTCAGGCGGTCTGGCGGACCGCGACGCCTTTATCCTTGAACGCCTGCTGCAATTCGCCGGCCTGGAACATCTCGCGGATGATGTCGCAGCCGCCCACGAATTCGCCCTTGATGTAGAGCTGCGGGATGGTCGGCCACTGCGAATAGTCCTTGATGCCCTGCCGCAAATCGGCGGATTCGAGGACGTTGAGGCCCTTATAGGCCACGCCGAGATGGTCAAGGATCTGCACCACCTGACCCGAAAAGCCGCATTGCGGGAATTGCGGCGTGCCCTTCATGAACAGCACGACGTCGTTCGATTTCACTTCATTGTCAATGAACTGGTGGATGCTCATATCGCGATCGTCCTTTGGCGACGCCCTGGCGCCGCGTTTGACCGATATGTAGCGCAGGAATCGCGGCTTCCCAAGGGGTGGCGCGCGCGATGCACTTTTACCGCGTCAGGCGCTTCCGCTAGGCTAATGCGCTGAAAACCGGAGGAAACATGTCGGAAAAAGTTCGCGTCGCCGTGGTCCAGGATTGTCCGGTTCCGTTCGACCTTGCCGGCACGATCACGAAAGTTGAAGCCCTGACGCAGAAAGCGGCCGCGACCGGCGCCAAGCTGATCGTATTCCCGGAAGCCTTCGTGTCCGGCTATCCCAAGGGGCTCGATTTCGGCGCCCGCGTCGGCATGCGCTCGCCCGACGGCCGCGATACATTCCGCCGCTATTACGATTCCTCGATCGCGCTCGATTCCGACGAATGCCGCCGTATTGGCGCCGCGGCCGCCAAGGCCAAGGCGCATCTCGTCATCGGGGTGATGGAGAAGGACGGCGGCACGCTCTACTGCACCGTGCTGTTCTTCGGGCCGGACGGCGCACTCCTCGGCAAGCATCGCAAGCTGATGCCGACGGCGATGGAGCGCCTGATCTGGGGCTTCGGCGACGGTTCAACGCTGCCGGTATTCGACACGCCGCACGGCAAGCTCGGCGCCGTGATTTGCTGGGAAAATTACATGCCGCTGCTGCGCACCGCGATGTATTCAAAAGGCATCCAGATCTACTGCGCGCCCACTGCAGACGACCGCGACACCTGGGTCTCGACCATGCAGCACGTCGCCCTCGAAGGCCGCTGCTTCGTGCTTTCGTCTTGCCAGTACCTCACGCGCGGCGATTGTCCGGACGATTACGACGCCATCCAGGGCAACGACCCCAAAACCGTGCTGATGCGCGGCGGCTCCTGCATCATCGCGCCCCTCGGCCAGCTGATCGTGCCGCCGGACTTCTCAGGCCCGAAAATCCTCACCGCCGAGCTCGACATGGGCGACATCGCCCGCGGTAAATACGACTTCGACGTCACCGGCCATTACGCCCGGCCGGACGTTTTCCATCTCACCGTCAATGAGCGGCCGATGCACCCAGTCTCGAATTCGGCAGGGATGCCATTCACGGACTAACGCGGCGCGTAAAAAGTCCCCTCGACCTCGAAAATGTCGTCCTGGTTGAGGCGCGACACTTCGACGATGGTGCGGGGCGGATAAGGTCCGCCGCCCCATAGCTCTTCCTGCACCTTGTTGGCGATCGGCCGATACTTCGCCATGTCGGTGACGAACACAGTGATGCGCACGCAATTTTTCAGATCAGCGCCTTCAGACGCGGCGACATGCGCCATGTTGACGAAAGCCTGCCGGATGCGCGCCTCGTCACGCGCAACGAGCGCATTTGTTTTAGGATCAATGCCGCGCATCCCGGCGACGAAGACGAAATCGCCGGCCCGCGCGCCGACGCTCCATGTGCCGGTCGGCGCAATCGCGCCCGCGGGCGACAGCGTTTTGATCATGTTTGCGTCTTGCGCATGACCTGATCGGAAAACCGGTTCCCACTTTTCGGGGTCATGCGCTCATTTATCGGAAGTTTGCAAAGCAAGCGCATGCAACACGCCGCCCATGCGGCCCTTCAGCGCGTTGTAGACGAGCTGATGCTGCTGCACGCGGGATTTGCCCTTGAACGAGGCGGCGATCACCGTCGCTGAATAGTGATCGCCGTCGCCGGCGAGATCCTTGATCGTCACGTTGGCGTCCGGGATCGCTTCCCTGATCAACTTCTCGATCTCGTTCGCGTCCATCGGCATTCGCGTTATCCGTCTAAAGTCGCCCGATGATCTGTTGCGGCGTTTCGCCGACCGCCACTAAGGTCCCGCTGCTCAAGGCGACGGTGGCGGACGTGACGCCCGGGGCAGGCGATTGGCCGGGCATGAGCCCATAGATTAACCCGATTACGTCGGCGCGGCGGAAATAATGAAGCTGCCCGCCAACCACGCCTTGAATGGATACGAAATCCGATGGCGCCCGCCGCGGCAGTGCCTTGCTTTTGCGTTTGGCCATTTCTGTCATCCCTTTTGCATGTACGAAGGCAACCAGCCTTCATGAAGAGATGAGAGATTAGAGACGGCCAAAGGCCGCTCATTGCGTAAGATCAAACTGTCGCCGCCGGTCGTGCCGATGACATTGGCCAGGACCGAAGCATCGCGCGCCCGCGCCAGCAGCGTTTCCAGGTTCTCGGCGGGGACCGTGACGACATAGCGCGCCTGGTCTTCGCCAAACCAATAGGCGTGCGCCGGCGTGTCGTCCGGGGCGGCTTCGATGGTCGCGCCGATCTTGCCGGCCATCGCCATTTCGGCCAGCGCCACGGCAAGCCCGCCGTCCGAAACATCGTGTGCGGCACTAACGACACCATCGAGAATGAGAGCGCGCACAAGATCGCCGTTCTCCTTCTCCTCGATCAGATCGACCGGCGGCGGCGCGCCTTCTTCCCGGCCGCAAATGTCGCGCAGGTAAAGCGACTGGCCGAGCCAGCCTTGCGTCTCGCCGATCAGGACGATTGCCTCACCCGCTTTTTTGAAGGCCAAGGTCTGGGACTTTTGGAAATCGTCGAGCAAGCCCACCCCACCGATCGACGGGGTCGGCAGGATCGCGCGGCCATTGGTCTCGTTATAAAGCGAGACATTGCCCGAGACGACCGGGAAATCGAGCACTTTGCATGCCTCGGCAATGCCGCGCACGCAGCCGACGAACTGCCCCATGATTTCGGGCCGCTCCGGATTGCCGAAATTGAGGTTGTCGGTGATGGCGAGCGGACGCGCGCCCACGGCGGTGAGATTGCGCCAGCATTCGGCGACCGCCTGCTTGCCGCCTTCGAACGGATCGGCCTCGCAAAAGCGCGGCGTGACGTCGGTCGTCAGCGCCAGGCCCTTTGGCCCGTCTTCAACGCGGACGACCGCGGCGTCGCCGCCCGGCCGCTGCACCGTATTGCCGAGGATGATGTGGTCGTATTGCTCCCACACCCAGCGCTTCGAGCATAGGTCCGGCGTCGCCAGGAGCTTCTCCAGCGCGTCGGCGATACCGAATGGCGGCGTCACATCCTCCCCGTCGATGGCCTTGAGCTTCTGTCCGACCACGAAAGGCCGCTTATATTCCGGCGCCTGATCGCCCAATTCCTTGATCGGCAGGTCGGCCATCACCTCGCCGCGGTGCCGCACGACGAAGCGCTTGGTCGGGGTGGTGTGCCCGACCACCGCGAAGTCGAGGCCCCATTTGCGGAAAATCGCTTCGGCTTCCTTTTCCTTTTCCGGCTTGAGCACCATGAGCATGCGCTCCTGGCTTTCGGAGAGCATCATCTCGTAGGCGCTCATGCCGATTTCGCGCGTCGGGACCTTGTCGAGCTCGAGATCGACGCCGAGATCGCCCTTCGCGCCCATTTCCACTGCCGAGCAGGTCAGCCCGGCCGCGCCCATATCCTGGATCGCGATCACACAGTCCTTCTGCATGATCTCCAGGCACGCTTCGAGCAAGAGCTTCTCGGCGAACGGATCCCCGACCTGCACGGTCGGGCGCTTCTCCTCGCTGTTCTCGCCAAATTCCGCCGACGCCATCGAGGCGCCGTGAATGCCATCGCGGCCAGTCTTCGACCCGAGATACACGATCGGCATGCCGACGCCGGAGGCCGCCGCGTAGAAAATCTTGTCGGTCTGCGCGATGCCGACCGCCATCGCATTCACGAGGCAATTGCCGTCGTACCGGGTGTGAAAGCGCACCGAACCGGCGACGGTCGGCACGCCGAACGAATTGCCATAGCCGCCGATGCCGGCCACCACGCCGGAAACAAGATGCCGCGTTTTGGGATGCTTCACGTCGCCAAAGGACAGGGCATTCAGCGAGGCGATCGGCCGCGCGCCCATCGTGAAAACGTCGCGCAGAATACCGCCCACACCGGTCGCCGCACCCTGATAGGGCTCGATGTAGCTCGGGTGGTTGTGGCTCTCCATCTTGAACAC
>JAFBAG010000013.1 GCA_019247925.1 Pseudolabrys sp.
CGGCGCGTCCGACATTTGATCCGGCGGATAAAGCCAAGGCCCCGGAGGCACAATGTCCGCCAGCCAGCGCTTGAGGTCGGCGACGCCGTCGCCAGTCAAGGCTGACACCATAAACGTCGCCTCGAACTTGCCTTTGGCATTGGCGGCCTGTGTCAAAGCCAGCAAGTCGGGTTTCGCCACGACGTCGACCTTGTTGAGGATGAGAAACTTTCGACTGCGCACGCCGTCGAGCTTGGACAGAATGGTCTCGGCTTCTTCCTCGAGCCCGGCGCGCGCGTCGATCAGCAGCCCGACGATGTCGGCGTCATGGGCGCCGCTCCACGCGGTTTCGACCATGGCGCGATCGAGCCGGCGGCGCGGCGCGAAAATGCCCGGCGTGTCCACAAAGATGAGCTGCGACTGGCCTACGATGGTGACACCACGAATAAGCGCGCGCGTCGTCTGCACCTTGCGCGAGACGATCGTGACCTTTGAGCCGACCAGGGAATTCACCAAGGTCGATTTGCCGGCATTGGGCGCGCCGATGAGCGCGACGAAACCGCAGCGCGTATCGGCGGCCTCAGGCATCCGGCTTTTCCATCGCGATGCCCTCGCGCGCCAGCATCGCCGCGGCGGCGGCCTGCTCGGCCGCGCGTTTGGAGCTGCCCGTGCCTTCCGCGGGCGCACGATCCTTCAGCACCACCGCGATGCGAAACTGCGCGCGGTGATCGGGGCCGGTGCGCGCCAACTCGTTGTAGACCGGCGTCGGCAGGCCACGCGCATGCGCCCATTCCTGAAGCTTCGACTTCGCGTCGTGCAAGGGCCGCAGCGGGTGGAGCATGCGCTCCTTCCAGAATTTCTCGATCAGTCCGCAAACGGCTTTGTAGCCGCCATCGAGGAAAACGGCACCGATCAGCGCCTCGCAGGCGTCGGCGAGAATGGTGACGCGGGTGCGGCCGCCCGCCTGGGATTCCGACGCACCGAGTTTAAGCGCCGGCCCAAGCTCCATCGCGCGCGCAACGTCGGCGCACGCATCCTTGCGAACGAGATTGGCGAGGCGGCGCGACAGCTCGCCTTCGTTCGCCTTGGGAAAGGCGCCATAGAGCATTTCCGAAATGACCAGGCCGAGCACATGGTCGCCAAGAAATTCGAGGCGTTGGTAGCTGCCGCCGCGGTTCTGCGGTCCGCCGGTGATAGCGGAAATATGCGTTAAGGCCTGCTCGAGGAGCTTCTTGTCGGCGAAACGGTGGCCGATCCGGTCTTCGAGCGCGCTGCGATCCTTGGCACTGTCTTTCGTCTTGCGGGCGCTCATCGCACGATTGTCAGCAGCCGGCTCCATCGGACCGAGAACGGCCATCGCCAGATTTCCCAAGCGCGCTCGCCTTCATAGACCGAGAAGAAGATGATCTGGGCGCGGCCGATGATGTTCTCGAAGGGCACCGTCCCGACCTGCGAGAAACGGCTGTCGGTCGAATTGTCCCGGTTGTCGCCCATCATGAAATATTCGCCGGGCGGCACGGTGTAGATCTGCGTGTTGTCGGCGAAGCCGTTATCGACGAGATCGAGCGTGTAATAGGAAACGCCATTCGGCAGCGTTTCACGCCAGCGTTTGACCGGCTGGGATCGCACGCCTTCTTCGATCTCCGTGAAGTCCTCGGCGCGTTCACGCCGAACCGGCGTGCCGTTTATATGGAGCACGCCCTCGATCATCTGGATACGATCGCCGGGAAGACCGATCACCCGCTTGATGTAATCGGTTGAAGGATCCTTTGGCAGCCGGAACACGACGACGTCGCCGCGCGTGGGCTCGCTGCCCCAGATGCGGCCATTGAAAAGCGGCGGCGAGAACGGGAGCGAATAATGGCTATAGCCGTAGGAAAACTTGGACACGAACAGATAGTCGCCAACCAGCAGCGTGCCCTTCATCGAGCCGGAGGGAATGTTGAACGGCTGAAACAGCAGCGTCCGGATAACGACGGCGATGATCAGCGCGTGAAAGATGACACGGATGGTTTCGGCAACGCCGCCCTCTTTCCGTTTCGTACCGGATGACACTTCCATTGGCCTCATGTCCCGCGCTCCGAGAGCCGCGCGCCCGCGACCTTTTAACTGGTGACCCAGCGTGGCGCAATCAAGGCAGGGCGGCGCTTGGCGTGAGCACCCAATGGCTTAGAGCGGCGCACTCGCGCTTTTCTGCGCGTCTTTTTCCGGCACCGCGGTGATAACGACCAAGGCCTGCGCCATCGGCCCCTCGTCCGACAGAGTGAGGTCGATTCGCGCCACGCAGCCTTGCGGCGTAATCGCCTGGAGACGTTTCAGCGCGCCGCCGGTCAAATGCATCGTCGGCCGGCCCGATGGCAGGTTGACCACCCCCATGTCGCGCCACCACACGCCGCGGCGGATGCCGGTGCCCAGAGCCTTGGCGCAAGCCTCCTTCGCCGCGAAACGCTTTGCGTATGTCTCGACGGCGCGCACGCGCCCCTCGGCTTTTGCGCGCTCGGTCGCGGTGAAGATGCGGTCGATGAAACGCTCGCCGTGGCGTTCGAGCACCTTTGCGATGCGCCGCGCGTCGGACAT
The DNA here is from genome assembly GCA_019247925.1 of Pseudolabrys sp. GTDB lineage: Bacteria > Pseudomonadota > Alphaproteobacteria > Rhizobiales > Xanthobacteraceae > Pseudolabrys. The sequence goes on from JAFBAG010000013.1 coordinate 2,557, forward strand.
GTCGGAGCCAATACCGATAATCATGACGCTTTCGCCCGCCCGCGATCCATCGCGGCGCGCATCGTCTTGATGGCTGCGGCGAGGCCGCCGGAAATGGCCTCGCCTATCAGGAAGTGGCCGATGTTAAGCTCGGCGATTTGCGGCAACGCCGCGATGGCCTCGGCGCTCTCATAAGTCAGACCGTGTCCGGCATGCACCTCAAGGCCGAGCGAAGCCGCCTGCTGCGTCCCGGCCACAATGCGCCGCCATTCGCGATCAGACGCCGCGCTGTCGCCGTGCGCTAGGGCCTCACACCAGCCGCCAGTATGAATTTCAATCACCGGTGCGCGCAGCTTTGCCGCAGCTTCGATTTGGCTCGCCTCGGCGGCAATGAAGAGCGAAACGCGAATACCTGCATCGTTGAGTTTAGCGACAAAAGGCGCAAGCGCGGTCATCTGGCCGGCGGCATCCAGTCCGCCCTCGGTGGTGCGCTCTTCGCGTCGCTCGGGCACGATGCAGACGGCGTGCGGCCTGGTTTTAAGCGCAATCGCCTGCATTTCACCGGTTGCCGCCATTTCCAGATTGAGCGGCCTGGACAGCGCTCGCAACCGCGAAATGTCTTCGTCGCGGATGTGGCGCCGATCCTCCCGCAGATGTGCGGTGATCCCGTCAGCGCCCGCCTCGATCGCGAGCTTCGCGGCCGTAACCGGATCCGGATGCGCGCCGCCCCGGGCGTTCCGGACCGTGGCGACGTGATCGATGTTCACGCCCAATCGCAATTGACGCAACGCCACTGCTCACTCGCTATTCGTTGACCCGCTCGGCCTTGGCGACAACCTTCTTCGCCCGCAACTGGGAAATAATCGCCGTCAGGTGCTTGAGGTCGTAGACGCCGAGGTCGATTGTCAGATCCGTGAAATCCGGCGCCTGGCGGTTCATGCGGATGTTGTCGATGTTTCCATCGTTCTCGGCGATCACCTGCGCGACCTGTGCCAGCGAGCCGGGCTCGTTCACCGATTGCACCGTCAGACGCGCGGGGAAACGTTGCGGCGCTCCGCTGTCGTCCCAGCGTACGTCGAGCCAACGCTCCGGCTTATCTTCAAATTCGGAGAGAGCCGGCGACTGGATCGGGTAAATCGTGATGCCCTCGCCCGGCGTGACGATACCTACGATACGGTCGCCGGGGACAGCCCCGGTGGGCGCGAAACGCACCGGCAGCTCGCCATTCACGCCACGGATCGGGATCGCAGGGCCCTGCGCGTCCGGCACTTTGAATTTGACCGAAGTGAGCCGCTTCAAACCGAACCAGCTCGAATCCGGCTTGGGCTTGGCTGCCATCGCGGCCGCGCGCTCCTCCTTGTAATCCGGGTACATCGCGCGGGCGACATCGGAGGCTTTGAGTTCGCTGCGGCCGACTGCCGCCATCACTTCATCGACGGACGCGCGCGCCAGCCGCGGCAGCGCGCCTGCAAGCTTCTCGTCCGAGTAGCTGATCTTGGCGCGCTGAAAGAGCCGCTCGACCATGCGCCGGCCAAATCCCGTATATTGATGACGCACCGCCGTGCGCGTCGCGCGCCGGATCGCCGCCCGCGCCTTGCCGGTCGCGACGATCGATTCCCACGCCGCCGGCGGCGCCGTCTGCGCTTTCGAGGTGATGATTTCCACTTCGTCGCCGTTGACGATCTCCGACGTGAGCGGCGCAATCTGGCCGTTGATTTTGCACCCGACCGCGCTGTCGCCGACATCCGTATGAACGGCATAGGCGAAATCGATGGGCGTCGCGCCGCGCGGCATCGCGATCAGCTTGCCCTTCGGCGTGAAGCAAAACACTTGGTCATGGAAAAGTTCGAGCTTCGTGTGCTCGAGGAATTCTTCCGGGTTAGAACCCTCGTTGAGCAATTCGATGGTGCGGCGCAGCCACGCATAAGCGCTGGATTCGCGCACCAGCATCTCGGTCGGCGTGCCGCTCGCATCCTTGTAGAGCGCGTGCGCGGCGATGCCGTATTCCGCGACCTCGTGCATTTCGATTGTGCGGATCTGCAGTTCGACGCGCTGATTGCCCGGACCGATCACGGTCGTGTGGATCGAGCGGTAGTCGTTCTGCTTCGGGGTCGAGACGTAGTCCTTGAAGCGTCCCGGAACGACCGGCCACGTCGTGTGCACAATGCCAACCGCCTGGTAGCAATCGGCCACGGATTTAACGATGACGCGAAATCCGAATATGTCGGAAAGCTGCTCGAAGCCGACGGACTTGCGCTCCATCTTGCGCCAGATCGAATAGGCCCGTTTGCGACGCCCCTTGACCAGCGCTTCGATGCCTCGGTCTGAGAGTTTCTTGGTGAGCTGACGCTCGATTTCGGCGATCAACTGGCGATGGCGTTCCGCCAAGGCGTTGAGCCGCGAAGAAACGACCTTGTGCGCCTCGGGATAGAGTTCTCGAAAAGCGAGGTCTTCGAGCTCCTCGCGCATCTCATGCATGCCCATGCGGCCGGCGAGCGGGGCATAGATTTCGAGCGTTTCCTCGGCGATGCGGCGGCGGGAATCGGTCGGCACATATTGCAAGGTCCGCATGTTGTGAAGCCGGTCTGCGAGCTTCACCAGCAGCACCCGCACATCGCTGGCGATCGCCAGCAGGAGCTTGCGCAGGTTCTCGGCCTGCTTGGCTTCCTTGGTCACCAGATCGAGCTTTTTCAGCTTCGTCAGACCGTCGACCAAAGCGCCGATATCGGGACCGAACATCTGGTCGATCTCGCCGCGCGTGGCCGCCGTATCCTCGATCGTGTCATGCAGGAGCGCCGCGGCGATGGTCGCGTCGTCGAGCTTGAGCTCGGTCAGGATCGCGGCAACTTCAATCGGGTGGGAAAAATAAGGATCGCCCGAGGCGCGGCGCTGCTCGCCGTGGGCCTTCATCGCATAGACATAGGCGCGATTGAGGAGCGCTTCGTCGGTATTCGGATTGTAGCGGCGCACCCGCTCGATGAGTTCATATTGGCGCATCATGCGCGGCGGAGAAGTCGGTGGCTTTTCCTCCCCGTCCACGCGGACGGCCATATCCGGGCGGCGCGGCGCCCGGGTCGGGGCCTGCTTCTGCATCCGGGGCAGATCGGAACGCGCGCGCGCCATTTCGCCACGATATCACGGCGATTTGCGCCATTCTCAAGGAATCCGAGGATTTCCTTGCCGAAACAGAAACGAAAAGGCCCGGCAGACGTGCCGGGCCTTGGAAATCGACTAAATCGACGCGCCTTATTCCGCGTCGTCTTCCGGCTGCTCTTCCGGAGGCGTCAGGCCCTCGAGGCCCTTGAGCAATTCTTCCTCGGTCATGCGGTCGGTCGGCGCGACCTCGGTATCGTCGGAATCGACGCCGGCACCGGGCGCGGCGCCGACTAGCGGCACATCGGGTTCCGGCTCATCGACCTCGACATATTTCTGCAGGCTGTGGATCAGGTCTTCCTTGAGATCTTCCGGCGACACCGTGGTGTCGGCGATCTCGCGCAACGCGACGACCGGGTTCTTGTCGTTGTCGCGCTCGACGGTGATCGCCGAACCGGACGAGATCATGCGGGCGCGGTGACTTGCGAGCAGCACGAGATCGAAGCGGTTCTCGACCTTGTCGATGCAATCTTCAACGGTAACGCGGGCCATACCTGGTCGCTCCAAAAGCCTTAAATGTCGGACGATTGGCCCGCTAGGTATCGCCCCAAAGGCGAAACTTCAAGACATTTCTACAGCACCGCTTTTCATCTTGGATTGGCCACATCTGTCTGTTAGGCCCGCTTCGAAAGCGTCGGAAAGCCCATCCGCACTGGATTTTCGCGGCCGGTTTGCTGGCGTGGGGCGAAGCTGAATTGGACAGCGATGCCTCTGCTGTTCCGATCCATCGATCCAAAATCCGGGGGGAGCCGACGCCCCCTTCGGCGAATCCCACGGGATTCGGAGAAAAGAAAAAAGAGTGACCCAGCATGATGCAGAACGAAAAGATCGCTTTATTCATCGACGGCGCCAATCTTTACGCCACGACAAAAACGCTCGGCTTCGACATCGATTACAAGAAATTGCTGCGGGAATTTCAGTCGCGCGGCTATCTGATGCGCGCTTTTTATTACACGGCGGTGATCGAGGATCAGGAATATTCCTCGATCCGCCCGCTCATCGATTGGCTCGACTACAACGGATTTTCCGTCGTTACCAAAGCCACCAAGGAATTCGTCGACCAGACCGGCCGTCGCAAAATCAAAGGCAACATGGACATCGAGCTTGCGGTCGACGCCATGGAGACCGCCGAGCATATCGACCACATGGTGCTGTTCTCCGGCGATGGCGATTTTCGCTCCTTGGTTGCGGCGGTGCAGCGGCGCGGGGTGCGCGTCACCGTCGTCTCGACCGTGTCAACCCAGCCGCCGATGATCGCCGATGAACTGCGCCGGCAGGCCGACGCCTTCGTGGATATCGTATCGCTGCAACCCAAGATCGGCCGCGATCCGAACGAGCGGCCGCCGCGTGAGCCGCGCGAAGCTCGCGAGGCCAGCGGGCACACGCCGCAGTTTCTGCGGTCACCGGCCCGCGCCGGAGCCGATACCGAATTCGAGAACGGCTAGGAGCGGGCTTTGGGGGACGCCGGCAAGCCCGGGCGGGATTGTCCGCGTTGCCCGCGTCTCGTCGCCTTTCGCGAGGAATGGCGTCAGCGCGAGCCGTCCTGGCACAACGCGCCGGTCCCCTCTTTCGGACCGCTAACGGCGCAGCTCCTCGTCGTTGGATTGGCGCCGGGCCTGCAAGGCGCCAACCGCACCGGCCGGCCCTTCACCGGCGATTGGGCGGGCGACCTGCTCTACGAGACGCTCGGTGAATATGGCTTTTCACGCGGCCGATATGATGAGCGGCCCGATGACGGCCTCACATTGATCGATTGCCGCATCACCAATGGTGTGCGCTGCGTTCCGCCGCAGAACAAGCCGATCCCCGCGGAGATCGCGACCTGCCGGGATTTTCTGATGGCAACCATCGGCGAAATGCCAAAGCTCCGCGCGATCGTCACGCTGGGCCGTATTTCCCATGAAACCACGGTCAAGGCGCTCAATGGCAAGCGCGCGGAGGCCGCGTTCGGCCATGGCGCGCGGGCAACCTTGGGGCCGCTTGCGATTTTCGCGAGCTACCACTGCTCGCGCTACAACACGAATACCGGCGTGCTGACGCCGAAAATGTTCAAGAAGGTTTTCGCCGAGGTGCGGACCTATCTCGACGCACGCTGAGGCTGCGCTTTCAGCCAGGCCAAAACATCCGCGGCATTCCGATCCGGCGGGAACACCGGATAAAACACCTTTGTCAGCACGCCATCATCGATGACCCATGCCATGCGCTTGAGCAAAGTCATTCCGCCGGCAACAAAGGTCGGCAGCTTCATCGCTTTGGTGAGCACCAGATTTTCATCCGACAGAACCGGAAATGGCAGATGCAGGCGCTCCGCCATTTCGCGTTGATAGGCGGTGTCCTGCGTGGAAAGCCCGAAAAGCTGCGCCACGCCGAGCTGCTTCATGTCCGTGAAGTGATCCCGAAACGCGCAGGATTGCGGCGTGCACCCGCGCGCGCCGGGGATCATGTCCCAGCCTTCCGGATTGTGCTGACCTGGCACGCCCGTGCGCGGATAGACGTAAACGATCGTGCGTCCTTTGAGCTTCGACAGATTGACCGGCGCGCCGCGCGTGGCGGGCAGCGCGAGGTCCGGCAACGTCGCGCCGGTGAGATGCCGCGCGCCGCCGTCGTCCTGCGGCACCGGCAGATTGTCCGGAAGCGCATGCGGATTGGTGGCGATGTCGGTCATTTCTTCATGCTTTGATACGACATGAATTCCATCAGCGAGCCGTCGGGATCGCGGAAATAGACGCTGATGCCCGGCCCGCGTGCGCCGAAGCGCTCCAGCGGGCCGCTGATAATTTCGATCTTGTTTGCGTTGAGATGCGCAATCGCACCCTCGATGGGGCCGTCCCAGACGAAGCAAAGGTCGCTGTTGCCGGGCTGCACCGGCAGACGCGCGACCTCGGCCGGCTTAACGCCGGGGCCGTGCACATTGAGCTGCCGGTCGCCGAACCGGTAGGCGAAGCCGGCGGGCCGTTTGACAATCTCGGCGCCCATGACGTCGCGATAGAACGCATTCGAGCGTTCCCATTCGCTGACATGAATGACGCAGTGGTCCAGCGCGACTTTCACGCTCATGGCCTACCCCTTCACCCGCATCAGACGCCCGCGCTCGCGGTCCCATGATCGCTTCTTCAGCGTTTCGCGCTTGTCGTGCAGCTTCTTGCCCTTGCCGAGTGCAATTTCGACTTTCGCGCGGCCTTTCTCATTGAAGTAAAGCTTGAGCGGCACGATCGTCATGCCCTCCTTTTCGACCGCGCCAGCGAGCCGATTGACCTGGCGCTGGTGCAGCAAAAGCTTGCGCGGGCGTTTCGGCGCATGGTTGAAGCGCGAGGCCTGCAGATATTCCGGGATATTCGAATTGATCAGCCAGATCTCGCCGTCGCGCGCATCCGCATAAGATTCCCCAATCGTCGCTTTGCCTCCGCGCAACGATTTGACCTCGGTGCCAGTCAGGACGATGCCCGCCTCGATCACCTCGCCGATTTCGTAATTGAATCGCGCCTTGCGGTTGTCGGCGACGACCTTGATCGCGCGCTTGGTTTTCTCGGCCATTATTTTTTGGCCAGCAGATCGCGGATCTCGGTCAGCAACTGCTCCTGCTTGGAAAGCGCCGGCGCTTTTTCCGCTTCCCGGTGCATCAATTTATTCACGGAGCGGATCACCAGGAACAGAATGAAGGCGATGATGACGAAATTGATCGTCAAAGTGAGAAAATTCCCCCACGCGAGCACCGCGCCTTGCTTTCTGGCTTCGGCGAGCGTGCCGGCGGTCACCTTGGACGATAGCGGCAGGAAATGGTTCGAGAAATCGAGACCTCCGGTGATCGCGCCGATAATCGGCGTGATGATATCGGCAACCAGCGAGTTGACGATGGCGCTGAAAGCGGCGCCGATAATGACGCCGATCGCGAGGTCGATCACGTTGCCTCGCAACGCAAATTTTTTGAACTGCTCGAGCATGGTCTAGTCCCGCGGCGCGGGTCAGTTGATCAGACCGGCATGGACCATGGCCTCGCGCACCACCGTCTTCGACTTTTCCGACAGCGGCACCATGGGAAGCCTGACGGTCTCGGCGCATTTGCCAAGGAGCGACAGCGCATACTTGGCCGGCGCCGGGTTGGTCTCGATGAACAGGTGCTGGTGCAACGGCAAGAGTTTGTCCTGGATCTTGAGGGCGCTGCCGTAATCCCCCTTGAGACAGGCGCTCTGGAATTCCGCACATAGTCGCGGCGCGACATTGGACGTCACTGAAATACAGCCATGGCCGCCGTGCGCCATGAAGCCGAGGCAGGTGCCATCCTCGCCCGAGAGCTGGTTGAAATCCTCGCCCATCGCAGCGCGTTGCTGCGAGACGCGCAGCACATTGGCCGTCGCGTCCTTGACCCCGGCGATGTTCTTGAGCTCGAACAGGCGGGTCATGGTTTCGACCGACATGTCGATCACGGACCGGCCAGGAATATTGTAGATGATGATCGGGATGCCGATGGCGTCGTTGATCGCCTTGAAGTGCTGGTACATGCCTTCTTGGGTCGGCTTGTTGTAGTACGGCGTCACGACCAGCACCGCGTCCGCGCCCATCTCTTCGGCGTGTTGCGAATATTCGATGGCTTCCTTGGTCGAATTCGAGCCGGCACCTGCGATCACCGGAACGCGGCCCTTGGCTTGCTCGATGCACCAAGCGACCACGTGCTCATGTTCTCCCGGGCTCAGGGTCGGACTTTCGCCGGTGGTGCCGACGGGCACCAGGCCATTGGTGCCCTCCGCGATCTGCCAATCGACGAGGTCGCGGAACGCCTTCTCGTCCACCGACCCGTTCTTGAACGGGGTGACCAGGGCGGTGAAGGAGCCTCTGAACTTCGTCTTGGCGGCCATGGCGGCAATTCCTTTGTGGCGTTCTCATTATAGCGTGCGGTGCCAGCGCGAAAGGGTAGCCGGCTCACATCAGGATTTTTGGCAGACGCATCAATGGTTTTGCTGCACGGGTCCGCGGCCCGACATAAGCACACCCTTATGGAACTTAAGGGTTTCTTCGGTTGCCTGCGTCAAGGTTATCGGCCAAAACCGAATGCCCTGGGTGTTCGAATCTGGCACGGAAACCAAGGGCCAAGGCAGGATTGAACCGCGTGACGAAACGCACCCGTTTGGGCGCGGCGGTGGCCGCCACCGCTTTCGCGACATTGCTTGCGGGCGCAGCTGATGCGACGCCTTTGCCACGTCCGCGCCCCGCCGAAGCCTCCGCACCGAAAGCGCCGCGCAGCCTAGCTGCGTCTCCGGCGCAAACCACCGCCAGCATTCCATTGCCGCCGAAACGTTCCGGCAAGCCATCCGAGGCGGCCGAGGCGTTCGCTCAAGCGACAATCGGGCTTCGCGGAAGTCTCATCGGCGCTAAAAACCTGATCAAGCCGCTGCCGCGCCCGGTGTCGGGGCCGTGGTCGCTCGCTGCGACCAACGCGACGCCGCCCGCAGACATTGCGGCGGTCAAACGCGTCATCGAATTCACACGCAAGGGCAAACAGGACGACGCCGACGCAACGGCGAAATCCATCACCGACCCGGTCGCACGCAAGCTCGCCGAATGGGTGTTCCTGCGCAGCGACAACACCAAGCCGCCGTTCCAGCGCTACTTCAACTTCATTTCGGCGAACCCGGCCTGGCCTCACGTCCCGATGTTCCGCCGCCGCGCCGAAAACGCGCTGTGGAACGACAAACTCCCGGACTCGGCCGTCCTCAGTTTTTACAGCACCAATAAGCCGACGACGGCGAAAGGCCGTATCGTTTCCGCCCGCGCCCTCCTTGCTCAAGGCAAGCGGGAGGAAGCCGAGGCGCTGGTGCGTTACGCCTGGCGTGAGGACGAACTTTCCGCGGACGTCGAACGGCAAGTCCTCGAAATGTTCGGCACGATGCTGACGCCGGCGGACCACCGCTATCGCATGGCGCAGCGCTTTTACCTGAACGACACGACGTCGGGAATGCGCGCCGCACAACGCCTCGGGGCCAGCGACCAGGCCATAGCGAAAGCCTGGGAAGCGGTGCTCAAGAAGGCCGGCAATGCGAAGGCGCTGCTCGACGCCGTGCCAGCCACCGCGCGCAACGATGCCGGTTATCTTTTCGCGCGCGCGATGTGGCTGCGCAAGAATGATCAGCCGGCCGAGGCCGGCGCGCTCATGCTGTCGGCGCCGAACGATCCGGCGCTCCTTGTCGACCTCGATCAATGGTGGATCGAGCGCCGTTTGCTCATCCGCAAGCTGATCGACGAAAACGAAATCAAGACCGCCTACCGGCTGGCGCGGGATTTCCCGGAGCCGCCGAAGGGCAATTATCGGGTCGACAAGCATTTCATGGCCGGCTGGATCGCGCTGCGGTTCATGAACGATCCCGCGGCCGCAGCCTCGCACTTCGCGAAGATCAACGAGGGCACCAACAATCCGCACGCGCTCGGGCGCGGCGGCTATTGGCAGGGCCGCGCCGCCGAAGCGATGGGCAAACGCGAGGAAGCCCGCAAGTTCTACGAAGCTGCCGCCCAGCATAGCGCGGTGTATTACGGGCAGTTGGCGCGGGCACGGCTCGGACTTCCGGAGCTTGGATTGCGCGAGCCGCCCCAGATCGCGCCGGACGACCGCGGACCGCTCAACAATCTCGAAGTCGTGCGCGCCGTGGAGATCCTTTATGCGCTCGACGAGCGCGACTTGATCGCGCCAATTTTTGCCGAACTTGGCGAAAGCGCCAACGATCTGGCTGGCATGGCCGTGCTCGCCGAGACCGCCCATCGCTACAAGGATGGCCGCGCCATGCTGCTGCTCGGTAAGGCTGCGCATTCCCGTGGGCTGCCGATGGATTTCTATGCTTTCCCGACGGTCGGGCTGCCGGACTACGAGCCGCTGGCGCCGCCGGTTGAATCGGCGGTCACCTACTCGATCGCGCGGCAGGAAAGCCATTTCAATCAGAAGGTGGTTTCTCCGGCGAATGCGATGGGCTTGATGCAGGTAACGCCTGCGGCCGGTATCGACACCGCCAAGAAGTTCAAGTTCACCTTCAGCAAGGAAAAGCTGCTCAGCGACCCGGTCTATAACGTCCAGGTCGGCGCCGGCGAGCTCGCCAACCTCATCAACGGCTACCGCGGCTCCTATATCCTCACTTTTGCCGGCTATAACGCCGGCCGAGGGCGTGTACGCCAGTGGATCGCCGCCCATGGCGACCCACGCGACGCCAATGTCGACCCGGTGGATTGGGTCGAGAAGATTCCGATCGCCGAGACCCGCAATTACGTCCAGCGGATCATGGAAAACCTCCAGGTTTATCGCGTGAAATTCGGCGGCGGGGCGAGGCTCCAGGTCGAAGCGGACTTGCGGCGCGACCTTGGCGGCAATTAGTGGCTGACGCGCAAAGCGTCTTCATCACGTCAGCGGACGGCCTGAAACTGCATGCGCGCGTCCATGACGGCCCTGCGCGTCGTGCTCTGCCGGTCGTTTGCCTTCCCGGCCTCGCCCGAACCGCTGCGGATTTCGATCCACTTGCCGCGGCGCTCGCCGCTGATCGCCGCGTTATCGCGGTGGATTACCGCGGCCGCGGTCTTTCCGAATGGGATCGGGACCCCGCCAAATACAACGTGATGATCGAGCTCGGTGACGTGCTGAGCGTCATGGCGCGGCTTGACGCCCTGCCCGCGATCATTGTCGGCACGTCGCGCGGCGGCATCATCGCGATGCTGATGGCGGCGGCGCGTCCCGATGCGATTGCGGGGGCTATCCTCAACGATATAGGCCCGGTCGTCGAAACCGTCGGGCTGATGCGCATCAAGGGTTATATTGGAAAGCTGGCACAGCCCGCGAGCTATGGAGAAGCGGCTGCCGCCCTGCGTACTCGGTTTTCGGATCAATTCCCGCGCTTGAGCGAGGACGAATGGCTCGCCTATGCGCGCAGGACTTTCACGACAGCCGACGGCCGGCTGGTCCTGAACTACGACCCTGCGCTTGCCGCAGGCCTGGAAAGTCTCTCGCCGGAGATGTCCCTGCCGTCTCTTTGGGAGCAATTCGACGCCTTGGCGCGAAAGCCGTTGATGGTCGTGCGCGGCGCGCTGTCCGACATTCTTTCGCCGCCGACGGTGACGGCGATGAAAGCGCGAGCGCCGGCCCTTGAATATCTGGAAGTGCCCGAGCAAGGCCATGCGCCGCTGCTCGCTGAAGCCGAGACGATCGCTCGCATCCGCGACTTCGTTACACGCTGCTAGGGGCGCCCGCCGGCTTGCGGACCCAGAACTGGTACATATTGATAAATGTCCCGGGATTATCCACTTCGAGCTGGTGCCAATTGTCGAGATTCGTTCGTGTGACGTCGTCTGGAAACCGCATCGCATATTGATGCGCAATCGTGTCGTCGACGGAGAACCCCAAAAACTCGAGCCCGTTTTCCGCGAGGAACGCTGCGATCTCTGGAATGGTGTGGTTGTGCTCCTGAACATGAAACAGGAGGTCTCGGCATTCGCTCAGGCTGAAAAAGTCCCTGGTGTTGACGACCTTGCGCACGGCCTCATCGGTCGGCATCGCTAAGATCGCCTGCCGGCAACGCCGAATGTCATCCGGCGTCGCTTGATAGCCTTGCTGGGCAATGAATTCGCGTGCCGCTCGAATGTCAGCGCGCGCCGCCTGGCTGTAAAGCCCGACCATCATGAGACCGCCGGGCTTGAGCATCGACAGCAATCCGCGCCAGCCGGCAAAGGTGTCACGCAGATGATGCAGGACCCCGCCGCACTCGATGATGTCGAACGTACGCCCACTCCCCGGCAACTCCATGAGGTCGGCTTGTGCGAACGCGAGACCACCCACGCCGAACTTTTCAGCCTGCCGTTTCGCGTAGCTCAGACTCGCAAGGCTCAAATCCACCGCCAGCACGCGCGCATCAGTGTAGAGCGATGCCGTCTCGAGCGGTTGCAGGCCGGTGCCGCAGCCCGCCACCAGCACATCGATGCCTTCCTCGCGACGAAACGGGGTCGTATCGATCGAAGGAAATCGTTTCTCGAGATAGATCGCCGCCGGCTCCGGTGTGGTGAGGCGGGAAAGCCCGGTCCATTGCGGATAGGGATTTTCCTCATATTGTTCGCGCACCTTGAGCGATACCGCATCCTCGATAACGGTAAGCGCGGGTATGGTCGTACGGAGGCGACGCTCTTCCGTCGGCTGGCGAAGCTGTTGTTCGAGCAGCTCCGCCACAGGTTGATCCCACTCTTTATCCGGCAAACACTCGGCGTCCGGGATTGAACACAGCGGCGTGTAGCTGGCTGCGGCGATTAAAAAACCAGCAGGGGGATGAACGCCTTTTGGAAAGTCCTCGCGCAGACGTTCGATCAAAGAACGCGCCTGGGCCATTTCGAACTCGTCGGTTGCATAGACGTAATTGTTGATGAAGCACTGTCGCGCAAGCGCACAGGCGAACGACCGCAAGGGCTCTCCTTCCAGCGCGCCGCTCTCCTTGAGGATCGCATGCAGCAAAGTTGAACGTGTCGCCGTCAGAAAACGTTCAATGCCGTATTCGCAGAGCGAGCTTGTTTCCAACATCGCGCGTAACAGCGGATCGGCCGCCACTTTCGCCAGACTCTCCAAATCGACAGCAATGGACTCACGCGAAGCGCGCGCGATGGCGTCAGCCACCGCAGGATTTGCCAACACATAGCGCGTCGCCGTCTCCATGAACTCCAGGGGGCGGCCCCACGGCTCCTTGAGCGCGACAATGAGATCCGCGCGGACGTCGATGACGTCGACGGTGAGAAGATTCGACCGCAGATAGCGCGCGAGCGCTTTTTTGACGGCGGGCGTGGGATTCTTTGTTAGCAGGGCGCGGGTCAGGCGATAGCCTTCGGCCGCCTCGGCCGCATTCCCTTTCATCACCAGCACGTCTGCGAGATTGGTCAGCGCTTCGGGGTGGAGCGGTTGCCGGCTGACCGCGCGCCGGATGTGCTCCAACGCATTGTGTAGTTTGCCCTCTTTCTTGAAGAGTTCGGCCAGGTTCATCTGCACGGCGACGTCGGCAGGATCCAGCGCCGCGGCCTTTTGCCAAGCTTCGACAGCCTGTGGAGCTTTCCCTTGAAGCAAAAGAACGGTCCCTAGCCGGCTTAAGGCTTGGACGTGGCCAGGCTGCGAAGCGAGAACACGCCGATAACGATCCTCCGCCTCGGAAAGCTTGCGTTGACGCGCCAGGACATTCGCCAGTTCAAAAGCGGCCTCGGTGTAACTGGACTTGAGGGACAGCGCCTTGGCGTAATGGGCTGCGGCCTCGTCATAACGTCCGAGCACCTGAAGTGGCGCACCGATATTGAAATGGAATTCGGGACTACGGCTGTTGAGCTTGATGGCCTTGTTGAACAAATCGATCGCCGCGGCGTGACGGCCTCGCTGATATGAAAGCACCGCCAAAAGATTGAGCGCCTGAAAATTCTTCGGATCGCTCGCCAGCGCCAGCTTGTAGCTGCGCTCGGCATCGTCGAGCTGTCCCGCCCGGTGGTGCGTGACGGCGATATTGAGAAGGGCGTTTGGCGGACTTGCCATTGCGCTTTTCTTTAGCCGGCAGCGGGAAACGTCAATCGCTTTCCGCCAGATCGACTTCCCCACGGAATGGACGGCGCAAAAAGAAAACCCCGGCGGTTTCCCGCCGGGGTCTCTTAACTCAAGCTCTGATCAGGAGATCAGGGCCAGAAGTTGCGCTGGACGCGGAAGATGCCCGACACGTTGCCGACGTTGCCGCCGATCGCACCGGTACCTGCCGCACCGCCCGCCACGCCGGCGGTCGGACCAGTCAGGGTGTAGCCGCGATACGCGCTGTTGACGTAGTGGTACATCACGTCAACGCCGATATCGAGGTTGGCAACAGGGTTCCACAGCGTGCGGGTACCGATGTGCCAGACCGAGAAGTCACGGCAACCGGCGTAGCCGCCAGTGGCCGGGGTCGAGGCGTTGGTGCCCGGAGCGCCGACGACAACACCCGCGCTGCAACCACCGACCGTGATCGGGGCCGCATTCACGGCGCTGCTGTTGGCACGGTAGTCAAGGTAACCACCGTACACGGAGGTCTGCCACTGCGGGTTCCACTTGTGGTTGAAGCCAGCAATGACGCTCCAGGTCTGCGAGAGTTGCAGGCCCGTCACAGCGCTGCCGTTGATGCCGTTACCGAAGTAAGCATCTTCGAGCCACGCCGCGGCGATCGTGCCGCCCGCCATGCTGCGCATGCCGTAGAAGGCACCGCTGTTACGCGTACCGCCAGGAGCGGAGCAGTAACGGGTAGCGCCTTCGCAGTAGTTGACCGCTGCCGAAATGGTGTCGCCAGGAGCGATCATCGGCAGGTTGAAGGTCACGCCCGCACCGATTGCCCAACCCAGAGCCGAACCAACCGGACCACCGGCGGTGTTGGTCGAGGAAGCAGCGGCGCTCGCGCCCGCAGTCGCGGCAGCAGTGCCGGCTGTGGTGTAGTAGTAGGTCGAGGCGTTGTTGTGCAGAGCGAATTGCGCCTGCGCAGAACCCCACGCCTGATCGACACGAACGTTGCCGACCAGATCAGGCCAGGTCCAGCCCGCCGTGGTCGTCACCGAAGTGCCGCCAGGAGTGATGGACAGGTTCGGGTTGCCCGCGAGAGCAAGACCGACCGGCGCCGTGATCGCACCAACCGCGACGATCGGGTTGGCCGAGAACGACGGATCTTCCAGCGAGAGGCTCGCCGTCAGACCATTGCCGAAAGCGTAGGTGTAGGCGAACACCGCCACGCCCGCGCCGGAGCTGTCCTGATGCAGATAGTTGGTCTGCAGCGAGTACACGCCGGTCGGGAAGAAGTCATAGAACGAGGCGGTACGGCCGAACGTCCAGCCACCGAGCTGGATGAAGGCGCGATCCATGTAGAGCATGCTGGTCGGGATCAGGTACGTGCCAGTCGGCGAGTTGGTAACAGTCGCCGAGCCGCCACCGATCGAGCCACCCCACTGGGTGTCACCCGTGGTCCACTGCCAGCCAGCGCGACCGAAAGCGCGCAGAGTGCCGTAGGCAGTCTGCGAACGAACGTCGACCGAGAGCAGCAAACGCGAGCGGTTGATGACGTAAGTCGTCGCGGCGGTGTGGGCCTGCTGGTTCGGCGTGATCGCGAACGATCCCGAAGCAGCGTTGAAGTTCCACTCCGAACGGACGAAGCCGCCGATCTTGATACAGGTATCGGTGCCGGGGATGTAATAGAACCCGACGCCATACAGGCTGCAGACCTTCACGTACTGGACCGGTTTGGCCTTAACGGGAAGATCGGCTGCCTGCGCCCCGGCCATCGCGACGAGACCCGCCGCCGTGCCGAGGAAAAGGCTTTTCACCATCTTCATCTTGAACCTCCAATAGAGTTTCTTTTGAGAGGGTTTGTGTCCGCCTAGTGCGACCGGCACCTGTTGGAACTTCCCCGCCCCCTCCGCCTTCGCCGGCCGAGACCGTCAAAAGCAAAGCACGACCTGGGGATGCCCCCCTCCGTCGCAGCACGGACATTAGCCAGCAGGTCCCTCAGGGCAATCAGGAATGCCGGTTCCCACAGGCGAATCGGGCGCTTTTCGGACCTCTGTTGCTCAAAGAACACGCATTTTCGCCGGAATTGCGTGAAAAAGCGTAATTTTATCAATGGTGTACGGCAAAGCGGCGTAAAGACGGGCTTTGGCTACCGCCCTCCCCGGTCTGACTGACTTCGTCGAACTGGAGGCGGGTTTTTTGATTGGCGGAGCCCGGAGGGATTCGAACCCAAAGGCCTAGCGCAGCTAGCCCGTTCTTCTTCGGCGCGAGGCGGTGCGCTCGGCGCGCATCGCCGCGCGCAAAAATCGAGGGTTCGATATCCCCACCTCACCACCAACAAAAAAGCCCGCAATGCGGGCTTTTTTGTTGGCGGAGCCGGAGGGATTCGAACCCTCGATACGCCTTTACAAGCGTATAACGGTTTAGCAAACCGCCGCCTTCAGCCACTCGGCCACAGCTCCGTCACCTGCGTATGTGCCCAATGCGGCCTGCGTTGGCAAGAAACGCCGCGCGACTCACAAATCAAAGTGACTGGCCAAGCGCTGGCGTGGCAGAGAGAGTGCGAAAGTCACGGATCACATTCATGCAGCGCTGTCATCTCCTCGTCCTCGGCGTTTTCGCAGTCGCGCTGAGCTTTTCACAGCCGGGTCAGGCCGCGCCGTTCTTTTGGGGAGACACGCAAGGTCCGTGGTGCGCGGTTTATGACGATGGCGGGCGCAACTGCAGCTTCGCAAGCTGGGCGCAATGCCGTGCGACGCTTCACGGCGTGGGCGGCGCCTGCGACCTTAACCGCTATTACGAGCTTGAGCGGCCGGTAACGCGCGCCCGCAAGCCGCGGCGCGCTTACTAGTTCGCAACCCTAATGGTCTGCAAACGGCGAGCGAGCCCGCCGTTTGCCGCCACTTCTAATCCTCAAGCCGCCTTGCGGATTTCTACAACGGCCGGCAGCGGATGCGCCTTGAGCCAGTCGCGCGCGCGGCGCTGCGCCTGGCCTATTTCAGCGTCGGTCATCTGCGCGGCAACTTCCCGGCGCAACTGCACAGCATCGGCATGACCCCGGCTCGCGGCGATATTGAACCACATATGGGCCGAGATCATATCAACGGCGCCATCGCGGCCCGTCGAATAGATCATGCCGCGCTCGAAACACTGCTCGGCATTTCCCGGTTCATGACCGGCTTCGATAGTATCATTCATGGCACTGCTCCCCTGTCGCACCGGCGTCCCCCGACGCGCTGGCGTTTGCCCCGCGGACTTTTCCGTCCGTCGCAGGCGATCATGAGAGGAAAATTTGAAGAGCAGTTTAAGCGTCGCGATGAATCAAGTGTGAACGGCCAGCGCGCCTCCACCAACAAACTGCGATTTACCGGGCACTTCCTGCCTTGGTCAGGAGTCGTTGACCATTGGCTTTGAAGCGGCGCTAACCACCCTCACCGCGCGCGCTGACCAAACAGTACCGCCTGCACATTCGGATCTTTCATGTCGATGCCTTTGCGCAGTTCAAGCCCAAGCGCGAGACCGCGCGCGACCGCCGGCCGCTGCTTGAGGCGCTCGAGCCAGGCCTTCAGGTGGGGAAACTCGTCGATGTTCTGCCCTTGGCGCTGCCAGATATTCACCCAGCCGACGCAGGCCATGTCAGCAATGGAATATTTGCCGGCGAGAAAATCCCGGTCAGCAAGACGTTTGTTCATGACGCCGTAGAGGCGATGGACTTCATCGTCGTAGCGCTTGATCGCGTAAGGCAGATTTTCTTTGGCGTAGCTTTTGAAATGGTTGAGTTGTCCCGCCATCGGACCAAGGCCGCCCATCTGCCAGAAGAGCCATTGGTCGACCTCGACCCGTGCGCGTTCGTCGGCGGGATAAAATTTTCCGGTCTTGCGCCCGAGATACTGCAGGATGGCGCCGGATTCGAAGATCGAGATCGGCTTGCCCCCCGGCCCCTTCGGATCAACGATCGCCGGCATTCTGTTGTTGGGGGCGATCTTGAGAAAGTCCGGCTTGAACTGCTCGCCCTGGGAAATATTGATCGGCACCATCGTGTAAGGCAGCCCGCACTCCTCGAGCATGATCGAGATTTTGAAGCCGTTGGGCGTCGGCCAGTAATAAAGTTCGATGGGGGCTGCGCTCGGGCGCGAGCGGGTTTTCGCTTTCGATTTTGGCTTCGCGCGGCGGGCCATGACGAGCTCCGTTCACTGACGGTTCATACGTAATCCGGCTGGGCGAGGCTCACAACGGGGTGCTGGACGAGACTTACGGCCGGACCTATCGTTTCAGCACTGTCCTTTGGGATGGTCGTGTCGCGTTACAAGAAAATGGGAGGATTGAATGCTGAAGACGATTTTGGCGGCGTGTGTATCGCTTGCCCTGGTTGGCGCAGTGCCGATGACCGTGGCGCAGGCGCAGTCCACGACGCAACAGGATAAGGCTGCGGCCAAAGCAGCCAAAGAAAAGGCGAAAGCCGACAAGGCTGCGGCGAAAGCCAAGGCCAAGGAAGAGAAGGCGAAGGCCAAAGCCGAAGCGAAAGCCGCCAAAGATAAAGCGAAGGCCGACAAGGCCGCTGCAAAAGCAAAAGCCAAGGAAGAAAAAGCCGCGGCCAAGGCAAAGATGAAGGAAGAAAAGGCCAAGGCGAAGGCCGACAAGGCTGCGGCGAAAGCCAAGGCCAAGGAAGAAAAGGCAAAGGCCAAGGCTGAAGCGAAGGCCGCCAAGGAAAAGGCCAAAGCCGAAAAGAAAAAGAGCTGAAGGCGACTTCGCTCAACACTTGCAATAGATAAAAGAAGAAGGGCGTCGGAGAGGCCTTGAAGCCTCGCCGACGCCCTCTTCGTCACCGGGTCCGGGCGCGCCTTGCAGCGCAAGCCAACGCTAACCCTACATGACGCACACCGGCCCCTATGACGTCATCTTCGACGAATGATCGAAGACGCAGAAGTAGCGGAAGACTAGGTGCGCTTCTTGCGCTTAGCCTTCTTCGCCATCTTTGCTGCCTTCTTTCTACGTTTCGCCATTTGCTGCCCTCCTAGCCACGAGATCGTGGCGGGTGTCGCATCAGTGCGGCCGCGAATCGACCGGCACTGCTGTCCCGATTACACCAGGACGACGAAAAAATCAGCGTTGCCGCCTAACGAAGCGTGTATGCGCACGCTTGCATTCGCGCGCGACACGCGCGCGATTCAACTTCGCGAGAACTAGGCAACGTACGTGCGTGCGCGCATTCAAACGACGTGATCGCGCGTGCAATGACAATTGTTGCGGTGAAATCGATATTTCTTGGGCATCGCGCGCGCCGCGATCGCGCACGCCCAACACATGCGTAAGCAAAATCACACGCGTGTGAAGTCAAGATCGCGCGCAAAAACTTTCCGCGTCGACCAAAAATATTTTTTCACAGGCACGCCGGAAAATCGCTTCGCGTCGATCGGATTCGATCAAAAACGAGCGAATCAGCGCGCACTGATTCGGACGCCGCGGTTATTCCAGCCCGAGTTTTTTCTTCAGAGCGTCGCCGACGGCTTGCGGATTGGCCTTGCCGCCTGACGATTTCATGACCTGGCCGACAAACCACATCATGGCTTTTGGGTTTGCTTTCGCTTGCGCCACTTTGTCGGGATTTTGCGCGATCAATTGATCGATGGTCTGCTCGATCGCGCCGGTGTCGGTGACTTGCTTGAGGCCGCGGCTCTCCACGATGGCTTTTGGATCGCCGCCTTCCTTCCAGACGATATCGAACAGATCCTTGGCGATCTTGCCGGATATCGTCCCATCGGCGATCAAATCGAGAATACCGCCGATTTGTTCTGGCCTGACGGGGGCCTCGTGGACGTCCTTGCCCTCTTTATTCAATCGCCCGAGCAGATCGTTGACGATCCAGTTGGCGGCAAGTTTCGGATCACGGCCATTCGCGACTGGTTCGTAGAACTCCGCGATGCTGCGTTCGCTGACGAGCACGTCCGCAGCGTAGGCCGATAGTTTGTAATCGCGGACAAACCTCGCCTTCTTGTCATCCGGCAGTTCCGGGAGGTGCGCCTTGAGCGCGTCGACATAGGCGTCGTCGAATTCCAGCGGCAGTAGATCGGGGTCGGGGAAATAGCGGTAGTCGTGCGCTTCTTCTTTGCTGCGCATCGAGCGCGTTTCGCC
>JAFBAG010000131.1 GCA_019247925.1 Pseudolabrys sp.
AAGTCCATGCGGCATAGCTCGCAATATCGGTGGCGTAGCGCCATTCGCCGCCCGGACGAAGAATGCGCGCGATCGCGCTCACAGTCTCATCCTGCACGAAGCGGCGCTTCCAGTGCCGCCGTTTCGGCCACGGATCGGGATAGAGAAGATAGAGCCGCGACAATGATGCCGCGGGAAGCCATTGCAGCAGCGGTAGGACATCGGCGGACCACAGCCGGATGTTCCGGAGTTTGTTGGCGTCGATCGCGGCCAGCGCCTTGGCCATGCCATTCACGAACGGCTCCACCCCGATAAACCCGGTATGGGGTTCGCTCTGCGCCTGTTTGATGAGATGCTCGCCGCCCCCAAACCCGATTTCGAGTCTCACCTCGCTGACTTGCACGGGAAATAAAGCCAGCAGATTCGCAGGCGCGGGCTTGCTGAGATCAAGCGCGAGCTGCGGCAGTAATGTGTCGTAAAGCGCGGCGTGCCGGGGACGCAGCGGATGGCCCTTGCGGCGCCCGAAGAATGCGCGCGGCTCTATATCGGGTTTGTCGTTCATCTTCGTCATGCCCGGCAATGTGCCGGGCATCCACGACTAGGTTTAAGCAAGGCGTGGATGGCCGGGACAAGCCCGGCCATGACCAATCCTACCGAACCGCGCGCCGGATTTCGTCGGCGAGGTTGGTGCGCTCCCAGGAGAAACCGCCGTCGGTTTCCGGCTTGCGGCCGAAATGGCCATAGGCCGCGGTGCGCCGGTAGATCGGGCGATTGAGCTTGAGCGTGCGCCGGATATTGGTCGGCGTCAGTCGGAATAGCTCCGGCAGAACCTTCTCGAGTTTCGCTTCCTCGACCTTGCCCGTCCCATGGGTATCAACGAGGACCGACATCGGGTCGGCAACGCCGATCGCGTAGGCCACCTGGATCGTGCAGCGCTCGGCAAGACCGGCGGCAACGACATTCTTGGCGAGATAGCGCGCGGCATAAGCCGCCGAGCGGTCGACCTTGGTCGGGTCCTTGCCAGAGAAGGCGCCGCCGCCATGCGGCGCGTAGCCGCCGTAAGTATCGACGATGATCTTGCGGCCGGTGAGGCCGCAGTCACCGTCCGGTCCGCCGATCACGAAGTTGCCGGTCGGATTGACAAGGAAGTCGGCTTCCTTTTTCGGCATCCAGCCCTTCGGCAGCGCCGAAGTCACCGCGTCGCCGATCAGGTCGCGCACCATGCCCGGCGTGTACTTCTTGCGGTTGCGGCTCTCGGCATTGTGCTGGGTCGAGACGACGACCTTTGTGCAGCCGACCGGCTTGCCGTCGACATATTTTACAGTGACCTGGCTCTTGGCGTCGGGCTGAAGGTCGGCGAGCGACTTGGAGTGGCGCTTGTCGGCCAGCACCTTGAGAATCTTGTGCGCGAAGTAGATCGGGGCCGGCATGAACGAGCCCTTCTCGTAGACCTCGCTCTCGGTGCAGGCGAAGCCGAACATCATGCCCTGGTCGCCGGCGCCTTCTTCTTCCTTGCCCTTTTTCTTCTTGGCATCGACGCCCATGGCAATGTCGGGCGACTGGCCGTGCAGCAGCACTTCGATGTCGGCGCCGTAATAAGAGAAGCCGTCCTGGTCGTAGCCGATGTCCTTCACCACATCGCGGGCGATCTGCGAGATCATCTCGCGGTTCACGACCGCCTTTGCGCCGTGCTTAACGAACAGCGGCGACTGGCCGCGGCCCTCGCCGGCGATCACGATCTTGTTGGTGGTGGCGAGCGTCTCGCAGCCGAGCCGGGTGTTGACGAGGCTATCATCGGAGATGCCGAGCTTCGCGTCATTCTCCAGAAATGCATCGAGCACCGCGTCAGAAATCTGGTCGCATACCTTGTCGGGATGCCCTTCCGAAACGGATTCACTGGTGAACAGATAATTATTGTGCACGCTCGCCTCTCCCTGGCGCGGTTTCGGCCGCGGCGTTTTATTGGCGGCTGGTTCTTGCAAGGCAAGCCCGCACCGTCAAGATGCGGGAGGCGTGGGCAATAATCGTGGGCGATTGGGACGCGGCCCGACGCTAGTCTTCGCCGTCCGCCATTTGCTGGACCAGATCGACGATTTTGCGTCGTAGTTTAGGCTTCTTGATGCGAGAGAACGCCTTGACGAGCGCGAGCCCATCCGAGGTTGCGAGTACGTCGGAGACATACGCGGGCGATGGCGACTCGGACATGCCCGAGGACGTATGGCCGGGCGCCCCTTCAAAGAAGAAGGCCGGCGGCACCTGCAGGATATTTGAAATCTGTTGCAGCCGGCTCGCGCCGATCCGGTTGGTGCCCTTTTCGTATTTTTGCACTTGCTGGAAAGTCAGGTCCAAGGCGTCGCCGAGTTTTTCCTGGCTCATGCCAAGCATCATGCGTCGCATGCGGACGCGAGCGCCGACATGTTTATCGATAGGATTTGGATTCTTCTTCGCCATGGTCCGCCAATCGCGCCTTCATTTCACAAATGCGGGGGCAATGGCAATGCGGGGAATCACCTCACCGTACGTTTAGAGTCAAACAAAACTGAAAATTTACGCGGCCTTTGTCATCAATTTTCAAGGCGCGAACGTAGGACGGGCGATAGGTCAGGAAAGCTGCACTTCAACGCAGGTAAAGCGAAATTTATGCGCGTAACTTTCGCCGCATGACCAAAAACAGAGCGAGAACACCAAGAGCGAGCGCTACGCTATCACCGTATCGCGCATAGATTGTAGGCGCCGTGGCGCGCGGCAAGGCAGAATCGAGAACGCCTTCGGCGCCGAGCGGCAAAGCGCGCACGATGCGCCCGAACGGATCGACGACGGCGGAAATTCCGGTATTGGCGGCCCGCACGACAGGCAATCCTTCGGCGATCGCAAGCATCTGAGCCTGCTGAAAATGCTGATGCGGCCCAGTGCTGATCCCGAACCAGCCGTCATTGGTGACGTTAAGAAGCCATCCGGGTCTGTCCTCGGGCGGCACTGCGCCGGGGAAGATTGCTTCATAACAAACGAGCGGCAGAAATTTTGGAGCGCGCGGCACCGTCATTGAGCGGCGTCTATCGCCGGCGAGAAAGCCGCCGCGCATCTTGGTCAGCGCAACGAGACCGATGCGCTCAAGCAAATTCTGCAGCGGCAAATATTCGCCGAACGGCACCAGGTGCACCTTGTCGTAAATGCCGAGGATCGAGCCGTCGTGGTCGATGACATAGACCGAGTTGTAAGCCTGGGTGATGCGCTGTCCCGGAGGGGTATCACCGGCGCGTATCGCGCCAGTGATGAGAACGGTGCCCGGCGGCAGCAGGTCGGCGATCTGTGCCATCGCCTCGGGCTCGCGGGCGAGCAGGAAGGGAAACGCGGACTCGGGCCAGATCAGATGGGTGGCGTCGCGCACGCCGCTCGATTGCGGGGTGGTGGCGAGATCGGATAACCGCAAATAGCGGTTCATCACCTCCGTCTTGGCGCCGTAGTTAAATTTCTGATCTTGCTGCAGATTGGGTTGCATGATGCGCAGCTTCACGTCGGCGACGAACGTCGTGGGGTTCTGCCACAGCCGCACGGCGCCGTAGCCCGTGAGGCCGGCGAGGACGACGAGCCCGATTATGGCCGGCCGCCAGGGCCGGGGGGTTATCGTCCGCTCATCGGCAAACACCGCCGGCGCCGCGAAAATAGCGACGGCAAGAAATGTCAGGCCCCATAATCCGATTAGTGCGAAGCTTTGCGCCAAAGGCAGCGGCTGGGCCAGGGCATATCCGAATGCATTCCAGGGAAAACCACTGAGCAGCTTGCCACGCAGCCATTCCGCCAAAGTCAGAGTCGCGGCGAGCGCTAGGATTCGCTCGGCCCCGCCGACCCAGATTAACCGGGCCAGCGCCAACCCAAGCGCGGTGAACAGCCCGAGATAGGCCGGCAGCCCGCTGACGGCAATCGGGAGCAGCCATCCGAAAGTCTTGGCATCGACCAGAAAGGCGTGGCCGATCCAATAGAGCCCCGCCACGAAATAGCCGAAGCCGAAGCACCAGCCCGCGACGGCCGCGGCGCCGCAGCCGCGAAATCGTCCGGCCGAGCCGTCGACCAGCCAGACCAGAACCGGAAATGTGAGAAACAGAATCGGCCAGAAGCCGAACGGCGCCATCGCCAGCACCGAGCAAGCGCCAGCAAGGAACGCTATTCCCGCGCGACGCCAGCCGGATGCGAGGAGGACGGCATGCGCGGCATTGTGGGCGATGCGGCTGAAGGTCACGGGCGGCGCGGCGGCGAATGGTCTTTCGCCGGCTCGTCGGCCAGCAAGGTCGGCGGCGCGACACCGGCCAGCACTGCGTCCGGCTCGCGCTTGCGCAAGCGCTCGCGGCGATCGTTGCGCACGATGCGCACACGCTTAATGCGGCGCGGGTCGGCATCGAGGATCTCGATTTCGAATTGACCGGGGCCGGGGATAAGCTGCCCGCGCACAGGCACGCGGCCGCCGACGGTGACGAGATAGCCGCCGATTGTGTCGACTTCCTCGGCGGCTTTACCCGGATCGAAATCGGTCCCGATCGTGCGGGTAACCTCCTCCAGGGTAGCGCGCGCGTCGGCGATATACGATCCGTCGGGCTGATGCTGGATGCCCGGCAACTCCTCCTCGTCGTGCTCGTCAGCGATCTCGCCGACGATCTGCTCGACGATGTCCTCGATGGAGATGAGGCCGTCGGTCCCGCCATACTCGTCGATCACCAAAGCCAGATGGATGCGGGTGGCCTGCATCCGCGCCAGGAGATCGATTAGCCGCATGGATGGCGGCACGAACAGGATTTCGCGAACAATCTTGGTCGAAGAGAGCGGGGTCGCGAGATTGATCGCCTTGAGATCGAGATTGGCGGGGAGGGGTTTCTTGCGCTTGGCGGCTTTCTCCGCCGGCATTTGCGCGTGGGCGGTCATGAAGGCGATCAGATCGCGGATGTGCACCATGCCGATCGGATCGTCGAGCGTGTCGTTATAGGCGACCAGCCGCGAATGAGCGGCCTTTTCGAACGTCCGCAGCAATTCGCCGAGGGAGATGTCCTGCTGCACGGCGATGATGTCGGCGCGCGGCACCATAACATCGTCGAGGCGGCGCTCGCGCAGCCCGAGGATGTTTTTCAGCATCCGGCTTTCATCGGGCGAGAAGCCGGTTTCGCCGGACGGCGCGTCGAGCACGTCGGAAAGATCGGCGCGAATAGAGCCCGGCCGCCAGCCGAACAATGCGCGCAGCGCGCGGCCAATCCAGCTTTCGCCATTCTGCGCGACATCGCGCGGCCGCAGCACCGGAACCGGAAGGTTCACGGAATCGATTTTGTCGCCGGCGGGGCGGGGATCGCTGTCAGACATCAACCAGGGTCAGCGTTGCGCGTATGGGTCAGGAATGTTCAGGCGCGCCAGGATGGCGCTTTCCAGCCGCTCCATGTCCTCGGCCTCGGAATCAGTCTGGTGATCGTAGCCGATCAGGTGCAGAAAACCATGCACCGCCATATGGCTCAGATGATGGAGGAAATCCTTGCCCTCAGCGGTGCATTCTCGAACCAGGGTTTCGTAGCCGACCGCGATGTCGCCGAGATGACCCGGCTGCCCAGCAGGCGAGTCGCTCGCGCCATCGGCCGCTGGAAACGACAAGACGTTTGTCGGCTGGTCGATGTTGCGCCACGTGTTGTTGAGCGCGCGCATCGCCGCGTCATCGGTCAACAGCACCGAGATCTCACCATCGGCGCCTGGCACGAGCTTCGCCGCAGCAGCAATCGCATCGCGCACGGCAGCTTCCGAGCCGTCATGTTCCCTCCAGTGCGGTGACTGCACCAGAATATCGACGTCCGGAGCGCTCATTCCTTCCGGGCAGGCTTGGCGCGGTCGTAGGCCGCGACGATGCGCGAAACGAGTTCGTGGCGGATCACGTCTTCGGCGCTGAAAGCCACATGACCTATGCCCTCGACGCCGTCGAGCAGCCGGATCGCCTCGCTCAAGCCAGACGTCTGGCCTGGCGGCAAATCGACCTGGCTCGGGTCGCCGGTGACGATCATGCGGCTGTTTTCGCCGAGCCGGGTCAGAAACATTTTCATCTGCATGGAGGTCGTATTCTGCGCCTCGTCGAGGATGACCGCGGCATTCGATAAAGTGCGGCCGCGCATGAAGGCAAGCGGCGCAATTTCGATTTCGCCGGCCTCGAGGGCGCGCTCGACGATGCGGCCGTCCATCATGTCATAAAGCGCGTCATAGACCGGGCGAAGATAAGGATCGACCTTTTCGCGCATGTCGCCTGGCAGGAAGCCGAGCCGCTCGCCAGCCTCGACAGCGGGCCGCGACAGGATGATGCGGTCAACCTCCTTGCGCTCGAACAGCTGAACCGCATAGGCGACCGCGAGCCAGGTCTTGCCGGTGCCGGCGGGACCGGTGCCGAATACCAAAGGATATTTCTTGAAGGCGCGCATATAGGCGTCCTGCGCGGCGGTGCGCGCGCGGATCGGGCGCTTGCGCAAATTGATCTCGTCGAAACTCGGGCGCGGCGCGCCCGGCTCGTGGTCGAACAGCGATCCTTGGGCAATGGCGAGCCGGATCGCGCCCTCGACGTCTCCAGTGTGCAGCTCACGGTCGCGCTTGGCTTGCTCGTAGAGACCTTGCAATACCCGCCGCGCCTGCTCGCAAGCGCCGCGCGATCCTTCGATCGTCACGTGGTTGCCCCGGCTGTCGGCACTCACGCCGAGTTTGCGCTCGATCAGCGCCAGGTTCTGGCCGTACTGCCCGAACAAAGCAGAGGCGACGCGATTGTCCTCGAAGTCGAGCTCGATTGCCGTCTTGGCGGTATCCGCGGCTGTCGCGGCAGAAGGCAATGTCGGCTCCTTATTGCGCAAGATGCTCACGCTCCGGCTATGGCGAGTTGCTGGGGCTCTGTTTCGGGCGTCGCCAAGGCGCCGAACAAGGTGTAGCGGCCAATCTCCGTGATGGTGGCAGGCACGACCTCGCCGATCCGCGCGGCCGGCGCCATCACCTGCACCGCCTGAAGATATGGGGTGCGTCCCACCAACTGCCCAGCGAGCTTGCCCGGTTTTTCAAGCAGGATTTCCACGGTGCGCCCAAGGAACTGCGCATTATAGCGCGCCAATTCGCGGTTGATCACGGCCTGGAGCCGCTGCAGGCGTTCGGATTTGACGTCTTCGGGCACCTGTTCGGTCATTTCAGCAGCCGGCGTGCCGGGACGCGGCGAATACATAAAGGAATAAGCGGCGGCGAAGCCCACGTCTTCCACCAGTGAAACGGTATCGCCGAACTCTGCTTCGGTCTCGCCCGGAAAGCCGACAATGAAATCGGAGGTGAAGGCGAGATCGCTTCGCGCCGCCCGCAGACGATCGATAGCGGCAAGATATTGCGCGCGGGTGTGGCGCCGGTTCATCGCGGCGAGGATGCGGTCATTGCCCGACTGCACGGGCAAGTGAACGTAAGGCATCAGAGCGGGCAGATCGCGATGCGCGTCGATCAACGATGGTTCGAGATCAAGCGGATG
This sequence comes from Pseudolabrys sp., assembly GCA_019247925.1. GTDB lineage: Bacteria > Pseudomonadota > Alphaproteobacteria > Rhizobiales > Xanthobacteraceae > Pseudolabrys. The sequence goes on from JAFBAG010000131.1 coordinate 7,484, forward strand.
ACTGGTCGTGTAGCGAAGCCGCGCGATGCCAGCGATCTCGGCCAAACGGTACATCAACTTGCCGAGTGGCCATTCGCGGCCGTCCGGTCCCTCGCCATGATAGGCGTTGACGTTTTGTCCAATCAAAGTGATTTCTCGCACGCCGGCATCGGCGAGCCGCTCGACCTCGCGCGCAATTTGCTCAACGGGACGCGATGTCTCGACGCCCCGCGTATAGGGCACGACGCAGAAGGTGCAGAATTTGTCGCACCCTTCCTGCACCGTCACGAAGGCGGAAATGCCGCGGGCGCGAGTCGCCTCGCGGCGGGCGCCCGGCATGGTCGCGAAACGGTCGTCGAGCGGAAACTCGGTATCGACGATCTGCTCGCCCTGCTCGGCGCGTGACAACAATACCGGCAACTGATGATAATTCTGCGAGCCGACGACAATATCGACCGCCGGCGCGCGGCGCACGATCTCCTCGCCCTCGGCTTGCGCGACGCACCCGGCGACGGCAATCAGGACACGGCGTCCCTTCGCTTGTGCCTCTTCCTTGAGCACCCGCAGCCGGCCCAGCTCGGAGTAGATCTTCTCGGCGGCCTTTTCGCGAATGTTGCAGGTGTTGAGGACGATGAGATCGGCGCCGGCGGGCTGGGCGATCTCCGTGAAGCCGGCAGGCGCGAGCGTATCCGCCATACGATGAGAATCGTAGACGTTCATCTGGCAGCCGAAAGATTTGACGTAAAGCTTGCGTGTGCTCATGCCGTTCGGGTTCGGTTCCGATCCGTGCCGAAGTGGCTTTTGACTTCCTCTTAGCGTGTCCGCACTGGAATGGGAATGCCGGCACGCCGCGTGGCCGCAGCCATCGCGCGCACGCTATTTTCAAGCGAAAACGCCGCGGCCTTGCGATCCGTGACGACTGACGCTGGAAGCGGCTCGCCGAAGCTGATGACCACATCGACCGCGCCGCGACGGAGGAATTCGGCGAAGTGCGGCATGAAATCCAGATCGCCATACCAGGCGGCAAGCGAGCGCATTTGACGGCCCATCGGAAGACCAAACTGGCGCGTGTAAGCGATCGCGAGGGGCTGCACCGTGACTTGCCGAACGCCCGCGTCGTGGCAGGCAGCCTCCACTGCGCCGATCAATGCCGAACGAAACGGCAAAACGCGATTGCCGTCGCTCGACGTTCCCTCGGCGAACAGTACAACGCTATGCCCCCTGCCAAGGCGGTGCGCGATCTCGCTCACCGCTCCTCCAGTGTGCTGACGCCGCTCGCGATCGACGAAAACGGTTTTCTGGGCGCTCGCGGCCGCCCCAATCAGAGGCCAGCTGCGCACTTCGCGTTTGGCGATGAAAACGACCGGCGCCACGGCGCCGAGCACCGGAATATCGGCCCATGACACATGGTTCGCGCACAACAAAAGCGGACCGCTCGCCATCTCCCCGACGATCGTGATGCGCACCCGCATCGCCCGGCACAGCAGGCGGTAATAGCTGCGCGAGACTGCACCCCAAAGCCGATGGCTCACCGAGCCGAGAAAGAACTGAATGACGGTGATGAAAGGGACCGTGCCGAAGAAAAGACCGCCGACCCAAAAGACCCGTAGCATTTAGCGGCGGGTTTTATCGTCATTGAGCGGCACGGCATAAAGCTCGAGCCGATGATCGACGAGCTTGTAACCGAGCTTGCGGGCGACTTCGGTCTGCAGGCGTTCGATGTCTTCCGAGGAGAACTCGATGACTTCTCCGGTCCGCAGATTGATCAAATGATCGTGGTGCGATTCCGGTATCTGCTCATAGCGGGCGCGGCCTTCGCGGAAGTCGTGACGCTCGATGATCCCTGCGTCTTCAAAGAGCTTCACGGTGCGGTAGACGGTTGAAATCGAGATGCGATCGTCCACTTTGGCGCAACGCCGGTAAAGCTCCTCCACGTCGGGATGGTCTTCAGCGGCGGCAAGAACGCGTGCGATCGTGCGGCGCTGCTCAGTCATGCGCATGCCTTTGGCCACGCATGCGGCTTCGATATCACGCCCCGCGCGCCTGTCGGTCTTTTGGCTCTTGGCTTTTTCCGCAGTCGGCACCGTCATTCTCCTTCGGCATTTCTAGCATACCGGAAGGGATCAGACGAGATTGCGCCTGAACACGAGCGCCGCGCGATGTTTGCCGCCCGGCGCCGGATAATAGTTCGCCCGCCGCGCCACTTCTTGGAAACCGGCGCGGGCGTAAAGTTTTTTGGCCGGCTCGTTGTCTTCGCCGACTTCAAGAAAGACGGCCTCAACCCCAAGTCCTGCCAGTCGGCGTAAATGCAGGTCGAGCATTTGCCGCGCCAAGCCACGGCCTTGATAAGCATGGCCAACGGCGATGGAGAGAATTTCGGCCTCGCCGGCGGCGATTCGGGACATGATAAAACCGGCCAGCCGGCCTCCCGCCAGCGCGCGGTGACCAAGGACGGTACGGTCGCGCAACAGTGCTTCGACTTCGCCGTCGCTCCAGCCGCGCTGGAAAGACTGCCCATGCAATTTGGCGATGGCGGGGGCATCACGCGCACTCGCTTCTGCGAGTGTCGGTGATGCGCGTCCGAACCAGCGCTTGAACAAAGCGATCATCGGCGGGGCAATTGGGCGGCGTCCTGCGGCTGCGCGTCCGGCGCGCGCAGATAGAGCGGCTTGGGCGGCTGGCCGCTTTCGGACGCCGCGGCCCCAAGCCGCGCCACCCAATCGATATCTGGCGCGCGGCGCGGGTCGACGGCCGCGGGGGGACGCTCGCCCTGCGGCCAGGCATTGGCGAGCATTTCGGCAGCCGTGCCGGTGACGCGCGGGCTGCCGCTCGTCGCGACACGTAATGCATCGCGCAGGCTGACGATCCGTGGGGATACGATCGTGCGGCCTCCGGGCCCGAAGATCTGCAAGTAGACATGGCCGTGCCGGGCATCTATTGCGCAGACGACCGGCAGGCGGTCATCCGCGGCGATAAACGGCGCCGCATAAGCCGCCAAAGTTGAAAGCCCGATCGCCGGCTTGCCGGCAGCGAGCGCAAATCCGCGCGCGGCCGCGATGCCAACCCGCAGGCCGGTGAAGCTGCCGGGTCCGACCGTCACCGCAAAGCGGTCGATTTCGCCGAATGAGAATTCCGACCGGGCAATGACGCGCGCGACCAAAGGCACGAGCGCTTCTGCATGGCCGCGCACCATCGGCTGCGATTCGCTGGCTACAATGGCGCCCGCCTCGGTGTCGAGAACCGCGGCCGAACAGGCTTCGAGAGCCGTATCGATGGCGAGGACGCGCATGGAAGGATTTTACCACGCTAAAATAACGACGCCCGGCGTGATAGCCGGGCATCACAACTAAATCGCGATTGAACGGATTAAACCGGCCGCACTTCCTGCACATCGGGCACGAAATGCCGCAGCAGGTTCTGGATGCCGTGTTGAAGAGTTGCGGTGGATGAAGGGCATCCTGAGCACGCGCCTTTCATTTGCAGATACACGACGCCTTCCTTGAATCCCTTGAACGTAATGTCGCCGCCGTCGCCGGCGACCGCCGGGCGGACCCGGGTTTCCAGAAGATCTTTGATGGTCGCGACGGTTTGCGCGTCCTTGGCTTCGAAAAACTCATCGTCGCCCCCGGCCTGGGGCGCCGCGTCGGCCGCGAGTACCGGCGCGCCACTCATGAAATGCTCCATGATTGCACCGAGGATCGCGGGCTTGATGTGCTGCCACTCGCCGGCGGTTTTGGTCACCGAGATGAAGTCCGATCCCAGAAACACCCCACCGACATTGGTGACGCCGAACAGGCGCTGCGCCAGCGGCGACTGCGCGGCCGTTTCCTTGCTGGGCATGTCGAGCGTGCCTTTATCGAGCACGGTACGGCCAGGCAGGAATTTCATGGTCGCCGGGTTCGGCGTGGCTTCGGTCTGGATGAACATCTTTGCGGTACTCCTCGCGCGCGGGTTCAAGGCCCGCCGGATGCGGCTCTATAGCAGATAAATGGCGATGCGGGCGCGCGGGATCAACCCGCGCAAAGGCCCGCAGCTTATGAGGAAGCGTCGATATCTTCGTCGCTGAGCTGACCCGGCACGATGGCAAGCGGGATCGGAAAGGTGCCGGCGGTCTTTGAGATCGATGTGACCAGCGGGCCCGGACCTTCCTTTGCCGTGCCGGCAGCGAGCACCAGAATGCCGATATCGGCATCCTCTTCGATCAGCTTCACGATTTCCTCAGGGGTGGAGCCTTCTCGGATGACCCGCTCGACCTTTACGTCGGCGACGGCCTTGACGCGGTCCGCATATTTGTCGAGCGCCGCCTTCGCCGCCTCCATCGCCTCGGCCTGCATGATGTCGGCGACGCCGAGCCATTGCTGGTTGCGCTCGCCGGTTTCTATCACGCGCAGCATCATCACCACGGACTTGGTGCGGCTGGCGCGTTTGGTCGCCCAGTGCACGGCGCGGTCGCACTCTTCCGTGTCGTCGATGACGACAAGGTATTTGCGCTTGTGGCCCTTCTCGTAGCTACGCCGCTTGGTGCTCATGAGGGGAATCTTGCATGGGGCGGCACGGCGTCACAAGCGGCGCAAATGCCCGTTTATCGAGCATCAATTGCGTTCAAGCGCGAATAAACCCGACAATATCCTTCACCGTCTTCATCGTTTCGCCGGCGATGGCGCGGGCGCGATCCGAACCTTCGGCCAAAATCGAATCGATGTGGGCCGTATCGGCTACGAGTTTTTTCATTTCGCCGCCGATCGGGCCGAGCTTCGCCACGGCGAGATCGGAGAGCGCATTTTTGAACGTCGAGAACTGGCCGCCGCCGAACTGGCGCAGCACATCCGCTTTGGTCTTGTTGTCGAGCGCTGCATAAATGCCGACCAGGTTCTCGGCTTCGGGCCGGCCAGTGAGGCCTTTTTCCTCGCTCGGCAACGCGTCGGGATCGGTCTTGGCCTTGCGCACCTTCTGCGCGATGGCGTCGGCATCGTCGGTGAGATTGATGCGCGAATAATCCGAGGCGTCGGACTTGGACATTTTCTTCGAACCGTCCCGCAACGACATTACCCGCGTCGCCGGGCCCTGGATCAGCGGCTCGGGCTGCGGGAAGAACGCCTCGCCGAATCCGCGCGCCGCGATCGACGACGAGAAGTCATTGTTGAACTTCTGAGCGATATCACGCGACAGCTCGAGATGCTGCTTCTGGTCTTCGCCGACGGGGACGTGCGTCGCGCGATAGACGAGGATGTCCGCTGCCATCAGGTTGGGATAGACGAACAGACCGACCGAGACATTCTCGCGGTCCTTGCCGGCCTTTTCCTTGAACTGCGTCATGCGATTGAGCCAACCCATTCGGGCGACGCAATTGAACACCCACGCAAGTTCGGCGTGCTCGTGCACCTGGCTCTGGTTGAAGATGATGTGCTTCTTCGGATCGATGCCGCAAGCGAGGAAAGCCGCGGTCACCTCGCGGGTGTTGCGGGTGAGCTCGGCGGGGTCCTGCCACACCGTAATGGCGTGCAGATCGACCACGCAATAGATGCACTCGTGGCTCTTCTGCAGCTCGACGAACTTGACGATAGCGCCGAGGTAATTGCCGAGGTGGAGGTTGCCGGTGGGCTGCACGCCCGAAAACACGAGCGGCTTGAAAGTGGGCTGCGCCGGATTGGTCGCCATGGGAAAGACCTTTGGACAGTCTCGGGTAAAGTGTGATGGGCCGGTGGATTGGTAGCCCGCGCGTCACGATGTGAGTCCCTTTGCCACGGCGGTGCGCATCATTGCAAGGGCGGTCGATTGCAAGGTCAAGTCGCGCCGATATAGTGCGCGCGCAATCTTGCAGAGGTATCCATGGCTGCTCCGCGCTACGACGTCATCGGCATCGGCAATGCCATTGTCGATCTCATCGCCAAGGCCGATGACGATTTTCTTGTCAAACACGGCATGGCGAAAGGCGGCATGGCGTTGATCGATGAGCCGCGCGCGCAAGCGATCTACGCGGCGATGGGTCCGTCGTCGCAAAGCTCCGGCGGCTCGGCGGCGAACACGATTGTCGGCTGTGCCTCGCTCGGCGCGCGCGCCGCCTTCATCGGCAAGGTGAAGGCCGACGAGCTGGGTGGCGTTTTTTCCCGCGACATTCGCGCGGCCGGCGTCGCTTTCGACACGCCGCCCGCCCAAAACGGTCCGTCCACGGCGCGCTGCTACATTCTGGTGACGCCGGACGGCGAGCGCACGATGAACACTTATCTCGGCGCGGCGCAGGATCTCCACGCCGCCGACATTGCGGAGAGTGCGATCGCCGGTGCCGCCATTACCTACCTCGAAGGCTATTTATGGGACCCGCCGCACGCCAAGGAGGCGTTTCGCAAGGCCGCTCAGATCGCCCATGGCGCCGGCCGCAAGGTCGCGTTGACCTTGTCTGATGCGTTCTGCGTCGACCGCTACCGTGCGGAATTCGTGAAGCTGTTGCGCGATCGCACCGTGGATATTGTTTTTGCCAACGAGCGCGAACTGCACTCGCTCTATGAGACGGCAGACTTCGACACGGCGATCGCCGCCTTGCGAAAGGATGCCGGACTTGCGGTGGTGACGCGCAGCGAAAAAGGCTGCGTGGTGGTCGCTGGCGGCACGACCGAGCGGGTGGCGGCTGAGGCGATCGATCGCGTGGTCGACGCAACGGGCGCCGGCGACTTATTCGCGGCCGGCTTCCTGGTCGGGCATTCGCGGGGCAAGGATCTCGCGACGGCCGCGCGGCTCGGCGCCATTGCGGCGGCAGAGGTGATTCAGCATTTCGGGGCGCGGCCGGCGGTCTCGCTCAAGGCGCTCGCCGTGTCGAAAGGGCTTGCCCTGTAAGTTTGGGTCCCCGCCTGCGCGGGACGACCGCAAAAGCGGTCGATTCCGGCGGTGGTAACCGGTTGGTAACCAAACGTGGTTAGCGGTTGGTAAATGCCAACCGGAGCCTGCCATGGCCGAGCCAAACGAAACCAAGAACGCAACGACGCCCGAGACCGCTCCCACCAGGACTGAGATCAGCGCGCTGCCACAGATCGAGTCGCCGCCATTGTCGCCAGGCGACACGCACAAGCTGGCGCCGCAGCCGGGTGTCGCGGTCGCCCCCGACAATTCCATCGTCCTGACGCTGCCGGCGATCCGAATTCCGAAATTCAAAATGCCGAAATTCGCGATGCCGCATGTGGCGATGCCGAAGATCGGCATGCCGAAGATCGCGCGGCGCACCCAACGCAACGCCTTTTTCACCGCGAGCCTGATGCTTGCTGCGTGCTGTGGCGCGGCCGCTGGCGCGCTCGCGATCCTGCATACGCCGCGCCCGGTGGTGACCGATTACACCGGCGTCGAGGAACGCGAAGTGCTACGCAAGTCGATCGACCAGCTCGCCAAGGATGTATCCGCGCTCAAAGCCAGCTTCGCAAGCACGGGCAAGGCCGCTGCTGCGCAGACTCAAATCCAAAGCCAGCAATTTACAAAGCTGACCGAACGGCTCGACAAGATGGAACGCGCCCGCGAGGCGACCGGCTCCATCGCCACGCCCGCGCCTCAGACCGCTGAGGTCAAGGACGTGCCGATCCCCACCCCGAAGCCCGTTGCCGCGCAGCCCACCGTGCTTTCCGGCTGGACCATCGTGCAGGCGCGCGGCAATAACGTGGTGGTCGAAGGCCGCGGCGAAGTTTTCCTGGCGCGGCCGGGCGCGCAACTGCCGGGGCTCGGCGCGGTTGAATCCGTCAAGCGTGACGGCAATCGCTGGGTGGTGACGACGCCAAAAGGGATCATCGTCTCCGACGCGAGCCTGCACCAGCAGCAGCGGCCGCGCGGTTATGGCTATTACGGCTCGTATTACCGGGACTACTGAAAGCTGCCCACCGCTGGATGAAGCGGCGCCCCAGGTTGAATCCCTGGGGCGCCGTTTTCATTTGTATTCCTCACTTAGCTGGTGCGGCACATAAGCCGTGGCGCGACCGCGCGCGCCATGTCAAAATTTGACCATGCGCGGCTTTGCCATCGCCTTGCTGCTCGCTCTGCCCGGCACGGGTGCCCTTGCACAGGGCGCGGCGCCAGCGCCCGCGAAGCCCGAGATGCAGGAAAATTGCCCGGGCCTGATCTCGCAGCGTTCACCCGTGTTCCGGCATGTCGCGCTCCAGCGCGACGAAGCGCGGCTCACTTACGTCGGCCATTCGACCTTCCTGATCGAAAGCCCACGCCTGGTTCGCATCGGCACCGACTACAACGACTATGTGCGTCCGACCATCGTCCCCGATATCGTGACGATGAACCACGCGCATTCGACGCATTACACCGACCGGCCCGACCCCGGCATCAAGCATGTGCTGCGCGGATGGGCGGGTGAGGAAAAGCCGGCGCGCATCGACATCCAGGAGAAAGATGTCCGGGTGCGCAACGTGCCGACCAATATCCGCCGCTGGGACGGCGGCGGCACCGAACGCCATGGCAATTCCATCTTCATCTTCGAGATCGCGGCGCTGTGCATCGCGCATCTCGGCCATCTGCATCACACCCTCAATCAACAGCAACTCAATGAGATCGGCCGCGTCGATGTGGTGCTGGTGCCGGTCGACGGCAGCTATACGCTCGATATGGAAGGCATGGTCGAAGTGCTGAAATCGCTCAAGGCGCCCCTGATGATTCCGATGCATTATTTCAGCAGCTATACGCTCGACCGTTTCGTCCAGCGCATCAAGCAGGACTGGGACGTCGAGATCAGCGCGGTGCCTTCGGTTGTGGTCTCGAAATCGAGCTTGCCGCAAAAGCCGAAACTGCTCGTGCTGCCTGGCCACTGAGCACGCGCGCCGACTTACGTCTTCAATTGCGCGTGATACGGCAAGGAATTCTTCAGCGCAGCGGTCGCTTTATACCGCTTTGTCCCCACCCGGCATTGACGTTTCCGGCTCACGCTTTAGGTCAGGCCGCGAGCGGGTGGCGACTTCCCATCACTACGAGGACGACTGTGGCTGATCTGACCTGGAGCACCTGGAACACATTTCACAACGCAACGCGGGGCGATTTCGTCGAAGCCCCGATCGGCCCCGGCGTCTACGAGGTCCGCCACGCGCCGACCGGCGCTTTGATCGCCTTCGGCCATTCCGGCAACGTTGCGGGCGCGCTCGCCGATATCAAAGTCGACGGCGGTGAGGGTGGCTGGAAAAGCCTCTTCCGCAAGGCGCTGCCCAAGCCCAATGTCATGGAGCTGGAATATCGCACTTACCCGACCGCCAGCCGCTCCGAGGCCAGAACCGCGGCCGCGCGCCTGAAATCGCTGCGCCAGTCCTATTGGCGCAATCGCATGGATGCGGGCATGTCGGCGCGCCACGGCTGAGCGGCCGACTTCCGATCAGCCCGCCGAGACGGTAACCTGCCCCGCAAGCCAATGTGCGGGGCAGTATCATGTTGAGTGCGGAACAAAACGATCTCATCACCCGAACCAGTCCGGGCACGCCCGCTGGCAATCTGTTGCGCCGTTATTGGCAGCCTGCCGCGCTGGTCGACGAACTCGCCGGCAATCGGCCCGTCAAACCCGTGCGCCTGTTTGGCGAGGACCTCGTCATCTTCCGCGATGACCAAGGGCGCTACGGCCTGGTCGGCCGGCATTGTCCCCACCGCGGCACCGATCTCGCCTTCGGCCGGCTGGAGAATGGCGGCTTGCGTTGCGCCTTCCACGGCTGGCTGTTCGGCCATGACGGGAAGTGTCTGGAGACCCCGGCCGAACCGCCGGAGTCGAACCTGTGTGCCCAGCTTCGCCACAAGGCCTATCCGGTGGTTGAGAAGAGCGGGATCCTGTTCGCCTATCTGGGCGGCGGCACGCCGCCGGAATTTCCGAAGTTCGACTGCTTCACCGCGCCTTCGACTCACACCTTCGCATTCAAGGGCATGATCGATTGCAATTGGCTGCAATCGCTCGAGGTCGGCATCGATCCGGTTCATACCTCGTTCCTGCATCGCTTCTTCGAGGACGAAAAGCCCGAGGAAGGTTACGGCAAGATGTTCCGCGACAAGACGATGGACGCGGACATGCCGATGACCCAGATCATGCGGGAATTCACTCGGCCGCGCATCGAGGTCGAGCCGACCGATTACGGATTTCGTCTGGTGACGTTGCGCGAGATCGGCGGGGGCAAGGCGCATGTGCGCGTCACCAATCTCGTCTTCCCCAACGCCTTCATCATTCCGATGAGCCGCGAGATGACGATCTCGCAATGGCACGTGCCGATCGACGATACCCGCCACTACTGGTACGCGATCTTCACGAGCTTCGGCGCGGCCGTCGACAAGAACGAGATGCGCCGCCAGCGGCTCGAACTTTACGAACTCCCCGACTACCGGCCGCGCAAGAACAAGGACAACGACTACGGGTTCGATCCGCATGAGCAGGAGCACGAGACCTTTACGGGCATGGGCGCCGACATCAACGTGCACGACCAGTGGGCGTGTGAGTCGATGGGCGTGATCCAGGACCGCACGCAGGAGCATCTCGGCACATCGGACAAGGCGATCGTCGCTTATCGCAAGCTGCTGCGGCAGAGCCTCGACGCCGCCGCCAAAAATGGTGAACTGATCGCGCTCGATCCCGCCAAGGCGGCGTCGATCACCGGGCCGGCCTGCGTCGACGGCATCGGCCCCGCCGCGGATTGGCAGGGCTACTGGCAACGGACCGACGCCGAACGGCAGAAAACCAAGAGCTGGTCGCAACCAGGAGTCGGCGGCCACTAATGCCGCCGCGCAAGCCCCGCCACCTGAGCTTCGTCGATCGTCACGGCCTGTGGTCGGACGAGCAGGCGGCGGTGGCCGCCGAGGTCGAGCGCCAGATTAAACGCGACAAGTTGGAGTTGGTGCGGTTTTCTTTCGCCGACCAGCATGGCGTGCTTCGCGGCAAGACTTTGCTGGCGCAGGATGCGATCGCCGCGCTCAAGAGCGGCGTCAGCATGACGACGACGCTGCTGGCGAAGGACACCGCGCACAAGACGGCGTGGCCAGTGTTCACCGCTGGCGGCGGCTTCGGCATGGCGGAAATGCAGGGTGGCGGCGACTTCGTCATGGTCGCGGACCCTGCAACTTTCCGCGTACTGCCCTGGGCGGAACAGACCGGCTGGGTGCTGTGCGACATTTGTTTCACCAATGGCAAGCCCGTGCCGTTTTCCACGCGCCGCATTTTCAAGGACGCGCTCGATCGGCTCGGCACCGCCGGCTACGACTTTCTCGCCGGACTCGAAGTCGAGTTTCACCTGTTCAAGGTGGAGAATCCGGGGCTGTCGCCGGAGGACTCGCCCTGGCCGCCCAAGGCGCCGGAAGTTTCGCTGCTTTCGCAGGGCTACCAGTACCTCACCGAGAGCCGCTACGACCGTTTCGATCCGGCTTTGACCGCTATCCGCCGCGGCGTTGCTGCGCTCGGCCTGCCGCTGCGATCCGTGGAGGTCGAGCTCGGGCCGAGCCAGTGTGAGTTCACCTTTCGGCCGCTGATTGGGCTCGCCGCGGCCGACGCCATGATCCTGTTTCGGGCGGCGGCGAAGCAGATCGCGCACCGGAACGGCATGCTGGCGAGCTTCATGTGCCGGCCGGCGCTGCCGAACCTGCTGTCCTCGGGCTGGCACCTTCATCAGTCGTTGATCGAGCGCAAGACGGGCGCCAATGCCTTCGCACTCAATGATCGTGACGTGATCTCGACCATCGGCCGCTATTACCTCGCGGGCTTGCTCACGCATGCGCGCGCCGGCGCGGTGTTCTCGACGCCGACCATCAACGGCTACAAGCGCTACCGGCCCTATTCGCTCGCCCCCGACCGTGCGATCTGGGCGCGCGACAATCGCGGCGTCATGGTGCGCCTGATCGGGCAGCCCGGCGATCCGGCGACGCATCTGGAAAATCGCATCGGCGAGCCGGCGGCGAACCCGTATCTCTATATGGCGTCGCAGATTTTCGCAGGCCTCGACGGTATCGCCAAACGCCTAGATCCCGGCCCGTCGGCCGACGCACCTTATGAAATGACGGCGGCGATGCTGCCGAAGAGCTTAGCCGAGGCGCTGACCGCTTTGCGCGCGGATGACTGCTACCGCGAGGGATTCGGTGCCGCCTTCATCAACTATTACATCCACCTCAAGAATGCCGAGCTCGCGCGTTTCAAGGCCGAGCAAAAGGACAGCGCCGAAGCGACGCCGTGGGAGCAGCGCGAATATTTCGACCTGTTCTAGACGTCGACGCTGGCGTAGAGCGCGTTCTGCTCGATGAAGATGCGGCGCGGCTCGACCTCTTCGCCCATCAACTGGCCGAAAATGTTGTCGGCCTCGTCGACCAGTGGCACCTTCACCTGCAAGAGTGAACGCGCATTGGTGTCGAGTGTCGTCTCCCACAACTGCTCGGGGTTCATCTCGCCCAGCCCTTTATAGCGCTGCACGGCAATGCCTTTGCGTCCTGCCGCCGTGAGTGCGTCGAAAAGACTGACCGGGCCATGGATCGGCGTGCTTTCGTCCTTGCGGCGGAGCATCGCCAGAGGGGTCGGCCGCGGATACATCTGCTGGAGCCGCAGTGCGTATTCGTTGAGCTTGCGGGCGTCCGCCGAGCCGAGCAGCGCCTGATCGATGGTCGCGGCTTCCTTCACGCCGCGCACCGTGCGCGTGAAAGTAAAGCCTGCCTCCTCGCTGAACTTACCTTCCCAGCCGCGCTCGGTTTCGTCTTCCAGCGCGTTGAGGCGCTTCGCGATGTAGTCGGCAGCGGTGGCGGCGTTCTTCGGATTGGCGATCAAGCTCATATCGAGCACACCGGCGATCGCCGCCTGCTCGATCACCTTGCGATTGTAGCGGCTATGCAGACCACCGAGGATATTGCGGATTTCACGGGCTTCCTCGACCACCTTGCGTAAATCGGCAAGCGCGATTTCCTCGCCGGAGGCGAGCTTGAGCACGGCCTCTTCCAGCCCCGAGGTGATGAGATAATCCTCGAGCGCGCGCTCGTCCTTGATGTACTGCTCGGACTTCGATCGCGCGACCTTATAGAGCGGCGGCTGCGCGATGTAGATGTAGCCGCGCTCGATCAGTTCGCGCATCTGACGATAGAAGAACGTCAGCAGAAGCGTGCGGATATGCGCGCCGTCGACGTCGGCGTCCGTCATGATGATGATCTTGTGGTAGCGCAGCTTCTCCGCGTCGAACTCATCGGAAATCCCGGTGCCGAGCGCGGTGATCAGCGTGCCGATCTCCTGCGACGATAGCATCTTGTCCATGCGCGCGCGCTCGACATTCAAGATCTTGCCGCGCAGCGGCAGCACCGCCTGGAATTCGCGGTTGCGGCCCTGTTTGGCGGAGCCGCCGGCCGAGTCGCCCTCGACGATGAATAGTTCGGACTTGGCCGGGTCGCGCTCCTGGCAGTCGGCGAGTTTGCCGGGGAGGGATGAGACGTCGAGCGCACCCTTGCGGCGGGTCAATTCGCGCGCCTTGCGCGCCGCCTCGCGGGCAGCGGCTGCTTCCACGACTTTGCCGACCACGACCTTGGCGTGCTGCGGGTGCTCCTCGAACCACTTGTCGAGGTGATCGTTGATGATGCCTTCGACTACTGGGCGGACTTCCGAGGACACCAGCTTGTCCTTGGTCTGCGACGAGAACTTCGGATCCGGCACCTTCACCGAGAGCACGGCGGTGAGGCCTTCGCGGCAGTCATCGCCGGTCAGCGTCACTTTCTCCTTGCGCGAGGAGCCGAGCTTGTCGGCATAGCCGGTCACCTGGCGCGTCAGCGCGCCGCGGAAGCCGGCGAGATGGGTGCCGCCGTCGCGCTGCGGGATATTGTTGGTGAAACAAAGCACGCTCTCGTGATAGCCGTCGTTCCACCACAGCGCGGTCTCGACGGTGATGCCTTCGCGCTCGGCCTTCATATAGATCGGCGCGGGGACCAGCGCCTTGCGGTTGCGGTCGAGATATTTGACGAAGGCCTCGACGCCGCCTTCGTATTTCATCTCCTCGCGCTTCTCGACCGCATGGCGCATGTCGGACAGCACGATCTGAACGCCGGAATTGAGGAAGGCGAGCTCGCGCAGCCTGTGCTCGAGCGTGGCGAAATCGAACTCGACCATAGTGAAGGTGTTCTTCGATGGCAGGAAGGTGACTTCGGTGCCGCGCTTGTCGGCGACCTCGCCGACCTGCTTGAGCGGAGCGACCGCGACGCCGTCGCGGAATTCCATGAACCACTCTTTGCCGTCGCGCCAGATGCGAAGCTTGAGCGAAGTCGACAGCGCATTGACGACCGAAACGCCGACGCCGTGCAAGCCGCCGGACACCTTGTAGGAGTTCTGGTCGAATTTTCCGCCGGCATGAAGCTGGGTCATGATGACCTCGGCCGCGGAGACTTTCTCTTCCTTGTGGATGTCGGTCGGGATGCCGCGGCCATTGTCGGTGACCGTGCAGGAGCCGTCCGGATTGAGCGTCACCGTCACCGCGTCGGCATGGCCGGCGAGCGCCTCGTCGATCGCGTTGTCGACGACCTCGTAGACCATGTGGTGGAGGCCAGAACCGTCGTCGGTATCGCCGATATACATGCCCGGCCGCTTGCGCACGGCGTCGAGGCCCTTGAGGACCTTGATGCTCTCTGCGCCATAGTCAGACGACGATTTGCGGGCCGGTTCAGCCATTGGCAGGACCCCGGACGGAGAAGAAAAACTGAGTCGGAAACGTCATTGGGTGTGACAGAATTTTGCAGCGTTGGATAGGCAAATCACTTGGACTTAATGTGTTGATTCAAAAGCTGTTTTTCAAGGATTCGGGTTAGAAAATCACACGTTTTTCGACGCTGGTATTCGCAAAAATTGGCAGTCGGGAATCGGCCGCTTGAGCGAGCCGCGCGACACGGTTCGGCGCCAAAAAGCGACAGCTCCGACGGTGGGTGCCGGCGGAGCTGTCTTTGAACGCGATCAGCCTAAATGTGTGCTGCGACGATTTAGGTGTGCTTCTTTGGCGCGGGCTTCGGCTTCACCGGTGCAACGGAATTGTTGCCGTTCTTCTTGCCCTGCTGCCAGCCCGGCTTGTCATCGATCACCGTGCGATGGCCGACGTTGGTCTTGTTCTTGTCGACAGCGGCGGGCGCCGGACGGGTCGGCACATTGTGCTTGACGCCCGAGGTGTTCGATTGCGCCTGCGATTGAGATGCGGCCGCGAACACCAGAGCGCCGCCCGCGAGACCGGGGGGCCGAGATGCCGGGATTGAGATTACTTGTCCTTGTTGCCGCGACAGTCGCATCGACGCAATTTGCATTGGCGGCGACGAAAACCACCGCGGCAAAGGCTGCGAGCGGCAAAGTGCACTGCATGGCGATGACGCCCGCCTGCGGTTACAAGCCGCCAGTTGCAGCCAAGCCCGCGCCGGCGAAGCCTGCCGCACCGTCCCGGCCGAAGCCCTATTAGCCGCCCGGTTCGATCCGTCCTGCGCGCACGTCGAAGAGCTGCGCGCGGCTCTTCAATTCGCTGAAGGCCGCGGGATCGGCGCCGGTCATCCAGACCTGCGCGCCGAGCGCGGTGAGCGCATCGTACAGCGCGGCACGGCGATTGGGGTCGAGGTGCGCGACGACTTCGTCAAGCAGCAGCAGCGGCGCGGCGCCGACCATCTGTTTCAGCAGACCCGCATGCGCAAGTACCAGACGAATAAGCAGCGCCTTCTGTTCACCGGTCGAGGCGTCGGCCGCGGGCACATTCTTGTCGACGTGCGAGACGACCAGGTCGGAGAGATGCGGGCCGTCGAGCGTGCGCCCCGCTGCGGCATCACGCGGCCGATTTTCGCGCAGAATGCCGCGATATTTGTCCTCGATCTCGGTCGCGCTGTGATCGGGCAACATCTGCTCCATCCAGCCGGATAGCGACACCGCGGCATTGGGAAACGGCAAACCGTCGGTGCGCGCTGCGGCGAGGGCAGCGGCAAGACGTCCTGCGGTCTCGGCGCGCGCGGCTGCCACCGCAACCGCGAGCTCGGCGGTTTCGTGCTCGACGGCATCGAGCCACTGCGGATCGCTGCCGGGGTTTTCAAGGAGCCGGTTGCGCGCGCGCAGCGAGCGCTCGAGCGCGGCCACGCGGCTCGAATGTTGGGCGTCGACGGCGAGCACCAGACGATCAAGAAAGCGCCGGCGCTCGGAGGCCGGGCCGTTGAAGATCGGGTCCATCGCCGGGATGAGCCATATGATGCGCAAGTGATCGGCGAACGCGGTGGCGGAGGACACGCTCTCGCGGTCGATGCGGCATTGCCGGGTCGGCACATTTTCCGGATTCGCGGGCACCTCGATGCCGGTGCCGAGTGTGGCGAGACCCAGCATGCCCTCGACCTCGGCTGAGACAGCCCAAGAACCGTCGCCTTCGCTAAAGGCGGCTTCCTCCAAGGTGGCGCGGCGCAGGCCCCGGCCGGGCGCGAGGAATGACACCGCCTCGATCAAATTCGTCTTGCCGGCGCCGTTCGGCCCGGTCAGCACCACGGGCTTGCCGCTGACGAGCGCGATCTGCGCGGCATGATAGTTGCGGAAGTTATTGAGCGTCAGGCGCAGAATGGCGGCGGTGGTCATGGGCGTGGCTTATCCCGCCCCGCCGCAGGCATCAAACGCGCTCTGTTAAACCCGCATGGGCATCAGCACATAAAGTGCGCCCTTGGCGTCCTTGTCCTGAATAAGCGTCGGCGAACCGGGATCGGCGAGCTTAAGGATGGCCGTTTCGCCTTCGATCTGCGCGGCGATGTCGAGCAGATAACGGGCATTGAAGCCGATATCGAGGGGCTCGGCGCTGTATTCAGCTTCGAGCTCTTCGGTGGCGCTGCCGCTGTCCGGATTGGTCACGGATAAAACCAGCCGTCCGCCGGCAATCGACAGCTTCACGGCGCGCCCACGCTCGCTCGACACCGTCGAAACGCGGTCGACCGCGGCTTCAAAATCCTTCTTGTCGACCTGCAGCGTTTTCTCGTTGTTGGCGGGAATGACGCGCCCGTAGTCCGGGAACGTGCCGTCGATCAGTTTCGATGTCAGCGTGACGTCGCCGATGGTGAAGCGGATCTTGTTCTGCGACAGCTCGATCGACACTTCGCCTTCGGGATTTTCGATCAGGCGTTGCACCTCGCCCACCGTCTTGCGCGGCACGATGACGCCGGACATGCCGGAAGCGCCTTGCGGCAACGGCAGTTCGACCTGCGCCAGACGATGGCCGTCGGTGGCGACCGCGCGCAACGCGGCGTTCTTGCCGCTGCCGGCGGCGTGAAGATATATGCCGTTGAGATAGTAGCGGGTCTCTTCGGTCGAGATCGCGAACTGGGTCTTGTCGATGAGGCGTTTGAGATCGCTCGCCGCGAGCTTGAAGGAATGCGCGAGGTCGCCCGCGGCGATATCCGGAAAATCGCTTTCCGGCAGGGTCTGCAATGTGAAACGCGATCGGCCGGCGCGGATCGAAAGCACGGCGCGATCGCCGGAGCCTTCGATCACGACCTGGGTGCCCTCCGGGAGCTTGCGCACGATGTCGTAGAGCATGTGCGCCGGCACTGTCGTAGCGCCGGCTGGCTGCACGTCCGCGGCGATGGAGTCGATCACCTCAAGGTCGAGATCGGTCGCCTTCAGGCTGAGCTTCGCCCGCTCGGCCTTGATCAGGACGTTGGCGAGGATGGGAATCGTGTTGCGGCGCTCGACCACGCGGTGGACGTGGCCCAGCGACTTCAGAAGTTCGGCACGCTCGACTGTGACTTTCATGCGATTATCCGCCTCGGGGAGGCGAAAGTGGCCCGGCGAGGCCAGCTTCGCAAGAGTATGAGGGCTTTCCCACAGGCTCCCCACAATGAAAAACCCGCCTTGGTTCGCAAGGCGGGTTGTTCCGGCGGAGTTTTATGCCTGATTATTCCTGGAGCTGATGCTTGAGGATCTCGATTTCCTCGGCCAGTGCCATGTCGTTGCCGACGAGGTTTTCGATCTTGCGCACCGCGTGCAGCACCGTGGTGTGGTCGCGGCCGCCGAACCGCCGGCCGATCTCCGGCAGGGAGCGCAGCGTAAGCGTCTTGGCGAGATACATCGCGACCTGGCGGGGGCGCACGACGTTGGCGGTGCGCCGCGAGGACAGTAGGTCCGAGCGGCTGACATTGTATTGACGGGCGACAACGCGCTGAATGTCCTCGATCTTGACCCGCTTGGGCTCCTGCGGCCGGATCAGGTCGCGGACCTCCCGCTCGGCCATTTCAAGCGTCACGACGTGGCCGGTCAGCTTGCTGTGGGCGAGAAGGCGATTGAGCGCGCCTTCGAGGTCGCGGCCGTTATGGGTGACCGCCTTGGCGATGTAGTTGAGGACCGGCAGCGGCACGTCGAAACCGGGATGATGGATGCGCGCGGCCGCGACGCGGGCCTTGAGGATTTCGAAGCGCAGCTCCTCGCCCAGAGAGCCGATTTCGACGACGAGACCGCCGGCAAGCCGCGAGCGCACGCGATCATCAAGGCTCTCGAGGTCGGAGGGCGGGCGGTCGGACGCGATGACCACCTGGCGCCCTGCATCGATCAGAGCATTGAGCGTGTGACAGAACTCGGCCTGGGTCGATTTCCCTTGCAGGAATTGCAGATCGTCGATGACGAGGACGCCGATGCCCCGCAGCGCTTCCTTGAAAGCGAGGGCGGTCTGGGTGCGCAACGCCGAGACGAAGCCGTACATGAACTTCTCGGCGGTGAGGTAGAGCACCTTGCGCTCGCCGATCGCATTGCCGGCCCAGGTAATGGCCTGAAGGAGGTGCGTCTTGCCCAAGCCGACGCCGGCGTGGATGTAGAGCGGATTGAAAAGGACGGCGTCACCGCGTTTGGCGGCCGCGACCTGCTTGGCGGCGGCATGGGCGAGCGTGTTGGAACGCCCGACTACGAAGGTTTCGAATGTCAGCCGCGGATCGAGCGGCGAACCTCCCAGCGCCTCATGTGCCCCGGCTTCGCCGGCGCTGAAGGCGCGGCCAGCGTGACCGTTGCTGCCAAAGCCGCCGAGCGCGACGATGTCCTCTTTCGGCTTGACGATATTGGTCTTCAGAACAGCCGAGCGCACCGTCAATTCGATGCGGTTGACCTTGCTTTCCTCGTTTTGCCAGCAGGCGAGGACGCGTTCCGCGTAATGGGATTGAATCCAGCTCTTGAGGAAGCGGGTCGGCACGGAAAGGCGCACTGTCGCCTCTTCCATTGCCTCGAGTTCCATGCGGGCAAACCAGCTTGTGAAAACGTCCTCGCCAACTTCGGCACGCAGGCGATTTTTTACGCGCGACCAACGATCCTGATCAGGGCTTGTCATAGGGGCAGTTTCTTTCGTTTCTTATCAGCAAGAGCGAACGCGGTTGGTCGGCACAGCGGAATTTCCGCCGAAGCACCGGGAACGACACACCGTCACGCGCGACCATGGACCGGAGCCCGGATGATCCGCCGGATGTCCGGCGGCCTGCTTCGGCTGGCGCATGACGTTGCGCCTTACAAAGGTGGCGGAGGCGTGGCGCCGGCGAGGCCGGCGCGGCAGCGGAATATAAGGCCGAGGGAGGCAATCGACGCAGCCGTGCGGCGCTCGCAGCAATGGCGGGACAGGCCGCAGCTTGATTGATCGTTCATGTGACGCCCCCCGGACGAC
>JAFBAG010000219.1 GCA_019247925.1 Pseudolabrys sp.
TCGGAAGACAAGCTCGGCGGGGCGGTGACCGCAGGATTGGGCGCGGGCATTCGCAGCCGCTGGCTGCGCACCGATCTCACTTTCGATTACGGCGGTGCGCAAAAATACCAGGGCACGATCGCCACCACGAACGACACCAGCGCGAAGATTCAGGCGCACAATCTTCTTTTCAACGGCTACATCGACCTCGGCACTTGGACCTTGCTGACTCCGTATATCGGCGCGGGTCTTGGCGCCGCCTATGTGCGCACGTCCGAATATTCCAGCACCGGCGCGCCGCCTTTCACGCCCGTCCCGGCGAACACGCAATGGAATTTTGCCTGGGCCCTGATGGCGGGCGCCGCCTTTCAGGTCGCGCCCAATCTCCAGATCGATGCCGGCTATCGCTTTCTCAGCGTCGGCGACGCCAAGACCGGCGCCGATGCGTTCGGCCGCCGGATGACCTTCCGCGACGTGCACAACCACGAAATCCGAGTCGGTCTGCGTTGGAGCTACGATGATTTACGCCCGCTGCAGTAAGGTCGCGGCCGCTCTCGCCGCCGCGCTCAGCCTGGCGCCCGTCGCGCAGGCGGCCGACTGGCCCGATCTGCCGCCGCGCTTCCTCGCGCCGGCGCCGGCGCTGTCGGGGAGCCGCTGGGGCGGCTTCTACGGCGGCGCGCATCTCGGGCGAACCAGCATGACCGCCGACTTCGGCAACGCGCTGCAGCCGATCGTCGCCACGCATCTGCGCGACACGGCGCTCGAAAATCAGTTTTCGCCCTCGCGCTGGGCCGCGCTCACGCCGGGGACAACCAGTGGCAAGTCCTATGGCGGCTTCGGCGGCTACAACATCGATTGGGGTGACGTGCTGCTGGGCGCGGAAGTGGCCTACAGCTTCATCAATCTGCGCACGTCGTCTTCGGACTCGCTTGCCCGTCAAGTCACCCTCAGCGACGGCACGGTGGACGGCGTGACGATCACCGGCAGCGCCTCCGTCCGGCTCCGCGACAGCGGCGTCATCAAGGCCCGCGCCGGATATCCGATCGGCCAGTTTTTGCCGTATATCTCGCTGGGTGTCGCGGTCGGGCGCTTCGATTATCGCAACACCGCGACCACGGTCGTCACGCAGACGCCATCGGGCGGCACCCCGACGACGTTCACCTTCGGCCCGACTACGGATGCGCGCGAGAACGTGTATCAGGCGGGCTTTGCGGGCGGTGCCGGCCTCGATGTGCTGATCACGCCGAACATCTTCGTGCGCGGCGAATATGAGTACGTCGCCTATGGCAAGGTGCATGGCACCACGGTCGAGACCCACACCGGCCGCGTCGGCATCGGCGTCCGCTTCTAGCTTTTTCCCGACAGATTTCCGCTGCAGTTGACCGCGGCGGCGCGGTCGACTATTCCCGCCAGTGGGACACCCCTCCCCACCGAGGGGCGCCTATCTGGAAGGATAGACACATGGCGAATCCGAAACCAGGCGTGCGGCCGGTGATCCCGCACTTTTCGTCCGGCCCCTGCGCGAAGCGCCCCGGCTGGTCACTCCAAGCCCTGACCGATGCCGTCCTGGGCCGATCGCACCGCTCCAAGCTCGGCAAGGCCAAGCTTAAGCGCGCGATCGATCTCACCCGCGAAGTACTGGAAGTGCCGGCGGATTACCGCATCGGCATCGTGCCCGCCTCCGATACCGGGGCCGTCGAATTGGCGCTGTGGTCGCTCCTTGGCGCGCGGCCGGTGACGATGCTCGCCTGGGAGAGCTTCGGCGAGGCTTGGGTCACCGACGTCGAGAAGCAGCTCAAGCTCAAGGACGTCACGGTTCTCAAGGCGCCCTATGGCGAAATTCCCGACCTCTCCAAGGTCGATTTCTCGAACGACGTCGTCTTCACCTGGAATGGCACGACGTCCGGCGTGCGCGTGCAGAATGCCGACTGGATCGCGGCGGACCGCAAGGGGCTGACGATCTGCGACGCAACCTCCGCCGCTTTCGCGCAGGGCCTCGATTTCACCAAGCTCGATGTCGTGACCTTCTCCTGGCAGAAGGCGCTGGGCGGCGAGGGCGCGCATGGCATGCTCATCCTGTCGCCGCGCGCGGTCGAACGGCTCGAGACTTACAAGCCAAGCTGGCCGCTGCCCAAAATCTTCCGCATCACCAAAGGTGGCAAGCTCATCGAGGGCGTGTTCGCCGGGGAAACGCTCAATACGCCGTCGATGCTCGCG
>JAFBAG010000317.1 GCA_019247925.1 Pseudolabrys sp.
AGCCGACCGCGTCGCGGAAGGGGCCGTAAAAGGCGGACGCATATTTTGCCGCATAGGCCATGATCGAGACGTCGGTGAAGTTCGAGGCATCGAGCGCCTTGCGGATTGCGCCGACGCGGCCATCCATCATGTCCGATGGCGCGATGACGTCGCAGCCGGCTGCAGCCTGCACCAAAGCCTGCTTCACAAGCACGGCGACAGTCTCGTCATTGAGGATGACACCATCACGCAGCAGGCCGTCATGGCCGTGGCTGGTGAACGGGTCGAGCGCGACGTCGCACAGGATGCCGATGTCGGGCACTTCTTTTTTCACGGCGCGGATGGCGCGGCAGACCAGATTATCCGGGTTGAGCGCTTCAGAGCCGCGCTCGTCGCGCAAAGAGGGATCGGTATAGGGAAACAGCGCAATGCAGGGGATGGTCAGCTTTGCAGCGCGTTCCGCCTCGCGCACGATCTGGTCCACCGACAGCCGCTCCACCCCTGGCATCGAAGGCACCGGAGCGCGGGCATTGCCGCCGTCCATGACAAAGAGCGGCCAGATCAAGTCATCCGTGGTGAGAACGTGCTCGCGCGTCAGACGGCGCGCCCATTCGGTGCGGCGGTTGCGCCGCATGCGCACGGCGAGATCGAGCTTTTCGGCGGTCTCCTCGCCGGCGCGCGCAAAGCGCACGCGACTTTCGAGCGGCCGGCCGAATTTGATTGCCATTGTGCGGTCTCCGGGCGTCTTTTTAGCCGCTCGGCCGCGGCTTCGCCACCGGCATTGACGCCTCCGGAGCCGCCTTTTATCGCTCTGAAACCATGGATTTTGACCTCACCGAAGACCAGCGCGCGTTCCAGGCGACCGCGCGTTCCTTTGCGCGAGAGGAAATGGCGCCGCACGCGCGGGACTGGGATGAACAGGAGACATTCCCGGTCGCGGCTTTGCGCAAGGCTGCGGCGCTGGGTTTCGGCGGCATCTATGTGAAGGAAGATGTCGGCGGCTCGGCGCTGTCGCGGCTCGACGCCGCGCTGATCTTCGAGGAGCTGGCGCAGGGCTGCACCTCGACCGCTGCCTACATTTCCATCCACAACATGGCCGCCTGGATGATCGACAATTTCGGCGGACCGCAGCAGCGGCAGAAATTCCTGCCGAAGCTGTGCACCATGGAGCATTTCGCGAGCTATTGCCTGACCGAGCCCGGTTCCGGCTCCGATGCGGCGGCGCTCAAGACCCGGGCGCGGCGCGACGGCGACCATTATGTGCTCGACGGCTCCAAGGCTTTCATTTCCGGCGGCGGCGTATCCGACATCTATGTTGTGATGGCGCGCACCGGGGACAATTCTCCGCGCGGCATTTCCTGCATCGTGGTGGAGAAGGGCACGCCGGGTCTTTCCTATGGCGCGCAGGAAAAAAGCTCGGCTGGAAGACGCAGCCGACCGCGATGGTCAATTTCGAGAATTGCCGCGTACCGGCCGCCAACTTGATCGGCGCCGAGGGCCAAGGCTTCAAGATCGCCATGGCCGGGCTGGACGGCGGCCGGCTCAACATTGGCGCCTGCTCGATCGGCGGCGCGCAGTTCTGCCTCGATCGCACCATCGACTACATGAAAGAGCGCAAGCAGTTTGGCTCGCGGCTCGCGGACTTCCAGGCGCTGCAGTTTCGCGTTGCGGATTACGCCACCGATCTCGAAGCGGCGCGGCTGTTGTTGCATCGCGCGGCGGTCGCGGTCGGCGCGGGGGAGGGCGGCGCCACGCGGCTCGCGGCGCAAGCCAAACGCCTCGCCACCGATACAGGCTTCGATGTCGTCAATGGCTGTCTGCAACTGCACGGCGGCTATGGCTATCTGCGCGATCATCCGATCGAACGTGTGTTGCGCGATGTGCGCGTGCACCAGATCCTCGAAGGCACCAACGAGGTCATGCGTTTGATCATCAGCCGCGCCATGTTGGGCAATTGATGTCGTACGACATCCTGTTCGAGCGGCGCGGCGCGGCCGGTATCGTCACGCTCAATCGCCCGCAGGCGCTCAATGCGGTGACCCACGGCATGGTGCGCGCCCTGCGTGCGCAACTCAATACCTGGGCTGCCGATGACGCGATTACCCGCGTGATCGTCACGGCCGCTGGCGGCAAGGCGTTTTCGGCAGGCGGCGACATTCGCGCGCTGACCGATCTCGGCAAGGCGGGCGAGCACGAAGAGGCAATCGACTTCTGGCGCGACGAATATCCCCTCAATGCGTATATCAAGGCCTACCGTAAGCCCTATGTCGCTCTGATCGATGGCATCGTCATGGGTGGCGGTGTGGGTATTTCAGTGCACGGCTCACACCGTGTCGCCGGCGACCGCTATTCCTTCGCGATGCCGGAGGTCGGGATCGGATTTTTTCCCGACGTCGGCGCGACCTGGTTTTTGCCACGGATGCCCGGTGAACTGGGCTCGTTTTGCGCGCTCACCGGCGAGCGCTTCAATGCCGCCGACGGGATTGCGGCGGGCGTGGCGACGCATCGTGTTGCCTCGCCGCGTTTTCCCGAGCTGATTGACGCCCTGACCGGGAGCGTTCCGGTCGACGCGATCCTGAGCGCCTTTTCGCAGTCGGCGGAGAGGGGCCGGCTCGTCGAACACCGCGCCGAGATTGATCGGCTCTTTGCGGGAAACAGGGTCGAAGACATCGTGGCGAAGCTCGATGCCGGCGGCGAATGGGCGCAAAAATTCGCCGCCACAATCCGCGCGAAATCGCCGCTCTCACTCAAGATCGCGATAGCGCAGGTGCGCCGCGGCGCGGATTGGGACTTTGCGACATGCATGCAGACGGAATTCCGCATAGTCTCGCGCATCATTCGTGGGCACGATTTCTATGAAGGTGTGCGTGCCGTGATCGTCGACAAGGACAATAAACCGCGCTGGCAGCACGCCTCGCTCGCGGACGTAAGCGACTCGGAAGTCGAGCGCCATTTCGCGGCGCTGCCGGGAAACGACAGGCTGGAGTTGCCGCGTTGATGAGAGCTGCAAGCGAGCAGACTGAGCAGGTTGAAAGGCGCGGCCCCGACCGCGCGCTCGATACCAGTCCGCGCGGCATGGAGCCGGTTCATACCGAAGAGGCCGACGGAACGGCGATGCGCTGGACCGCGCGGCTTGTTCTGTTTTTGCGGGTAATGGCCGCCGTGTCCATGCTCAAAGGGCTGTACCACTGGGCGCAGGTCTGCGGCATTTTTGTTTCGCCCGAGTCTGCATTCGAGAACCGCACCGTCGTCTGGCAAGCGGCGACCGTGTTCTTTGCCGTTATTGATCTCGTGGCGGCCGTCGGGCTTTGGCTTGCCGCCGCCTGGGGGGCGGTGATCTGGCTGACATCGGTGACGTCAATGATCGCCGTCGATCTGTTTTTCCCGCAAGTCTTCGGCAGCGATGTCTTCCTCGATCTCTTTCAAGGGTGTCTGCTCGCCGTCTATCTCTGGCTCGCTTTGAAGGCGGCGCAAGAACATCCAAATTGAGCACCCGGCTTTATCGTTCAGGAGCGTGCGATGGCGAAAGTGGCATTCATCGGTCTCGGCAATATGGGTCTGCCGATGGCGCAGAACCTGCTCAAGGCAGGACACCAGGTGGAAGGTTTCGACCTCAGCCCGGCCTCCGTCGAAAAATTGAAAGCCGCTGGCGGCGCGATCGCGACGAATGCCGCCGAAGCGGCCAAGCGCGCCGAGGTAGTCATCACGATGCTACCCGCGGGGAAGCAGGTGAGAGAGGTTTATCTCGGAGCGGGCGGTATCGTTGAGACCGCGCGGCCCGCAACTTTGTTGATCGACTCTTCGACCATCGATGTTGAAACAGCCCGCGCAGTCGCCGCGGCGGCCGAAAAGAAGGACCTCGCGATGCTCGACGCGCCCGTCTCAGGCGGTGTCGGCGGTGCTACCGCCGGCACGCTGACTTTCATGGTGGGCGGCAGCGACAAGGCGTTTGCGCAAGCCAAGCCAATTCTGGAGCAGATGGGCAAGACCATCGTTCACGCCGGCGGCGCCGGCAACGGCCAGGCGGCCAAGATCTGTAACAACATGATCCTCGGCGTGTCGATGATCGCCGTGTCGGAAGCTTTCGTGCTCGCGGAGAAGCTCGGCCTCGACGCGCAGAAGCTTTTCGACATTTCTTCCAAGTCGTCCGGGCAATGCTGGTCGATGACGAGCTATTGTCCGGTGCCGGGCCCGGTGCCGGCATCTCCCGCCAATCGCGATTACCAGCCAGGCTTCACCGCGGCGATGATGCTCAAGGATCTCAATTTGGCGCAGGATGCGGCGAAGGCCGCGGGCACAAAGACCCCGCTCGGCGCGAATGCCGCCAAGGTCTATGCGGACTACGCCGAGAGCGGCGGGGCGGGGCAAGACTTCTCCGGCATCATCCGGCACTTGAAAAAATAGCATTCGTCCAAATAAAAAAGCCCGGACCGAAGTCCGGGCTTTTCTTTATCTACGTAGACCTACCGATAGCGGCAGTGGCGGAAGCCACGGCTGTCATACCAGCAGCGCTTCACGCCGCGCGTGATGCGCGGGCCGCCGATCACGGCACCGGCCGTGCCGCCGACCACGGCGCCGACCGGACCGGCGACCACCGCGCCAGCGGTGCCGCCGATCACCGCGCCGGTCGCGGTGCGTTCGCTCTGCGCGTTCGCAGTCACGGGCAGGGCGGTCAGAGCCGCGAGCGACGCGGCGATAAGAAGTTTGCGCATGGATATCCTCCGTCGTTGCGGAAGGGTTCACCTTCTGGAACCCCGATAACGCGCATCCACAGCAAAAGTTCGCTGCGTAACGTTCCGTTGAGTTTAACGGTGCGTCACCGCCCTTCTTCAAATTGCGAATTTCAGCGATGATTCACCGTTGCAAATAAACCTTATGTTTATGCAGTTATTTAAGCCGATTTTAGAAGGCCCCGCGTAGGTTGTGCGCATAACGGAGCGGGGAAACAGGGCCCCGTTACCAAATAAAAGTACAAGGGGCGTTGGACATGAAAGCCGTTGCCAAGACGGTCGAGCCTGCCGAGCGCGAGGCAAAGTTCGATCACATTCGGCCGTTGTATCTCGAAGCTTTGACGTTGGTTGAGCGGCTGCATCGCCGCCTGCTCGATGTCATCAAGGACGAGTTCGACCGCCGCGGCCGCGCCGATATCAATTCGGTGCAGGCCTTGCTGCTCTACAATATCGGGGACAAGGAGCTGACCGCGGGCGAACTGCGCACACGCGGCTACTATCTCGGCTCGAACGTTTCCTACAACCTCAAGAAGCTGGTCGAGATGGGCTTCCTCGATCACCAGCGCTCGCGCGTCGACCGCCGCTCGGTGCGCATCAAGCTCACCGACAAGGGCCGCGAGGTGCGTGACATCGTCGATGCGCTCTACCACAAGCACGTGCGTACCGTTGAGCAGGTCGGCGGCATCAACGCCGAGGAATTCGGCGTGCTCAACAAGGCGCTGCATCGGCTGGAGCGGTTCTGGACCGACCAGATTTTGTATCGGCTCTGAGCAGATTTCCGACTC
>JAFBAG010000073.1 GCA_019247925.1 Pseudolabrys sp.
AACTATTCCGCAGAAGATCTGGCGCTGGTGCAGCGCGATATCGGTCGCTTGACCCGATACACCGCCGACATGGGCGGGCCGATGGAACTGATCGAGATGGCTCTTCGCATCCCGCCATGGGAGCCGATGCGCTCGCTCAGCCGCGAAGACCTTCGCCGCATGAAGCTCGACACCGAGACCGAAGAGCCGCGCCCCGCTGTGACGATTGCCGCGACGCCGATCTCAGCGACCAGCGCGTTCAATTCCGGCATGCGCGGCGTGGCGCTGAGCGAGCCCGCGTGGACTCTTGCCGATCATTCCGGCGTCACGACGCTGATGCGTCGTCACGCGCTGACGATCGAAGGCGATGAGATCGGCAGCTTCGATGTTCTGGTCGCTTGCGGCCTCGGCGACACCTATCGCGTCACCTATGTCGAACGGCGCAAGCTCGCCGATGTGGCGCGCGTTGAGCCTGTCGCCAGCGTCAGTGTGCGCACCGGCCGCACCACGGTCAGCCTGCCTGTTGTCTCCTCCGCGCGGCGCGGTTCGAATGGCGAGCTGGAAACCTTGGCATCCGGGGACGTGCCCATTGCCGTTATCGACGCCTTCGCCGGAAACGGCCCGCATTCGATGATGGTCACAACGCGCAGCAGCGATACGACGACCGCCGTGCGGCTCGGCAATACCGGCGTGCGCCGCAATCTCACGCAGCTCGCGGCGGCCTGTCAGAAGGCTGGCGGGGTGCGGGCGGAATTGCGGATCGACAAGCCCGAGCAGCGCGCCGCAAGCCCCGGCGAGAAGACCGGCGGCGTCGCTATTCGCCAATAATCCTCTTAGAAGCTGCGATCTACGGTGCGCCGAGTTTGTCGAGCGCGGCGACGACGGCGTCGAAGGTCAGCATGGTCGAGGCGTGGCGCGCCTTGTAGTCACGCACCGGCTCGAGCACCGCGATATCCGCCCATTTGCCGGACGGCGGATCGCCATTCTCCTTGAGCATCTTGCGCACCCGCTCGCGCAGTTCGCGCAATTCGCGGGCGTCCGAGCCCACCACGTGCCGCGCCATGATCGAGGACGATGCCTGGCCGAGCGCGCAAGCTTTCACGTCATGCGCGAAGTCCGCCACCTTGCCGTCCGCAACTTTGAGATCGACCGTCACGGTCGACCCGCACAATTTCGAATGGGCCGTCGCCGAAGCGTCCGGCTTATCCAGCCGTCCCAGCCTCGGAATATTGCCGGCCAATTCGAGGATTTTCTCGTTATAGACGTCGTTCAACATGGCTTTCGTGCCGATTCGGCACTGGATAGGCCGCTTTCAAGACCATATATAGGGGCGGTCAGGGTTCCGCGAAACGGGGCCGTGACGGATGGGAATGCAGCGTCCGTTGCGAGAGGCGGCTGGCGCGGCTCCCGGTGACACTCCCGGCCTACCGCGTACGCGGCAGAGGCCGGTCGAACGGAGAGACCGTCAGGAGATCCCATGGACGCCAAGACCAACAAACCTTCCGTTGTGGCCCCCTCAGTCGTGACCTGGCCCAAGCAAGGCCTGTCCGATCATGTCCGCGCGGCGCCTCAGCCGGCTGGGCCGCGGCCGAGCCGCGAACAGGCCGAGGAGGCGGTGCGCACGTTGCTCTCCTATGCGGGCGACGATCCGAAGCGCGAGGGTCTGCTCGATACGCCGGGCCGCGTCGTCGATTCCTATGAGGAAATGTTCGGCGGCTATCGCGAATGCCCGCTCGACATCCTCGACAAGACCTTTGGCGAGATCGGCACCTACAACGATTTCGTGCTGGTGAAGGACATCGGCTTCAACTCGCACTGCGAGCATCACATCATGCCGTTCTTCGGCAAGGCGCATATCGCCTATAAGCCGGTGGACCGCGTGGTTGGCTTGTCGAAGCTGGCGCGGCTCGTCGATGTCTACGCCAAGCGCCTGCAGACGCAGGAGCACATGACCTCGCAGATCGCGACCGCGCTCGACGAGATCCTGAAGCCGCAAGGCGTCGCGGTCATGCTCGAAGCCGAGCATATGTGCATGTCGATCCGCGGCGTCACCAAGCCGGGTTCGCTGACGGTGACGACGCAATTCTCGGGCCTGTTCGAAAATCCGCAGGAACAGGTCCGCTTCATTACGATGGTGCGCGGGGGTCAGTCCTGATCCTCGCTTGATGCGCGAGGTGTGACGTGGCTGGCAGTTCGTCCGAAGTCGAGGAAGGTACAAAGTTCACGCCGAAGTTCGGCGCGGACGGTCTTGTCACGGCCGTCGTCACCGATGCGAAATCGGGCGACGTGCTGATGGTCGCGCACATGAATGCCGACGCGCTTTCCAGGACGATCGAGAGCGGCGAGGCCTGGTACTTCTCACGCTCGCGCAAGGCGCTCTGGCGCAAGGGCGAGACTTCCGGTCACACCCAGCGCGTCGTCGAGATGCGGGTCGATTGCGACCAGGACGCGGTCTGGCTCAGGGTCGAGCAGAAAGGCGAGGGCGCCTGTCACACCGGCCGGC
>JAFBAG010000228.1 GCA_019247925.1 Pseudolabrys sp.
GAAGCGGGCCTCGCCGATCGTGCGGCGATGACGAGCATAGATCTCCGCTGCGCCGAGAAGCAGTGCCATGGCAACACAGACCCAGCCAATGACCGTGACCGCGCGAATTGGCGAATTACATGCGTTAAGAAACTTCGACCCCAATAATCCCGCGATCCCGATGGGGATTGTCGCCAACACGATCCACGAGGCGAACCGAAAAGATCGATCTTCGAATTCACCGCGCGCCATTGCGGCAACCGAATCCAACGTCAGCGCCCGGACGTCTCGCCAGAAATAGCTCACGACGGCCGCAAGTGCCGCGAGCTGCATGGCGGCGGAGAATGCTGATCCTGGGTCTTGCCAGCCCAGAAAGGCGGGCACCAGACGCATGTGCGCAGTGGATGAAATAGGCAATAGCTCGGTTATTCCCTGAAGGACCCCAAGGATGGCAACCTTCGTGTAGCCAAGCGTGGCGAAACCCGTATCAATACCCTGTGTGCATGTACCGGCCATTCGAGCCTTTCCGTGGTGCGATCATATCGCTGTCGTGATCCTTACTTGAACCAAGCATTATGTGCTAGCGGGGCGCGACGATTGAAAACGACGCCGCTTTGGCCTCGACGGCGTATCCCATCTGATTGATTGCCTTATCGCTTGAGAGGCATTGGTCCCGCGCCGATGCTAGGGCGCGCCGGCGCGAGGCGCAGATGCGTACATATCGCCAACGTGGACAAGACGTCTCCGGCGTCACTCCAGTTGCAACCGGATTGGCCTAACGTGCCTGGTGTGACGGATCTGGGAGTGGTCGAAAGCGGCGACGCGCATGAACGTTCCGGTGTTGATCGCTACGCCGTAAGGGCTTTTCGTGTCGAGTCGCCGTTTCACCTTGAGAACCCAACGGCCAGCTGCCCAGCGGCAAGCGCACTGCACATTGGCACGATCACCTGTATATTCGCTCGCGATCACCACGCCCGGGATCACCGTGCCTACGGGAATCCGGGCATCGATGTCCCGGTCATATGGCGTCGATTCTGCTTCGGTCATGTACCATCGGGCGCCCTCGCTTTCGCCGTGGTTCGGGTCGAGATCGATTTTGCCCATCGCTGCTGCCATGGCGCGGTGGTCCTTCGGCAAACGGCGCGGTGTGATTGGTTGGTCGTAGCCATCGGCCGGCTGCGGCTCAAAATTATCCAAATAATTTGCCGTTCCGGGATTCGGCGCGAACCCGCCATGGTAGGGAGCCTTGCCGCTCACCTGTTCCGCAGTGGCGTCTACCGGCGAACCAAAATGGTCGTCGTCGCAGAATCCGGTTGCGGTGCTCGTCGCTTTCCATTCCAAAACCTCGGCGTACACGCCTTCCTGCGTTGTATAGTGCAAGCCACGTCCTGAGAGGGTAGCCGGCTGCCCAGCGATTGGCGTTGACCCGGCATGGAACGTGCGGTCGCCGGCGAGGATGAAATCGAGATTGGTCCATAGCACGGAGAATCGATCTTCACTGTAGGCGTGCTCGTCGCCCGTCTCGTAGCCGTCGTGAAGAATATGCCATCCATCTGCCGCCTTGCGCAGCGGTAGTTGCTTCAGCGAACGGGTCGGATCATCCCACGCGAACAGGAAATAAATTCGTTCGTCATCATAGACGGCTCTGATCTCGACCTTTGTCTCGCCTCGACCGTCGAAATTACCGCCCTGATTCGTGAGCACGAAGAAAGGTTGTGCTGAGAGCCATACTGAATCGGAAGCGTCGCCGGCGATCACCGGCGCTTCGGACTTTTTGATATGGTGGACATAGAGCGTGTCTACGGTCTGACGATCGGCGGCGACCAGGAACGCCGCACCGGCGATGCCAATGGCTGTCGCGAGGATAAACGGGTTGACCTGTAGAGTGACGCTGCAGAGTCGTGATCGCACGAAACGAAGTGAAATTGGCCGAAAGTGTTGCATTGCCAGTGTCTTGACCTTTGCATGGAAGAGCGCGAAAGCTCCGTGTTGCAAGCAGGATCGCGACATAGCGCTTCTCCGCATATGACCGCTGCGCGCGACGGGAGCGTCACGCTGCGTCTTCTCCACACATCATGGGTAAGCCCTTATCCAAATCAACATGCCATCGCCGTTAGACTGAAATACGGCACCTCCCTTACAGATGTCTGACAAGCGCGTTACGTGACGAGACCTGCCGGCCAGCGTTCACCAAAGCCGGGCGGCGATACCAGTTCTCGATACAGACGCTCTTTGCCAGGGCCCCATATAAGCGGATGATCAGGCTCAGACGGACAACCAGCCGCCGAGTTGAACGCGTGCTGTTACCTTGATCTCTCGGTTGACCTCGACCGGATCGCGCTTGGAATCCTTATCTCGTTCGAACTGAAAACTTTGGCCATATCAGAAAGAATATCGATTGGCGATAAACCTCGAACAAAATCGAATGCCCAACTCCGATCCCGGCTCGGCCAGGCCAGTCGCGCGTTGGATCCGGCGTCAAGATCAAGCTTCGTTGCGGTGAGCGTGAGCAGAAATGGATGACAGCCAAGAGGTCGAACCGATCGAATGCACCTTTTGCCGCCCAACTGCTTCCGCTTGGTGAGGACCTTCGCGCCCGTGCCGAGGCAGTCATGAAGCAGCTCGCGGCGGGCAGCAAGATCGATACGTTCGAACTGCATTCGAGTCGGAAAGCTTCGATCAGCGCGACGCGCCATTATCTCCTCAGCATCTCGGTGGAGCGTGAGCATCGTATTGTTCATAGGAGGCCATCCCGAAAAAGTGGTCAGCGTGGGCTCTCACGCGTCGTGTGTGCGCGGCGGCGAGCAGAAGCGCCACCGCCATCGGATCGAGGACGGCGACAAGCGCCAAGGTGAGCAGCCGGACCGGCCTCTCGAGGTCGGTGGGCGGCGCGTCGATTAGCTCAGCGAGATATCGCAGCGGGCCGACGTCCGCCTCGGCGCGCCGCCGCTCCGCATCGATTCTGGCTTTCTCGACCTGCAAGCTGGCGAGTACCTTTGCCTGAGGCTTGCGCTCTGCGACGGTGTCGGCCCGATCGCGGCGCTTCTGGTCAGCGATCGTCACCGCCCCAGCGGGGCGGCCAACCCTTGTCGATTGCTCGACGGCCGCGTCGATCTGGGCGATCCGCCGATCGAGTTGCGCGACGGTCTGATTCTGAATCGCAAGGCGAGCCTCGATGTCGGCGGTTCTGTCTGCGAGCGCCAGATTCACGGCCGCCATATGATCTAGGCGGGCGCGCGGAGAAAGCCTCCGGCTTCGCTGTGACAGTAACGGCTCCGGTAACAGTCGGCGTAACATCGGTAACGGTGGGTGTAACAAATGTGGTTACTGTGATATCTCCCGTGTTACGACGGACCAGTGCAGCCACCGACCTCACCGAACCTCATTTGAACTCGCGTTTCGGACGCCATGAGACGGGATCAGCGATCCATCGGTTGATGTCGGATTCATGCCAGCCGG
>JAFBAG010000255.1 GCA_019247925.1 Pseudolabrys sp.
CTTCGGGATTCCGCTGGTCCGGATCCGGTGGTGTGCGCCAGCCGATGATGCGGTCCGCGTAGTATTCAGCGTCCTGATACTTGGCGCCGAGGCCGGCAAACAGTCCGGCGAGCAACTCCTTCGGCGCCATGTTGAGGTCGATGCGGCCAATTTCCGAAGTGAACTCCACCGCGATGTCGGCATGCCCCAGGCGGAACACGAAGTTTCCCCGCGAGGGCCGGGAGTCCGCATCGACCGCGGTCAGCCGATAGGCGGTCAGCTCG
This sequence comes from Pseudolabrys sp., assembly GCA_019247925.1. Classification (GTDB taxonomy): domain Bacteria; phylum Pseudomonadota; class Alphaproteobacteria; order Rhizobiales; family Xanthobacteraceae; genus Pseudolabrys. The sequence goes on from JAFBAG010000255.1 coordinate 264, forward strand.
AGCGCGGCCGTTATCAGTTGCTCGGCCTGTACTCGTTCCTCATTCACACCCATGCCGGTCGCGGCGTTGGTGACGTAAACCGCATAGATGGAGGCAAGCGTCGCGAGCGCGGCAAGAATCCACAGGACGGCCACGATGATGAAGCCGTGCGAGCTTCGCGCGGACGAGGGTCGAGCGGTACGCCGCAGAAGGGCTGTGACAAATGCCGTCATAATCGATGAACGACAGGAGCTCGTGCCCGCAGATCACAAAAAGTGGCCGAGGGGCGAGCTGAGTCGCCCCCCGACTAAGAGATCGCCGATTCCTCTGTGACCTTATTCCGGGCAAATCCTGAAGATCACACCGGTCCCCGGAATTTGCACCAGCGGAGCGTCGGCCGGGGTCACGAATTTGGTATCCGGGCCGGACTGACCGAAGTCCCGGACCGCGCCGTAGTCGGCAATCCAGGCGCAGCCGTCGGGACCAAATCTGAGCCCCGTCGGCCGGTTCATGCCGTGCGAGCCATCGATAAACGCCTGGTCGCCCGACTTGTTCTTGGCAAACCGCTGAATCTTCAATTCGAGCGGCTCCTCCGGCTTGCTGAAGTTGATGACTTTCACCTCATGACCGATCTCGTCGCAGGATGATCCGGGAGTCGGCCCCTTCCCGCACTGGAGGGGGAAGGGCGGAGAGGAGTTCGACGCCGAGAACCCGAAGTCGCCTTCCAGGATATAGAGCGCGGCCCCACGCCCGACCGGGCCGCGGACAAACGAGTCGGGTACGAAGTCGATGCCGGTGAACGAGGAGTCCGGCGCCTCGATCGCCAGCGGTGACGTGATCTGCTGCGGCGGATGGTCGAGAACGTCGCGCAACGGTGCGTCCTCGGCCTGGATCTGAGTCACGCTCGCCGGCGTACAGTTGCTCGGCGGATTGGCGGGATCGGGGACGCACAGATCGTCGCCCGGACCGCCAACCGGATTGAACATGGTTTGGCTGCTCGGCAGGAAGCCGTATCGATCCGGCCAGCCGTGATAGTCGGGGCTGCCGTCCTTGTTCTGCTGCGCCAGATGCAGTGCATCGGGCGCATTGCTCGAAGGCCGCGCGCCGCGTTCGTCGGCGCCGTCCTCACCCACCAGCAGCCTGCCCTGCAAGGCGTGCTCCTGGGGCGCGAAGCGAATGGCATAGCCGTTGCGATATCCCCATGAGAACGGCTCGATCGTCGAACTCGGATCCGGTGCGTTGAGCTGGGCCCGCAAGATGGCGCCGTCGCAAACGCCGTGATGCGACGCGCTTTCGAACGCCTTGACGGTTGCCCCGGGGCGGGTGGTGCCGAACGGGGAATAGCCGCTGGTAAAAACGCCGCCTCCGGAGTCGAACACGTTTTTACTCAGTACGATGTCCTGGCAGGGAATGTCCTGTTGATTCTGTCCCCCGCCGTTATCGCGGCCGACCACGCCGCTGTTGGTAGTCGAGCCCTGCGACCAATAGATCCAGCCGTCCTTGAAGGCCAACTGCTCGGTCGGATGATCGCCTGTCGGCAGGTTGCTGATGAAGGATGTGACCTTCCCGCTTCCGGCATCCACGGTGACGACGCGCGAGCTGTTATTTTGCCCATTATGCGCATGGGTCGCCTGGTTGGAATCGGATCCGAACAGACGGCCGCCTTGCAGACCTTTCTCGAACGCGATGTCGACTGCCGGGCCGTGCGGCTGGAACACGTTGGTTCCCCCGGTCTCGGTCAACGCGGTCGTCGGCTTGCCGAGCGTTCGCTGCAGCACGGCACTCTGGTCGAAGACGAGGATGTCGGGCGTAAACGGATTTGGCTTGCCCGGGAACATGGTTTGGAACTTCGCTTCATCGTTGCACTGGCTGGGCAATCCATGTCCGGACTCGAGGATGAAAACCTCAAACCTGCGCGCGCGCCCTCCGCCGTCATCGTCGTCTCGATTGCCGATCGCGCGAAAGGCAATGCCGGTCGGGAAGTTGAGTCCGGATGCGAACACCGAGACCTTGAAGCCCTTGGGCACAACGATGTCCTGGCCCTGGCCAGGATCGAACAAGACGGTTTCAGTAGGACACAGCGGGTTTGCAACGACTGCTGCTCCCGCGGCACTCGGCAAAATCGCGACAGTGACGCCTCCTGCCAAGCATCCGAGAAGTCCGGCTTTGGTTTTTGACAAGGCAGAGCACTTGCGCACGCTAACCTCCCTAGCTGTCGCCCATTGAGCTGTAGGCGGGTTGCACCTTGCATCGGCCGCAAGGGCGCAAGGGAGCCGTGCGTGGTCGCCGCATCGTCATACGCGGCACACGTCGGTTGGCGGGAAACTGCGTGTCGGCTGGAAAATCTCCCCAACGCTCTCCGGCTATAACAGCCTAAAGCAGAAAACTGTCTGCATTAGGGCGCAATTGTGCAAAATAGCCAAAGAGATAATTTTTTGTTTCAATGCGATCGGCTTGGAATTTTTTCGCGGTGCTATCGGACAAAGCGACCAAACCATTCGCGTCCCTTTTGCAGGTAACGCAGGATCGTTCGACGTTGTCGCCAATGACCAGTGTCCCGATTCCGAAAGTTCGCAACCGGACTTCCGTCAATGATGATGCGAACTTCGGTTTCGCGGCACTAGCGCCTTGGAAAGAACTTTCATTCGGCCGCAGCGAGCGTATGCTCTCTTCTAGCGGTCCAACGGCTGGTTAGCGGGAGTCTGGTCATGGCAGCGGATCGGCAGGCATGTGGGTTTGCCGGCTGGCCGATTTGGCGCGCTGCCCTCCTGGCCGCGGCATTTTTCATTTTCGGTGGTGCCC
>JAFBAG010000258.1 GCA_019247925.1 Pseudolabrys sp.
TTGCTATGCGCTCGCGGAAGACGCGATCGCGCTGACCCGCATCCGCGAAAAGTTCGCGGCGAAGATGACAGAAGGTCCAGATGCCCGCGCCTTCGAAATCGTGACCGCGCCGATCGGCACCGCGGGAGTCGAATTCCGCAAGATCGCGAGCGCGATCGCTTCGACGGGTACGCTCGAAGCTTTCCTCGCCGATATGCGCGCGCGTTATCCGGATAAAGATCTCCCGGCCGATGCTGCGAAGGGCGCCGAAATCAAAGGGCCGGAAACAAAGGCCGCCGCGGCACAGGCCTTGCCGGCGAAGCCTGCCACCGGTGCTGCGGGGCGGGACCCAGCTTCAACCGGCTCAATCCCGCTGCCGCGCCAGCGGGCGCAGGCGCGCTAGCCGCTGCCGTAGCTCTGGATCAGCGAGCCTGCGACCAGGCTCCAGCCATCGACCAGAACAAAGAAGATCAGCTTGAACGGCAGTGAAACTACAACTGGCGGCAGCATCATCATGCCCATCGACATCAGCACCGAGGCGACGACGAGGTCGATGATCAGAAACGGCAAGAACAACAGGAAGCCGATCTCGAAAGCGCGTTTGAGCTCGGAAATCATGAAGGCCGGGATGAGGACGCGCAGCGACAGGTCTTCGGGCTTGGCGGGCACCGCTTCCGAGGACATATCGACGAACAGCTTGAGATCCTTCTCCCGCACGTTCTTCTGCATGAATTCGCGCAACGGTCCCGAACCGCGCTCGAAGGCCTGTTCCGGGCTGATCTCATTGGCGACCAAAGGGCGGATGCCGGTGTCGTAGGCGCGCTGCAGCGCGGGGCCCATGACGAAGGCGGTCAGGAACAAGGCGAGCGATACGATCACCGCATTGGGCGGCGCCGTCGCGGTCCCGAGCGCGGTCCGCAGCAGCGACAGCACCACGACGATGCGCGTGAACGACGTCATCATGATGAGGATCGACGGCGCGAGCGACAGCACCGTGAGCAGCGCAATCATCTGGACGACGCGCTCGGTGAGCCCGCCGCCCTGACCGAAATTGACGCTGATATCCTGGGCCAATGCGGGCCCAGCCGAGGCGAATACGAACCCCGCTACCGCGGCCGCGATCGCCACAAGGCGAACACGGCGGCCGCAAGCGGCGCGCGTCACATCTTCCCTGACGGACGCCCTAACAAATTCGCCATCTCCTGTTCGAGGTTGTCAAAAGCGCTCTTGGCGGGCGCGGCGGGTTTGGTTTCAGGCGCCGGGCGCGGCGCTGGACGCTCACGCGAGGACATCGGCGGCATCGGCACGCGCGGCTCTTTTGCCGTCGCCGCGGCAGCCAGCGCATCGCTCACCGGCGGATGCGGCTCGGCCGTTCCGGGGTGACGAAGCGCGGCTTCGAGGCGCTGCGCCATCTCGGCGAGGTTGCGATCGGTTTGCGGCGGCACGGCGGGTGCCGCTTCGGCCGCGGGCTCGCGAGTGGGCGCCACGACCGGAGGCGCGTTACGCGCGACGGGAGGCGGAACGAATTCAGTCTGTGGAGGCGCCGGCGGTGCATCGGCGCGCGTGCGCGCGGGCTCCGGCGGCACCCAGGGTTCTTCCGTCACGGCGGCGCGATAGGGCGCGCGGGGCGGGGCGGCTTGCGGGGTAATTTGCATCGTCGCCGGCATGGCTGCAGGCGCGGGAGCGATCGGCGCCGAACCGTTACCGGCAAGCGGCTCCGGCTGGAGCGGCCATGCGCCCGCGTCGGCGAGCGGGATCGCGCGCGGCAGCGTGTCCGCGGCCGGGGCACGCGGCCCGGTGTCACGCGCGGCGGCGGCGCGCACGATGTTCTGTTCGACCACGACGTCGGTCGGTCCACCCACCATCAAGAGGTGTTCGATGTTGTCGCGGCGAATAAGGATCAGGCGGCGGCGGCCGTCGACCGAGGCCGCATCAATCACGGCGAGCCGCGGCTGCCGGCCGCGGGTCGCGCCGCCGAGCCGGTTCGAGCCGAAGCGCCGCACCAGCCACGCCGTCAGCGCAATGAGCGCGAGCACCGCCAGGAAGGCGATGAAAAAACGCGCCGCTAAAGGTAACTCAATGCCAAACAGCGTCTCGAACATCACGTTCTCCGAATTGCGCGCCTTCGGTAACGCAGGAGGAATCGCCCTCCAAAAGTTAACGCCGCAGGCACTATTTGCCGCCTCGAATACTAACAGAGCATTAACAAAAGCAAGCGCGGCGGACGCGAAATGCGATTCTGGAACGGCTTGCAGGGTAAATGCGCCTTTAAGGCGGCGCCCCCGCGACCCTACCGCTTTACCCGGCATTAACCATACGCCCGGCAAAGTCTGCCTAGTGAGCGACGCTAAGGACGCCGCAATGGCCATTGCCGACCTGCCGATATTTTCAATGCTGCGCACCCGCATGGCCTGGCACCAGGAGCGCCAGCGCGTGCTCGCCGAGAACGTCGCCAACGCCGATAGCGCGCAATACCGGCCGCGTGATCTCGCGCCGCTGAAATTCGATCAGGCGCTCGCGGCTTCACAGACCTCGCAGGTGTCGCTGACACGCACCGAAGGCGCGCATATCAGCGCCGTCGGCGCCCCCGCCACGAAATTCGCTACCCAAAGCAATGGCAGCCACGAAGTGCGCCCGACCGGTAACGCGGTGAGCCTCGAAGACGAGATGATGAAGGTCGCCTCGAACCAAATGGATTTTCAGGCGGCGACGGCGCTCTACACGCGCAGCCTCGCGCTGATCAAAACCGCGCTCGGCAAGCGCTAGGAATGGAGTAGCACGCGATGGATTTTCTCAAGAGCATGGCAATCGCGGCGTCGGGACTGCGCGCCCAGGCGGGCCGCATGCGCGTGATCGCCGAAAATATCGCCAACGCGGATTCCACGCCCGCGAAAGCCGGCGCCGATCCCTATCGGCGCAAGATCATGACCTTCCGCAGCGAACTGGACCGCGATCTCGAGGCGCGCACTGTCGCTCTCGGCAAAGTGCGGACCGACTCCACGGATTTCCGCCTCAAATACGAACCCGGTCATCCCGCGGCGGACGCGACCGGCAACGTCAAATATCCGAACGTCAATCCGCTCGTGGAAATGACCGACATGCGCGAAGCGCAACGGTCCTACGAGGCTAACATCAACATCATCGGTGCGACGCGCCGCATGATCCAGCGCACCATCGACATCCTGAAGGCTTAAAAAATGGCTTCACCGCTTTCCGCCGCCAATGCCTATTCCGCCATATCGCGCCTGACCAACCCGGCCGGCGCCGCCACCGCCGGGCAGAAAGGCGACTTCTCGGCGCTGCTCAAAGAAGCGCTCGTTGCCGTCAATGAAGCCGGCAAGAAGTCCGATGCGCAGACGCAAGCCGTCGCGGCCGGCAAGGCGAACATCGTCGACGTCGTCACCGCGGTTGCCGAAACCGAGGTCGCGATCGATGCGGTCGTCGCGGTGCGCGACCGCGTTATCCAGGCCTACGAAGAAATCATGAAGATGCCGATTTAGGATTTGCCATGACAGGCTCAGAAGTTCTCGACGTCGCGCGCGATGCCATCGTCACTCTGGTCTGGGTGGCAAGCCCGGTGATGCTCGTCGGGCTCGTGGTGGGTCTCGCCATTTCGCTGCTGCAGGCGCTCACGCAAATCCAGGAAATGACCATCGCTTTCGTGCCGAAGATCCTCGCCATCTTCGTCTCGCTGCTCGTGGCGTTGCCATTCATGGCGGAGAAGCTCAACGCGCAGATGCTGCGGATCGCCGCCCGCATCATCACGGGCTGACATTTTAAAGGCGTATGATCTTGTCCGAAAACCGGTGCCCACTTTTCGGGATCATGCGCAAATGAAAATCGACATTTCCTTCCTGCCGGCGCTGGCGGCGGCCTTTCTTCTGGTCTTCGCGCGTGTCGGCACGATGGTGATGATGCTGCCCGGCGTCGGCGAACTGAGCGTCCCGACGCGGGTGCGGCTGACGATCGCGCTGCTGCTGACGGCCGTATTGCTGCCTCTGCACCGCGGCGCCTACACGCTCGATCTCAATGCGATGGGCGCGGTCCTCACGCTGCTTTTCCAGGAGCTTTTGGTCGGCGCCGTGCTTGGCTTGACTGCGCGGCTCGCGATCTCGGCCTTGCAAATCGCGGGCTCGGTCGTGGCGCAGCAGCTCGGCCTCGGCTTCGTCACCGAAATCGATCCGACCCAGCATCAACAGGGCATGCTGGTCGGCAATTTCCTGACCATCCTGGGCGTGACGCTGATTTTCGCGACCGACATGCACCATCTGGCGATCGCCGCGCTCAACGACAGCTACAAATTGTTCGCGCCCGGCGAACTGCCGGCGTTGGGCGATACCGCCGCGCTCATCACCCGCGTCATCGCCGCTGCGTTCAAGATCGGCATCCAGCTTGCGGCGCCGTTTCTCGTCTTCGGCCTGCTGTTCAATCTCGGCCTTGGCGTGCTGTCGCGGCTGATGCCGCAGATGCAAGTCTATTTCATCGGTCTGCCGCTCTCGATCGTGCTTGGTCTTGTTCTACTGGTCGCCGTCTTGGGCGCCATGATGGGGACGTTCACCGGCTACATCGAAGGCGTGCTCGGCGAACTCGCGCCGGGGCGCTGAGCGATGGCCGAAGATCACGACCAGACAGAGCGGACAGAGGATCCGACACAAAAAAGGCTCGACGACGCCCTCAAGCGCGGTGACGTCGTCAAGAGCCAGGAAGTCAACACCTGGTTCATCCTTGCGGGCGCGACTCTGGTCCTGGTCGCCTTTTCCGGCGCGATGGGCAAAGGCCTGACCATTTCGCTCGGGGGTCTGATCGCCAATGCCCACGACATCCCGGTTAACAATCGTGCGCTCGTTGGATTGATGCAAAAACTCGGCGGCGAGATGCTCGGCTCGATCGCCATTCCGTTCCTGCTGCTCGCGCTCGCCGCGATCGGCGGCAACATGATTCAGCATCGCCTCGTTTGGTCTTCAGAAGGATTGGCGCCGAAGCTCAACCGCATTTCCCCGATGGCGGGGCTTAAGCGGCTGTTCTCCAAGCAAGCGCTGGCCAATTTCGCCAAGGGGATCACCAAACTTGTCGTCGTCGGCGCGGTGATGATCGCGTTGTTATGGCCCGAGCGCGACCGCTTCGAGGGCATGGCCTGGACCGATCCCGCGGCGATCCTCGGCCTGACAAAAAGCCTGTCGCTCAAACTGCTCGGCGCCGTCGTCGCGATCCTCGCTCTCGTCGCCGCTGCCGATTACCTGTTCCAGTACCGCCAATGGTACGCGCGGCAGAAAATGACGCTGCGCGAGTTGAAGGAGGAGTTCAAGCAGAGCGAGGGCGATCCGGCGATCAAGGGCAAGATGAAGCAGGTGCGCCAAGGCAAGATGCGGCGGCGCATGATCGCGGCGGTGCCGAAAGCCACTGTGATCATCACCAACCCGACCCACTACGCGATTGCTCTTCAATACGAGCGCGGCATGGATGCGCCGGTCTGCCTCGCCAAAGGCGTCGATGATCTGGCCCTGAAGATTCGCGAGATCGCCAACAAGCACTCCATCCCGATCGTGGAAAATCCACCGCTGGCCCGTGCGCTCCACGCGACCGTCGACGTCGACGAGACGATCGCCCCCGAACACTACAAGGCCGTGGCGGAGGTCATTGGCTTCGTCATGCGGCTGCGCCGCGGCGCCTCCCGATAGATTTATCCAGAGATGCCGGGGTCCGTGCGGGAAACCCTTGCGCCATAGCCCCGGCGTGACACATTCGGTAAACGCGTGACTCAAGAAGGCGCGGCGAGGCCCATCGCGAACATGTCGCAGGATTTCGACAGCTCACCGCCACCCTGGCGCTCTTACGACCGCACCGCGCGCGCCTCGCGTGCGGGTGGCGTCGGCTGGGTGCTGCTGGTTGCGGCGCTGCTCGTCGCGGCTGCGGCGGGCATGCTCTATGTGCATCCGTTCTACGTCGACACCTATGTCACGATCCTGCTCGCAGGGCTGGGGACGCTCGGCGTGTTTTGCGCTTTCGCGCTCGCAGCCGGCATCCTGCGGTTTGGGGGCAGGGAAACGGGCCACGCGCTCCTCAAGTCCGCGGTAGATGCCGCCACCGACGCCACTGCGATCACCGACCAGAAGGGCCGCGTCGTTTATGCCAACGCCGCTTATCTCGATTTGACGGCCGCGCGTGACGACAGCGAGGTGCGGCCGGTCGAGCGGGTTTTCATCGGCGACCCCGACGTGTCGGAAGCGATCTACCGGCTGATGAAAGCGGCGCGCGAGGGCCGGCGGCTCCAGGAAGAAGTGCGGATCGTGCAGGAAGAAGGCAGGCCGGCACGCTGGCTGCAATTGCAGGTGCGGCCGCTCGGCGCCGCCGGCAAGGAGCAACGCTTCACCGTATGGGCCGTGGCCGATATCACGCGCGAGCGCGACCGCCACGAAAACGTATTTCAGGAATTGCAGCACGCAATCGACTATCTCGACCACGCGCCCGCCGGCTTCTTCTCGGTCGATCGCAAAGGCGCGGTGGGTTATCTCAATGCCACGCTGGCGAATTGGCTCGACCACGATCTCGCGCGCGTCGGCTCTGGCGGTCTCACGTTAAATGACGTCGTTGCAGGCGAGGGCGCGGCCTTGCTCACCGCGATCAATGGCGCTCCGGGCGAAGTCAAAACCGAGGTGCTCGACCTCGATATGAAAACGCGCGGCGGGCGTCCCGTGCCGGTGCGGCTCTATCATAAAGTGGCCTTCGGGGCCGACGGCGCGCCCGGCGCCTCGCGCACTCTTGTTCTCAACCGGGCGCGCGATGAGGTGGCCGATCCGCAGCGCGCCGCGGAAGTGCAATTCATGCGCTTCTTCCACAACACGCCAATGGCAATTGCGACCGTCGACAAGACGGGCCGCATCATCCGGCAGAACGCGCGGTTCGCCTCGACATTCGAAGGCGCGCTCAAGGCCGACGAGCGTTCAATTCTCTCCGTCGTGACCGAGCGGGACCGGCGCGCGCTGGAAGGCGCGATCCGCAAGGCGGCAGAGGGTCATGGCGAGATGAATTCGGTCGAAGCCGCGCTCGCCGGGCAGGGCGAGCGCTGGGCGAACTTCTTTGTGCTCGCCGTCGGCGACGACAGCAGCGAGGCGGCGATCGTCTATGCGCTGGAGACCACCGCGCAGCGCACCCTGGAAAACCGCATCAACCAGCAGCAGAAGATGGAGTCGGTCGGCCAGCTCGCGGGCGGCATCGCGCACGATTTCAACAATGTGCTCTCTGCCATCATGATGGCGACCGACTTCTTGCTCAACGCCCACAAGCCGACCGATCCGTCCTTCCAGGACATCATGCAGATCAAGCAGAACGCCAATCGCGCGGCGGCGCTGGTGCGGCAATTGCTGGCGTTCTCGCGCAAGCAAACCTTGCGTCCGCAAGTGCTTGACCTCAATGAGACCCTCAACGACCTCACGATGCTGCTGCGCCGGCTGATCGGCGAGAAGGTGACACTGAATGTTGTACCAAGCCGCGAATTGTGGCCGGTGCGGGCCGACCTCTCCCAGTTCGAACAGGTGATCGTCAATCTCGCGGTGAATGCGCGCGACGCCATGCCGGAGGGGGGCGCGCTTACGATGCGCACCAGCAATGTCGCGGCGGCCGACAGCGCCAAATACGACTACAAGGGCATGCCTTACGCCGATTATGTGCTGATCGAGGTCATCGACACAGGCACCGGCATTCCCGCCAACATCATCGACAAGATCTTCGAGCCGTTTTTCTCGACCAAGGAGGTCGGCAAGGGCACCGGCCTTGGCCTCTCGACGGTCTATGGCATCGTCAAGCAGACCGGCGGCTACATTTATGCGGAATCGAAGCCTGGATTGACGACGTTCCGCATTTTTCTGCCGCGTCATCTCGCCGGCGCGGAGGAACTGGTGCCGCTCGCGCCTGTTGCCGAACCGCAGGCCGTCACCGCGACGATGGCGGCTGCGGAAAACCTGCGCAGCGCCGATCTCACCGGACAGGGCACGATCTTGCTGGTCGAGGACGAAGACGGGCTGCGCGCGCTCAACGCGCGGGGGCTCGCATCGCGCGGCTACACCGTGCTCGAAGCCGCGAACGGCCTAGAGGCCATCGAGGTTCTCGAAAAGCAGGGCGAGGTAGACCTCGTCGTGTCCGACGTGGTCATGCCGGAAATGGATGGCCCGGCGCTGCTGAAAGAACTGCGCCGGCGCGACCCGAATATCAAATTCATTTTCGTGTCAGGTTACGCCGAGGACGCTTTCGCCAAGAGCCTGCCTGAAGGCGAGATGCCGGCCTTCCTGGCGAAGCCCTTCACGCTGAAGCAATTGGTGCAGCAGGTGAAGGAATCGCTGTCGTCCTGACGCAAGAAAGCGCCTCGCCCTTTTCCAGGCGAGGCGCTTGCTCGATCAGACTTTAATCGCAGACGCGGACGCGGCGTGAGCGCCCATCAGGCAGCCGCTCGCGCATGATGTGACACTGCGCGGTCGGTTGCACATAGACTTCGCCACGCGAATTGTAGGCGTTGGTATTCGCAACGGCTGCGCCGGCACCGACACCGAGAATGGTGCCGCCGATGATTGCCGGGGCAACCCACCAGACAACCGCTTCAGCCTTTTGCGGCGTTGCTGCCACGCCCGCGGCGGCGACGGCGGCGGCGCTGGCCAAAGTAAGGATTGTTCTACGCATCATGACCTCCAAGTTTCTTAGGATGGGGTTCCGTCAGGCGGCAGGGCGCGCCTGCGGCAGTGCACCTCGACAATCGGTGGGCGTCACGCGCGTTCCGGGCCGCGCAAGGTCATGTTGCGGCGATAGCGAGGTGATTTTTGGGCGATGCAACCCGCGTCAGTTGCAGGCTACTGCCTTGTTCCAGAACCGGTCCGTGATGCGATTGAACCGGCACGGCAGCTGTGGACGGAACCGCGCGCCGGGCATCTCGAAATACGTGCGCTCGGGCGCCGCCTCGTTCTGGGCGCGCATTTCGATCGGCGCGGTCAGGGCCGGGGCTTCGACCGGATGTTCGGAATAGGGCGAGTATTTCGCGGCAGCCGCGCCGGCAGTGAGGGCCAGAGCGGCGAATGCCGAAAGTGCGATGTTGAAATGGCGTGCCACGTTCGCCTCCCTATGTC
>JAFBAG010000076.1 GCA_019247925.1 Pseudolabrys sp.
GGAATGGTTTGGCTCTGGCGCCCCTTCGCGGCGGGTGCGGCCGATGGTCAAGATTGCGCTGGCCGGCCTTGCCATTGTCGCTCTTGCGCTCGCGTGGAAATTCACGGCTCTGGCCGATCTGGTCAATCCGAAGACACTCGGTGCCACCTTGCAAAGCTTTGCCAATGACAGCTGGGCGCCCGTCGTCGTCGTCGCGGCCTTCGTCCTCGGCGGCTTGGTGATGTTTCCCGTCACCGTCATGATCGCCGCGACCGCCGCCACATTCGGTCCCGGGCTCGGCCTGATCTACGCGGCCGCGGGCGCGATGCTCAGCGCGCTCGTGACTTACACGCTCGGCGCGCGTTTCGGCAAACAGACCTTGCGCGAATTGTTCGGGCCGAAACTCAATCGCATTCGACGCAAGATTGCGCGCAAGGGCGTGATCGCCATCGCGACCGTTCGGCTCATTCCGCTTGCGCCCTTCACCGTGGTCAATCTGGTCGCGGGCGCGAGCGAGATCCGGTTATCGCAGTACATGCTCGGCACGCTGCTAGGCTTGGCGCCTGGCATGTTGGTGCTCTCGGTGCTCGGCCATCAGATTTCGCAGATCATTTTGCATCCAAGTGCTGGCTCGATCGCGCTGCTTGCGATCGCAGTGATCGGCTGGATCGGACTATCGATTGGCATTCAGACCTTGGTTACGAAGTACGGGAAGGTCCAGGATTGAACCCGCACTCAGACACCGTGCGCGTGATGACATGGAATATCCATGGCGCGTTCGGCCGCAACCGCCGCTTCGACGTGCAGCGCGTTGTCGAGCTGGTGCGGCGTTGGGACCCGGACATCATCGCGCTGCAGGAAGTCGACTCGCGGCGCAAGATCGCCGGCAATGCCGACATCTTCGCGTTGCTGCAGGACGCGCTCGGCGAACACGGCGTTTCCGCCCGGTCCATCGAAACGGCCGACGGCCATTACGGCCAGTTGCTGGTGAGCTGTTGTCCGATCACCGCGAGCGAGGTGCTTGATATATCCGCTCCCGAGCGCGAACCGCGCCGCGCGATCAAGGCCGATATTGCGACTCCCACCGGGTCCTTGCGGGTGATCGCCACCCATCTTGGTCTGAGCGTGAAAGAGCGGCGAGAACAGACCCGCCATTTGCTGTCACTTCTCGACGGCCCGCCAATGACCACCGTCGTTATGGGCGACTTCAACGACTGGCTGTGGGCGGGTTCGGTCCGCTCTTCGCTCGCTCGCGCATTGCCGGGCCGCACCGACTTCCGCACGTTCCCGTCGAGGGTGCCGCTGTTCCGGCTCGATTGTATTTTCTGCCGGCCCCAGCAGGCCTTGCGCGTCGCATTCCGCGACTACGCGGCGCGGGCGATTTCCGACCACTTGCCGGTGATCGCCGACATCGTTCCGTGAAGCGCTACCAGGGCCTCTCCACTGAATTGGTGACGTGCTCGCGATCGGGCGCCGTCAACATCAGCCCGATGCCGACATATGACAATTCGGGATGCGGGTTGTGGCCGCGATGAAATTTGGCGATCGGTTCTGAATAGCAGTCGCCCGCCTTGGCCTTGACCAGCGCGCCTTCCTGGAAATGCGCCTCGAACGTGCCTTGCAGGCAGACAAAGAAGTTCGCACCGTTGTGACAGTGCCAATTGGTGAAGCCGCCGGGCACGATCTCGGCGTTGTAGATCTGCACCTTCACCTGCGGATCGCGCGGCAACGAAGCGTACATCGTCTCCAGCAGCATGTTGCGATGAAAGCCGTGGCCGGGCGGCGTGTGGCCTTCCAGCTGGAGCTTGAGGTCCTTGTATCGGTCGGGTGAAAGCATGGCGGTCACTGGGTTGGTTATTGGGTTGTTGCCGTGACGACGATTTCGACAAGATGGGGCGGCTCGAGGTCGACGCCGAGACACGCGCGCATGGGCGGATTGGAGCGGTCGACCCAGTCATCCCAGGCCCGGTTCATTTCCTCTTTGCGATTTATATCGGCGATATAGACGATGGCCTGCAGGATACGGCTCTTATCGGTGCCGCACATCGTGAGGCTTTCGTCGATGCGCGCCAGCGCCTTGACCGTTTGCTCGTAAACGCCGGGCGGCGCCGGATCGGGGCTCACCGCGACGGTGAAGACGAGCCCGTCGTGCACAACCGCGCGGCTGCGGGTCGGTGTCAGGCCGGGAAAGCGCTTGATCATGAAAGCAAAGGCTCCGGGACTGGCCCGGAGCCTTTAGTTCGGCGCAGCAAAGGTCAAGCCTATTGCCGGCGTGGGATGTCCGGGGTCGGCGTGTCGTTGCTCGGTAGCTTGTTGTCGCCAGGGGTTAGCGGCCGGGTCGTCGCCTGACTGGTGGCTTCGCCGGTCGTTTCTGAAGGCTTTTCCGTCGCCTTCGGCTCCGCACGATCCTTGAGCGCATTGGCCGGCTCGATCTTGTCGGGCGGGGCATTCGTGATGGAGGGCGGCGCGGGCTCGGCCGCCTTGTTGTCGTTCGCTGCCGCGGGGGCAGGGGGCGCCTGTGCCGCCGCCAGCGTGAAGCTTGCAACCAGCGCCGCGACGCTCAGTAAGACGCGTTTGGCCATGGCATCCTCCTCAGCAAATCGTTGTTTCGTCGCAGGAAACGCACTGGGGGAGGCTGCCGTTCCATTCACCGCGACACCGCGCCATAGTGCGAGCGCGGATTCGTCAGGGGAGAGCGCGTTTTGAGCGCGATCGGCAGCCAGATCGACGTCAGCGCGCCGGATTTCAAGGCCAATGCCGAGGCCATGCGCGCTCTGGTCGCGGACCTGCAAGCCAAGCGCGCGGAAGCGGCCCTTGGGGGATCGCAGCGGGTGCGCGAACGCCACGTCGCGCGGGGCAAGCTGTTGCCGCGGGAGCGCGTGATCAATCTGATCGATCCGGGTGCCCCTTTTCTCGAATTATCGCCGCTCGCCGCCAACGGCATGTACGACGACGCCATTCACGGCGCCGGGCTTATTACCGGTATTGGCCGCGTCGAGGGTCGTGAATGCGTGATCGTCTGCAACGACTCCACGATCAAAGGCGGCACATACTTTCCGATGACCGTGAAAAAACACCTGCGCGCGCAAGAGATCGCGCGGGATAATCGGCTGCCTTGCATTTACCTGGTCGATTCCGGCGGCGCGAACTTGCCCCACCAAACCGAGGTATTCCCGGACCGCGAGCATTTCGGCCGCATCTTCTACAATCAGGCGACTTTGTCGGCGCTGCGAATTCCGCAGATCGCGGTCGTGATGGGCTCCTGCACTGCCGGTGGTGCTTACGTTCCCGCGATGTCCGATGAAACCGTCATCGTTCGAAACCAGGGCACAATTTTCCTCGGCGGACCGCCTTTGGTGCGTGCCGCGACGGGTGAGGTCGTCAGCGCCGAGGATCTCGGCGGCGCGGACGTTCACGCCCGCAAATCCGGCGTGGCCGATCACTACGCGCAGGACGACCACGACGCTTTGACGATCGTCCGCCGCATCGTCGGCACGTTTAATACGAAAAAGTCGCCCGACATCCCGATCCTCGCGCCCCGCGATCCGGCCCACGATGCGGCCGAGCTTGACGGCATCGTGCCGAGCGATCTCAAGAAGCAGTATGACATTCGCGAAGTGATCGCGCGCATCGTCGATGCGTCGGAATTCGACGAGTTCAAGGCGCTTTACGGCACCACGCTCGTGACCGGCTTTGCCCGCATCTACGGCATGCCAGTGGGCGTGCTCGGGAATAACGGCGTGTTGTTCTCTGAAAGCGCGCTGAAGGCCGCTCACTTTGTTGAATTGTGCTGCCAACGCCGCATTCCGTTGCTGTTTTTGCAGAATATCGTCGGCTTCATGGTCGGCCGCGACTACGAGGCCGGTGGCATCGCCAAGGACGGCGCCAAGATGGTCACTGCGGTCGCCTGCGCGCAGGTGCCCAAGATCACGGTCATCGTCGGCGGCTCGTACGGAGCGGGCAATTATGGAATGTGCGGCCGGGCCTACTCGCCACGGTTCCTGTTCACCTGGCCCAATGCGCGCATTTCGGTGATGGGAGGCGAGCAGGCGGCTTCGGTGCTTGCCACCGTGCGCCGCGATAATCTCGAAGCCGACGGCAAGAGCTGGACGGCCGACGAAGAAGAAGCCTTCAAGCAGCCGCTGCGACAACAGTTCGAAACCGAGGGCAATCCTTATTATGCGACCGCGCGGCTGTGGGACGACGGCATCATCGCCCCCTCCGAAACGCGCCGCGTTTTAGCCTTGGCATTTTCCGCCGCGCTGAACGCGCCCATTCCGGAAACCAGGTTCGGCGTATTCAGGATGTGATTTCCGCGATGGTGAGTGCTTCTACAAAATCTGCAAGCGGCGGCGCCCGCCGTACTGATCTCGATATCATCCGGATCGTGATCTGCGCCGCAGTCATTCTCGCTCATGCTTTGCTGATCTTTGCGGCTGAGCCGCGTTATCACCTCAAGGCCCCGGAATGGTATCCGGCCACGGTCTCTTACGAGTTCATGCGGGCCACAACGATGGCCGTATTTTTCCTCGTCGCGGGCCTCGCGACCGTCATGTCACTGCGGGGCCGGTCGGTGAAAGCCTACGTTTCATCCCGCATCAATCGGATCTTGGTGCCGCTCTTTATCGGCATCGTCACGCTCGGGCCGGTGATAAAATATATCGAGTTGTCGCATGGCCGAAACTTGAGCAAGCGCGGCATCGCGCTCGTTGCGCCGCTCGATGTGGATTTTCTCCATTTCTTGCCTTTGTATTTTACGCATTCGCGGCTCGTGACGTGGTCGCATCTTTGGTTTCTCGCTTATCTATTTGCCTATTCAATCGTCTTCCTGCCGATCATGGTCTGGCTCGCGCGCCGCCCGGCAAAGTCGGAAATGCCGCCGGCCTTCGTCGTTTATCTGCCGGGTTTGCTGCTCGCTGCTCAGGTTGTGGCGTTCAACGGCTACTGGCCATTCCTGCCGACGCTTTTCAAAGACCCAAATACGATCCTGTTTGCGCTGTGCTTCTTGCTGGGAGCGATGTTCGCCGTCTGGCCAGGCTTTGAAGCGCGTCTACGGCAGCAGGCGGTTGGAATGGTTTTACTGCTGGCCGCGGCCTTCTCGGGGATCGTCTGGTTCGGAGAATCCCTTGCCGGGCGCGTCTGCGTCGGCTTGACGGCGTGGGCCGCGGTCGGCGCGTCACTTGCGCTTGGCGCGCGATACGCGCCGCCGAAAAATGCCGCGCTCGATTATCTCGCCCAGGCCACGCTGCCGATCTACATCGTGCATCATGTGCCGCTGCTGCTGATCGCCCTCGCCATCCTGCCGCTCGCCATTCCCGTTCTGGCGAAAATCGCCGTCATAGCCGGCTTGACCATGGTGGTCTCTCTGGCGCTTTATCATTTTCTCATTCGTCCGATGCCGCCAGTGCGATGGGCCGTGGGGATGCCGGCTCGATGATGCGGGCGAGTTTCCGTCAAGGAATTGGGGGCAGTCATGAAAAAACTTCTGATCGCGGCTTTTGTTGGACTTGGATTTGCCGGCCCGGCCTGCGCGGCCATCACGCTTCAGCCTGGCGAGTGGCAAGAGACGACAACGGGCCTCGAGGACGGCAAACCGGTGGCGCCGGAGGTCGAGAAAAGCTGCATGACGCCGGAGGAGGCGCGTGACGCCACAAACGTCGTCAAGCAGATGAAGGACCAGATGCAGAAAGATGCCGGGCAGTGCCAGAAGTTCGAAGCCAATGAGAATGGTAATTCCGTCACCTTCGCCCTCAAATGTGGGGTACCGCAACAAATGTCCTTCGACATCAGCGGCGTGTTCACCTTCATATCCGCAACGCGCTACACGGGGTCGATGAAATCGGCGGTCGCGTTCGGCGGCCGCACGATGACGCAGGACAAGAAGATCGAAGCGGTGCGGATCGGGGAGTGCCGGCCCGGCCAAAGCAAAAAGCGGTAGAGGTCAACTTTTTCTGATTGGTGACGTTGCTAACTTCGCGCTATTCCTGACCGCAAACGGAGGTCATGATGTTTCGTATTGTCGCTATTGCCCTGACTTTGGCGGCCTTCGCTGCCGCGCCCGTCGCGGCAGAGCCGGTGAAAGGAAAACGGAGTAAATCGTCCGTGCAGCGGCTTGCCATATGGCCGGGCGCTTCGAGCATGGCTCCCGCACGCATGATCGAGGTCAGGCCCGGCTATTGGGTCTCCTCCTACGGGTGTGTGTGGGAGGATGCGCAAGGCCGCTTGCAGGATTGTCAGATCAACGGGGATCCGCGTTAGCGCGGCTCTTGTGAGAAACCTGTCTGATCTGGCGCCGTCCGGACGTCTGCGCGCCGCCGTCGTGACCGCGCCGGCGGCGTCGGCTTTTTTTGCAATCGAGCGCGAGGGCAAGCTCCAAGGCGTCACGGTCGACCTGTTTCAAGCCTTGGCCGAAAATGTGAAGCTTCCCTTGACGCTGCGCGCGTTCCCGAATTCGGGTGAAGCGACGGAAGCCATCGCGGCCGGAGAGTGCGACGTCGCTTTCATGCCCCGCGACGCCGATCGCGAGAAAAAAGTCGCTTTCGGGCCGGCTTATATCGTCATCGAAAGCACGTTTCTGGTACCGGCGCGCTCCAAGCTCAAGACCCTGGACGAAGCCAATTTTGCCGGCGCGCGTGCCATCGCCATTGCTGGAACGACCACGGGCCGCAGCGCGCGCAGATTTCTGACGCAAGGCATCGTGGAAGATGTCCGCAGCGTCGAAGAGATGGTGGACCTGGCCAAGCGGGGCGAGGCGGATTTATTTGCGTTGTCCCGCGATGCGTTTGCCACGCTGCTTCCGCAAGTGCCGGGTGCGCGTGTCCTGCCCGGCGGGTTTCAGCAG
>JAFBAG010000044.1 GCA_019247925.1 Pseudolabrys sp.
AAGAAGCACGAGGTGATCGAAGGCAAGGGCGTGCTCAACAACCGGATTTCGGAATACGTCTTCCAGCACCTCAACAATATCGGGGTGCCGACCCATTTCATCCGCCGGCTCAACATGCGCGAGCAGTTGATCCGCGAGGCTGAGATCATCCCGCTCGAAGTGGTGGTCCGTAACGTCGCCGCGGGCTCGCTCGCCAAGCGCCTCGGCATCGAAGAGGGCACACAGCTGCCGCGCTCGATCATCGAGTTCTATTACAAGAACGACAAGCTCGAGCACCCGATGGTGTCCGAGGAGCACATCACCGCCTTCGGCTGGGCGACGCCGCAGGAGATCGACGACATCATGGCGCTGGCGATCCGCGTCAATGATTTCCTGTGCGGGCTCTTCCTCGGCGTCGGCATCCGCCTGGTCGACTTCAAGATGGAGGCCGGCCGGCTGTGGGAGAACGACGTGATGCGGATCGTCGTCGCCGACGAGATCTCGCCGGACAGCTGCCGGCTGTGGGACATCAAGTCGAGCGAGAAGCTCGACAAGGACCGGTTCCGGCGTGGCATGGGCGGGCTGCTTGAGGCTTATACCGAGGTGGCCAAGCGCCTTGGCATCATGAACGAGAGCGAGCCGCCGCGCGGCACCGGCCCCGTCCTGGTGAAGGGCTGAGAGCTTCGTTTTCGGTGGTTTTGCCTCCAGTTTGGCGTGGATAGCGGGCTTATTGTCGCCCCGTTTTCGCGATTCATGGGCTAAATCCAAGCCATGAAGGCCCGCGTCACCGTCACCCTCAAAACCGGCATTCTCGATCCGCAGGGCAAGGCGATCGAGGGCGCCTTGAAGGCGCTTGGCGTCGCCGGCGTCGCCTCGGTGCGCCAGGGCAAGGTGTTCGACATCGAGCTCGAAGGCGGCGACCCCAAGCAGGCCGAAACGCTGCTCAAGCAGGCCGCCGACAAGCTGCTCGCCAACACCGTGATCGAGAACTACCGCGTCGAGGTGCTGGGATGAAGGCGGCGGTGCTCGTCTTCCCGGGCATCAACCGCGAGCGCGATATGGCGCGCACGCTCGAAATCGTGTCCGGGCAGAAGCCGAGCATGGTCTGGCACGCCGAGCATGAGCTGCCGGCGGGGACCGATCTCGTCGTGGTGCCGGGCGGATTTTCCTACGGCGACTATCTGCGCTGCGGCGCCATCGCCGCGCGCGCGCCGGTGATGGACGCGGTGCGCAGTTTCGCCGCCAAGGGCGGGCTGGTGCTCGGCGTCTGCAATGGTTTTCAGATCCTTTGTGAGGCGGGGCTTCTGCCGGGCGTGCTAGTGCGCAACCAAAATTTGAAATTCATCTGCCGCGACGTTTTCCTGCGCGTGGAGAAAGCCGATACGCCGTTCACCCGCGGCTACAATGCAGGCCAGGTGATCCGCGTGCCGGTTGCGCATGGCGAAGGCAATTACACCGCCGACGCCGACACGATCGCGCGGCTCGAAGGCGAGGGACGGGTGCTGTTCCGCTACGCCTCGCCGGATGGCCGGGTCGACAAAGACTGGAATCATAACGGCGCCATCAACGCCATTGCCGGCATCGTCAACGATCGGGGCAATGTGCTCGGCATGATGCCGCATCCGGAGAACCACGTCGAAAGCGTGATCGGCGCGACCGACGGCCGCGGTCTGTTCGCGGGACTGACCGATCATCTCGGCAAGGCGGCATGACAGGAACCAAGATCGCCTGCGAAGCGACAAAAGCGCGTGTGGAGGAAGACTGATGTGTAACACTTTTCGAACTTTCGCCTTGGCCGCCGCTTTGGCGCTGGCAGGCCAGAGCGCGGCGCTCGCCGCCGACCCCTGGCCGACGCGCACGATCACGGTCGTCGTGCCGGTCGGTGCGGGCAGCAGCAGCGACTTGATGACCCGCATCGTGATGGAGCAGGTGTCGAAACAGCTTGGCCAGCCGATCGTGATCGAGAACCGCCCGGGCGGCGGCGGCACGGTCGGCGCCGCGAGCGTCGTGCGCGCGCCGGCGGATGGCTACACGTTGCTGTCCTATGGCGCCTTGGCCGGCGCCGCGGCGCTCAACCCCAATCTGCCCTACGACACGCTTGCCGATCTCACGCCGGTGACGGCCCTCGGCCAACAGCCGCTGGTCATGGTCGTGTCGGCGAACAAAGACTACAAAACCGCCGCCGACCTCGTCGCTGCGGCCAAGGCAAAGCCGGGCGAAATGAACTATGCCTCGGCGGGCAATGGATCGGCCTCGCATTTCGGCGGCGCACGGTTTCTGGTGAGCACGGGACTGCAGGCGCAGCATATTCCGTACAAAGGTGCCGCGGACTCGATGGCTGACGTCGCCGCCGGCCGGACCGATTTCAGCATTCAGCCGATCGCCGTGGTGCTGCCGCTGGTGCGAGACGGTAAGCTCAAGGCGCTGGCGACGATGGCGCAGGCGCGTTCCTCGGCATTGCCCGACGTGCCGACGGCGCGCGAAGCGGGATTGCCCGCCGATGCGGTCTATCCATTCTACGCGGGGCTCTTCGTCTCATCGAAAACCCCCGCCGAGATCGTCACCAAGCTCCACGCCGAGGTCGATAAAGCGCTGAAAGACCCGGGCGTGAAAGCACGGCTCGCCAATATCGCGGCCGATCCGATGCCGATGTCGATGAGCGCCTTTTCCGCTTTCTTCCGGGATGATGTCGCATCGAACATCGCCACGGTGAAAGCCGCCAATATCCGGCCGCAGTAACACCATGCAGTCAGCGGCGGCCAAAAAGACGCAGGAGCCGGGAATTACCCCCGCGCTCGTCGCCGAGCACGGCCTCAAGCCGGACGAGTATCAGCGCATCCTGCAGTTGATCGGCCGCGAGCCGACCTTGACCGAGCTCGGCATCTTCTCGGCGATGTGGAACGAGCACTGCTCCTACAAGTCGTCCAAGGTGCATTTGCGCGGGCTTCCGACCCAGGCCCCTTGGGTGATCCAGGGTCCGGGCGAGAATGCCGGCGTGATCGACATCGGCGACGGGCTCGCCTGCGTGTTCAAGATGGAGAGCCACAACCACCCGAGCTACATCGAGCCCTATCAGGGCGCCACCACCGGCGTTGGCGGCATCCTGCGCGACGTCTTCACCATGGGCGCGCGCCCGATCGCCTGCCTCAACGCACTGTCATTCGGTGCGCCATCGCATCCGCGCACGCGCCATCTCG
>JAFBAG010000124.1 GCA_019247925.1 Pseudolabrys sp.
AAAAGCGCCCAGACGAGCGCGCTCAACCACCAAATCGAAGCGTCGAATCTCTGGAATTTCTTCCAGGCCAAGAGCATCCGCCGCACCTCGACCATCGTCGCCGCAGAGGCGATGAAGGTCGATCAGCTTGCCGCTTCCGACGCGCAAAAAGAGGCGATGGCGAAGCAGATCGACGAATGGAACAAGACCGCGGCGCGCTATCGCTCCGAGCCGGAGGCCGGCGGCGGCAAGGGCGAAGGCACGGTGGAATTGTCAAAACGCGCCATTGAGGAGCAACATCTTCGCGACACCGCGCTCGCGCGGTATCACCACTACGAAATCGCGTCCGCGGCGTTTCAGATCGCGATCGTGCTGGGCTCGGCGACGATCATCACCAACATGATGATCCTGTCCTGGATCGCGATTGGACTCGGTGGCCTCGGCCTTGGCTTCATGGCGATTGGATTATTCATCCCGCACGCCGTCCATCTGTTCTGAGGGCTAGCTGCGCACTCTCCCACCATCGACATTGATGGTCTGGCCAGTGATGAAGGCGGAATCGTCGCTGGTGAGGAACGACGCGGCTCCGACGAGATCGTCCGGCACTTCTGCCCGCTTGATCGCCTGCATCTGCGCGACTGCGTCGAACTCCTCGTCCATCGTCTTGAACCCGGTGCGCGGCGGCCGGCCCATGGCACCTGGCGTTTTCGTGAGGCCCGGCTGGATGGCATTGACCGTGATGCCGTGAGGACCGAGCTCCGTCGCCATCGCGCGTGTGAAGCCGACAATGCCGGCCTTGCTCGCGACATAAGGCACGAAACCCGTCACGACCGAGCCGAGCGTCGATGACGACATCGATACAATGCGGCCCCAGCCGCGCTTCTTCATTCCGGGAATGAACGCCATCGAGACGAGGAACGTGCCGTCGAGATTGGTGGAGATGATCTTGCGCCATGTCGCGAAATCGAGCGTGTCGAGATTGGTCTGCGGGAAGATACCGGCGGTATTGATGACGATGTCGACCCGGTCGAACGTCTTGCCGACCTCTACCGCCATCGTCTTCACGGACTCTTCGGAGCCCACGTCGCATTTGACGGCCACGGCCTTGCGACCGGCGGCTTCGACCATCTTTGCCGTCGCCGAAGCATCCGCGATGTCGACGCAGGCGACGTGCACGCCATCCTCGGCGAGGCGCTTGGCAAAGGCCTGGCCGAGCCCATTGGCGGCCCCGGTGATGACGGCAACCTTGTCCTTGTGGCCTTTGGCCATGTGAAAAACTCCCGCGCTATTGCGCGGCGAGTATCACATATGGATTGCCCGTTTCGCCACCGCGAGCGCCGCTTCCTTGACCGCCTCGGGCAGAGTCGGATGCGCGTGGCAGGAGCGCGCGATGTCCTCGGCCGACGCGCCGAACTCCATGGCAATCACGGCTTCGGCGATCATGTTGCCCGCGTCGGAGCCGATAATATGGACGCCGAGCACCTTGTCCGTCTTGGCGTCGGCCAGGATCTTCACGAACCCGTCGGTCTGCTGGTTTGCCTTGGCGCGGCCGTTCGCGGTGAACGGAAATTTGCCGGCGTTGTAGGCGATGCCGGCGGCTTTTAATTCCTCTTCGGTTTTCCCGACCGCTGCGATCTCCGGCATCGTGTAAACCACGCCCGGAATGGCGTCGTAATTCACGTGCCCCGCCTGCCCGACAAGGATTTCGGCGACGGCGACGCCTTCATCCTCAGCCTTGTGCGCCAGCATCGGCCCGGCGATCACATCGCCGATCGCCCAGATGCCGGGAACGCTGGTCGCGAAATAATGGTCGGTGACGACGCGGCCGCGCTCGTCCAGCTTCACGCCGAGTTCTTTCAGGCCGAGACCGTCGGTGTAGGGCACGCGGCCGGTCGAGACGAGCACGACATCGGATTCAATGGTTTCGGCCTTGCCCTCGCCTTTTGCGGGCTCGACTTTCGCCTTCAGGCGCTTGCCGGATGAATCGACTGAAGTGACCTTCGACAACAGCTTGAAAGCGATGCCCTGCTTTTCCAGGATACGCTGAGCCTGGCGTCGCACTTCGCCGTCCATGCCCGGCAGCGCGCCGTCCAGAAATTCCACCACCGTGACTTCGGCGCCGAGCCGCCGCCACACCGAGCCGAGCTCCAGGCCGATCACGCCGGCGCCTATCACCAGAAGCTTCTCCGGCACCGGTCGAGCGACAGCGCGCCGGTCGACGACACAATGCGCTTCTCGTCGATCTCGATGCCCTTCAGCTTCGCCACATCGGAGCCGGAGGCGATCACGATGTTCCTGGTCTCGACGATCTGCGCCTTGCCGTCGCCTGAAACTTC
>JAFBAG010000151.1 GCA_019247925.1 Pseudolabrys sp.
CGCCAGCGTCAGCCACAAGTGACAATCAGAGAGGGATATCGAACCCTCGGTCTTTTTCCCGCACCGCGCGTAAGCGCGGTGCGAAGAACGCGCTCCTGCGCGAGCGCTATGGGGTTCGAATCCCTCTCTCTCCGCCAGCGCCAGCCACAAGAGACAATCAGAGAGGGATATCGAACCCTCGGTCTTTTTCCCGCACCGCGCGTAAGCGCGGTGCGAAGAACGCGCTCGCTGCGCGTGCGCTATGGGTGTTCGAATCCCTCTCTCCGCCAGCTCTATCGGGAAATGACAATCGCTACGCGAGCGCTATGCGGTCACAAGCTCCTCTATCCGCTACGGCGTCGATCAACCCAGTCCTTCCCAGTCCGACGACCAGCCTTGCAGGTTGGAGTCCTTGGGAACGTTGTGGGCGCCATGCGCGCGCAGTTGCCGGTACTGGCCGCCGAAAAACACGAGCGATTGCCCTCGCTGCCGCTTATTTTCGTGCAGCGCGATGACCTTGCCGACGAAAATCTCGTGGTCACCGCCGTCGTGCCGGCCGAACGCTTCGCATTCGAACGTCACCACCGCATCGGGCAGGATCGGTACACCGGTCTTGCCGGACACGGACTCGATGCCGTCCCATTTTTCGCCTTTGGCGCGGGCGAACCGGTTCGACAGATCCTGCTGATCCTCGCTGAGGATATTGACGGCGTAATGATCGACTTTCTGCCAGGCGGCGAAGCTCAGCGCCTTGCAGTAAATGCTGAACAATATGAGGGGCGGGTCGAGCGACAGCGAGTTGAACGACGACACCGTCATACCGAGCTTGTCGCCGGCAGGCGTCAGCGCGGTGATGATGGCAACGCCGGTCGGGAATTGCCCCAAAGCGTCGCGGAAACGCCGTTCGTCAAATGACAAGTCGATGGCCCTTTCGGCAGGCTAACTAACCCAAGCCAGAGGCGGTGAACAGGCTTATGCCCTTTCAAACCGTCAAAATGATCCACGCATCAACGCGCGCCGGCCTGATAAGATGCGCGCTCGGGGAGAATAACGCGTGGCGCAGGCGTCCTGGTTCGACATCATCCGCGAGGCTTTGAAGCGCAACGAGGTGAAGCTCATCACCTACGTGCCCGATCGCGTTTTCACGCCGCTGATCAAGGCACTGCACGCCGACAGCTATTTCACTACTTTTACGACGACCCGCGAGGAAGAGGCCGTCGGCATTCTGAGCGGCGCCTGGATGGGTGGCCTGCGCGGCGCGATGCTGATGCAGACCTCCGGCTTCGCGACGATCCCCAATGCGCTCGCCTCGCTCGCTTTGCCGTCGCAGATTCCGCTCCTCATGTTCGTGTCCGAGCGCGGCACGCTCGGCGAATTCAACCTCGGCCAGGCCATGGTATGCCGCACGATGCGGCCGGTTCTCGATGCGCTGGCCATCGAGCATCACACCATCACCCGCATCGACGAGCTTCATTTCATCGTCGACCGCTCGATCAAGCAGGCAGTGGCGATCCAGCAGCCGATCTGTTTCATCCTGTCGCCGCTGCTGACCGGAGGAAAGGTGTTCGAAGCATGAGTGCGAATACCACCGCCCACAATGCCAAGGTCATGAACCGCTTTGCGCTGACCAAGCGGCTGGTCGCGCAGCTCAAGCGCGACGAAGCCGTGATCGGCGGCATCGGCAACACGAATTTCGATCTGTGGGAGGCCGGCCAGCGGCCGCAGAACTTTTACATGCTCGGCAGTATGGGTCTCGCGATCCCCATCGCGCTGGGGGTCGCGATCGCGCAGCCCAAGCGTCACGTCGTTGCGCTCGAAGGCGATGGCTCGCTTCTGATGCAGATGGGATGCCTCGCCACCGTGGCGATGCTGGCGCAGCCCAATCTGACGATGGTGGTATGGGACAACGCGATCTATCAGATCACCGGGTCGCAGCCGACCGCGACCGCAGCGAATGCCGATCTCGTCGCCATCGCCCGCGGCGCCGGCATCAGGAATGCCAATTGGGCCGCCGATGAAGCGGATTTCGACGCGCTGGTCGGGGCGGCGCTCAAGAGCGGGCCAAGTCTGATAGCGGTACGGATCGACAGTCAGCCCGCCGCGGGCACGACCGACCGCGACCCGGTGAAGATCCGCGAGAATTTCATGCGCGGACTGGGTGTCCGCGCCTGAGCTAGCTCCCGGCGCGCGACTTCAGCTTCTCGATCTCGTCCATCGCCTCGGCCATGATCTTTGGCTGATCGATGCCGACGAACTTGCCGCCGCGGCGCAGGATGCGGCCGTCCACCACGACGGTGTCGACATTGCCCGGCTGCGCGAAGGTCACCAGGGCGTCGTAGGGATCGCCGATCGGCGCGATGTTCACGTCGGTGGTCCGGATCAGGATCAGGTCGGCGCGCTTGCCCGGCTTGAGAGAGCCGACTTTGTCGTCGACCTTGAGGTCTTTGGCGCCGCCCAGCGTGGCCATTTCCACCATCTGCTTCGAGGTGAATTTCGATTTCATGCGAAGCAATTGCTGCGTGCTCACCGTGGCGAGCACGTTCATGTTCTTGAACATGTCGGCATCGTTCGTTGTGATGTGATCGATCGACAGGCTCATGAGCACGCCAGCATCGAGCATCTCACCGAACTGGATCGGAGCGGGGCGTCGCGCCTCGCCGATCGGCGAGCAGCTGTAATAGACCTTGTTCTTGGCGAGGGCTTCGCGCTCTTCCGGCGTGGTGTTGAGCGGGTGGATCAGCTGCACGTCGGGGCCGAGCAGGCCGTTGTCGTTGAGTACCTTGATGCCGCCGATGCCGGACGTGTGCATGGTGATCGGCAGCTCGAGCTTGCGGATTTCCGCCCATTCATGTTTCGCCATGTCCGGGCCGATCGCGCCACGCGACGTCGCGAATGCATTGTCGACGCCGCGCGAATTCATCGCCAGCATCATCATGCCGTCCTTGCCGTGCCATTGTTTCTTGGCGCGGGCGATGTCGGCGAGGTCGATGGGCTTATCGTTCGGCAAACCGACCGGATTGCCATAGGCGAAGCGGCCGCGAATGCCCATGTCGAGCATCGCCTGGATCTCGGCGTCGGCGTAAGCCGGGCTACGCACGTTGTGGCACCAATTGCCCGTCGTGGTGATGCCGGCCGCGAGCGCCTCGCAGACGCCCAGTCGCACGCTGCGATATCCGGTGTCCGGCGTGTAATGCGGCCCGTATTTGAAGGTGATCGGGAAGTAGGTCTTTTGCGGATCGTCCCAGCGCATGAAAACGCGCAGAACGTTGGTCCAGTGGTGCCAATGCGTCTCGACGAAGCCCGGCATGCAGATCATGCCCTTGCCATCGATGACCTGCGCGTTCGGCGCATTGACGCTGGCCGCGACCGCAACGATCTCGCCGTTCCGGACATGGACGTCGCCGGAGGTGAGGTCTCCGATGCCGGCATCCATCGACAGCACATGCGCCCCGCGGATCACGAATTCGCCGCGCGCCGGAAGGCCTGCCGGAGCCGATGTCTGCGCATGCGCGCGCGGCAGCAGCGCCATCGCGCTCAGCGCGGTCGTGCCCGCGAGGATCGTCCGCCGGTTGAGTTCGTTCATCGTTCGCCTCCCTAAAAGTGCAGGCCGGTTGTCCGGACTTTTCAAATTCTGAAATCAATTGCGCTCTAGGCTGCGCCTCGCCACCGGCGTTTGCAACGGCGCGCTTGCCCACATTGTTGCCCACGTAGCCAACGGCTAGGCTTGCGGTAAAGCGGGGCGCACATGACGGCCTATGATGGCGTGGTGATCGGCGGCGGGCATAACGGGCTCACGACCGCGGCCTATCTCGCGCGCGCCGGACTGAAGGTCGCGGTCATCGAGCGCAACGAGCGCCTCGGCGGCGGCACCTCGACCGAAGAGCGCATACTTCCCGGCTACAAGCTCAATCTGCACGCCAATTTCTTCATGGGCTGGGAGTTTTGCCCGCTGCTGAAGGATCTCGATCTCGGCCGTTATGGCTATTCCTACATCAAGCCGATCGTGCAGCAGGCCGCGGCTTTCCGTGACGGCACCTGCGTGACCGTCCATCAGGATGTCGAGAAGACCTGCGCCTCGCTGGCGCGCTTCTCCAAGCAGGATGCCGAAACCTTCCGCGAATTATGGAATACCTACGTCGTCGAGATGCGGCCTTTGCTCGTCTCGCTGCTTTACAATGCGCCCTTGCCGCTCGAGCAGTTGCTGGACCGTCTGAGCGGGCCGAAGGCGAAGGAACTGCTCTCGCACGCGCAGCACGATCTATTCAGTGTCGTGCGCAAGCACTTCGTCGATGAGCGCATCCGCACCTTGTTCACGTCGTACATGCATGTCGTGACGACGGAGAGCGTGAAAGGCTCCGGTGTCGTGTTCCCAGCGATTTTTTCCAACATTGCGAGCTTCACATTGCCGGTCGGCGGGGCTCACACGCTGCCTCTGGCGCTGCGGCGCGTGGTGGAAGACCTCGGCGGCGCCGTCATCACCGGCAAGCACGTGCGCGACATCAAAATCGCCAATGGCCGCGCCACGGGCGTGACGCTTGATGACGGCAGCGTCATCGAGGGCCGAAAGTTCGTCGCCAGCGCCATTGATTTTCCCGGCACGGTCCGCATGGCGGGTGAGGAGTTGTTTCCCGAGCCGGTGCGGCAAAAGGCCAAAGACTGGCATTGGGGCAATCACAGCCTGGTCACGCTGCATCTCGCCTTGAAAAATCCGCCCCGCTACAAGGCCGAAAAATTCGATCCGGCAATGAAGAAGGCCTTCAACATCTTCTTCGGGATGGAAAACATCGAAGAGGTCGAGAGCTGCTTCCGCGATTGTGCGGACAAGAAGATGCCGGCGGTTCTGATGGGCAACGGCGCGTGCAATTCGGTGTTCGATCCGAGCTACGCGCCGCAGGGCAAGCACACGGCGTTCTGGTGGCCGTTCGCGCCATACGCGGTCGGCGGCAATCATGAGAATTGGGAAAAGGACCGGGCCGCCAATACGAAGCAAATCCTCGACTACTGGCGCGCCTACGCGGACAACCTCGGCGATGACAATGTGCTCGGCAGCTATCTGTTTACGCCGCGCGATCTGGAAATTCTCAACGTCAACATGGTGCAAGGCGCGGTGCGCATGGGGGCCTATATCCCGAACCAGCTTGGCATCAACCGGCCGCATCCGCTGATGCCGGGCTCGCGCACGCCGATTGAGGGTCTCTATCTGTGCGGCTCGTCGTCCGGCAATGGCGGCGGCGCGAATGGCGCTGCGGGATATATTGCGGCAAACGCAATCGCCGACGACCTCAAGCTGGCGAAGCCATGGACGCCGGTGCCGAAGCCCGAATGGAAGCACTGATCGGGCCTTTTGATCTGCATCAAGATGCGCTGGCCGCGGCCGTGGTGTGGTGCTCCGTGAAGGAGACCGCTAATGAAAAAGCTCGCCTCGACGGCCATTGTTGTTTCCCTCCTATCGCTGATCGGAATGGCGGCCTCAGTGGCGCAGCCAATGATGGGTCCTGGCTGGGGCGGGGGTCCCGGCATGATGGGCCGCGGCGGGCCCGGCATGATGTGGCAAGGCCGCGGTTATTGCGGCGGCGGCGCCGGAACGATGGCGGCATGGCGACTCGAACGCATCGAGCGTCTCGTCCGTCTTACGCCGGAGCAGCGTCCCGCCTTCGAGAAGCTGCGCACGGCTATGCAAGCTGCAAGTGATAATGCGGGGACCGCCTGCGCGGCGGAATTTCCGCGCACCGCGCCGGAACGGCTGGAGTTCATGGAAAAGCGAATGGCCGCGATGCTGACCAACATGAGCGAGGTCCGCACCGCGTTTCAGTCCTTCTATGACACGCTGACCAACGAGCAGAAGGTGCGGATCGATCAGTCCTGGCCGGGGCGTGGCTGGCGCTACAACTGATTTACTTCGCGAGCGTCACGGTCTCGAAGTCGGCCGGTAAAACGATTTCGAGCAGCTCGCAATCGTCGGAATAGCCGCGCACCGTGTGCTTGATCCTGGGCGGCTGGATCCACGCCGAGCCTTCCCGGAAGGTGTGAACCTTGCCGTCGAACTCGCTCGCGAACCACCCTTTCAGCACATAGACCATTTGAAATTCGACGTCGTGGTAGTGCGGTATGGCGACGTCCTTGGCGTTGAACGGTTTGGTCATGCGGATGACATGGGCGACGGCGCGTCCGCCGGTCGCCTTGGCAAAACCGAGATCGCGATAGGCCGAGTACGGGCGCAAACCGGCGTCAAAATCCTCTTCGCGCAGGTGGCTAAACGCAAATTTCTGCGCGGGCCGGATTTTCCCTTTTGGCTTTTTCACTGCTCTGGATTTCACGCGCTGCTTGGTCGCCATCGCCGTTCCTCCCCAAAGGCCGCTGAGGTAAGCTCATCGCCCAAGCGTAACAGGAATTCTCGCCTATGGCTGAAGCGCGATATCGCTGGGTGATCGTTGCCGCGGGCGGCCTGCTGGGCTGTGTCGCGATCGGGGCAATGTTCTCGCTTCCGGTTTTCCTGCGGGCGGTCGCACAGGACACCGGATGGTCGGTCACGGGCATTTCGAGCGCGATGACCATCGGCTTTCTCGCCATGGCTTTCGGCAGCATGGCGTGGGGCAATCTGTCCGACCGGTTTGGCCCGCGCGTGATCGTTTTAGCCGGCTCCGTCATCTTGGCGGTCAGCCTCGCGCTCGCGAGCCAGGTGAAATCGCTGCTCGCGTTCCAGCTTATCTTCGGTGTTCTGGTCGGCGGAGGCACCGCCGCGATCTTCGCCCCCATGATGGCCTGCGTGACCGGCTGGTTCGACACCCACCGCAGCCTCGCCGTGTCACTGGTGTCGGCAGGGATGGGCATGGCGCCAATGACGATGTCGCCTTTGGCGGCGTGGCTGGTGTCGAATTACGACTGGCGGACGTCGATGCTCGTCATCGCAGCGGTGGCCGGCGGCATCATGATTCCGGTAGCGTTTCTGGTGCGGCCGGCGCCTGCCGCTGCCGCACCGGCCCATCAAACGAACGCAGCAAGTCCATCGGCCGAAATGTCGACGGCGCAAGCGCTGCGCTCGCCGCAATTCATCATTCTGATGCTGACGAATTTTTTCTGCTGCGCCACGCATTCGGGCCCCATCATCCACACCGTCAGCTACGCGGTGACCTGCGGAATCCCGTTGATCGCGGCGGTGTCGATCTACAGCGTCGAAGGCTTTGCCGGACTTGGCGGCCGCATCGTCTTTGGAATTCTTGGCGATCGGTTCGGCGCGCAACGCATTCTTATCCTCGGCCTTCTGGCCCAGGCGTTCGGCGCGCTGGCCTATGCGTTTGTCAGCCAACTCGCCGCCTTCTACGCGACCGCGGCGTTCTTTGGCTTCATCTACGCCGGCACCATGCCGCTCTATTCGGTGATCGCGCGCGAAAATTTCCCGATGCGGATGATGGGCACGGTGATTGGCGGCATCGCCATGGCCGGCGGCATCGGGATGGCAACGGGGCCGGTGGCCGGCGGCATGGTCTATGACGCCTTCGGCACCTACAGCTATCTCTTCATCGGCTCCTGGGTGCTCGGTCTTGCCGCGTTCGCGATGGCGATGGTCTTCAGGCCGTTCCCGAAACAGCCCGGGCCGGCGCTCGCCGCTGCTTGATTACTCGGCGGCTTCGCTCGCCCCGCCATGCGCCTTCGACCAGCCGGCCGGGTCTTTCATGAAGGCTTCGACCTCGGCAAGCATGCCCCTGTCGAATTTGTCGCTCGCTTTGGCGACCGCCAGCACGTCCCACCACGTCGTCAACTGATGGAGCGATACGCCGAGGTCGCCGAGGATGCGCTTTCCCTGCGGATAGATGTCGTAGAAGAAAATGACGATGCAGTGATCGCAGTGCCCGCCCGCCTTGCGGATGGCTTCGACGAAATTGACTTTGCTCTTGCCGTCGGTGGCGAGGTCCTCGACCAGAAGCACGCGCTGGCCGTCGTCGAGCTTGCCTTCGATCTGCGCGCCGCGGCCAAAGCCCTTGGCTTTCTTGCGCACATATTGCATCGGCAGATTCAGCCGTTCGGCGACCCAGGCGGCGAACGGGATCCCCGCCGTCTCGCCGCCGGCGACCGCGTCGATCTTGTCGCGGCCGATCTCGCGCTCGATCGTCGCCGCCATGTAATCCATCAGCATGGTGCGCTCGCGCGGAAATGAGATCAGCCAGCGCGAGTCGTTGTAGACCGGGCTCGCCCAGCCCGACGTGAAAATGAATGGCTTGTCGGTCATGAACCGCACCGCGCCGGTGTCGAGATAGATGCGCGCGGTGTCTTCGGCGATTTTCTTCTTGTCGGGAGCAGCCATGCGAGCCTCGTTGCGAGGCCGTATTTTCAGCACAGAACGCGCTAGCCCGCCATGCCGCAATGAGGCGCCAGTTGATAAGCCAGATCGAGCAGCGCCTCGTCGCCGCCAGGCCAGCCGATGAAGGATAGCCCGATCGGACAGCCGGCGATGGTGCCGGCGGGGATGCTGACCTGCGGAAGCCCCGTGAGACTGGAAGTGACGGTGAGCCGCATGACGCGAACCCGGAACTCCTCCAGCGCGGCGCCGGCGATGTCGACCGGCGGCGCGATCGACGGCGCGCTTGGCAGGGCGATCACAGTGCCTGGGGTCGCGATCGCGTAGATATGGTCCTGCATTTTCCTGCGGACCGCGCTCGATGCAGCATGCATGTCCGGCGTCACAGTCGAAGCAAATTCCATGCGCTCGCGAATGCCGGGGCCCAGCTTGGGGTTACGGCTGATCATGAACTGTCCGAAGGTCTGCCAAACCTCATAGGCCTGAACGATGCGCATCGCCTCGCGCCATGGATCGAAGCCTTCGGGCGCGATCTTTGAGTGCATCAGGGGAGGCAGATCGTCCGCCATGAATTCAAGCAAGGTGCGCAACAGCTCCGCCACCGCAGGTTCGGCCTCCGCGAACGCATCCTCGGCGAAAATCACCCGCGTGAGATTCGCCGGCACGCGCCGCTGATCGAGCAGCACCGCGCCGACATTGCGGAACACGCCGGGCGTCGCAGCGAACCAGCCCGGCACGTCGAGCGTCGGCGCCATGTCCTGAACCCCGGTCGCATCGACGCGGCCATGCGTCGGCCGCAAACCCCAAATGCCGTTGAACGAAGCCGGGACGCGCACCGAGCCGCCGGTATCGCTGCCGAGGGAGAAGTCGCAGAGGCCGGCGCCGGTCGCGGAGGCCGAGCCCGATGACGAGCCGCCGGGCAGGCGCCCCGGCGCACGCGCGTTCACCGGCGTGCCGTAGTGAAAGTTGTTGCCGCTGACGCTGTAGAACAGCTCCTCGCAGATCGTTTTCCCGGTCAGCGTCGCGCCGGCGTCGAGCAGCTTTTGCACCACCGGGCAATGTTGCGCGGCGGGCTGCTGGGTCTCGAGAAACGTCGGATTGCCGCAGCCGATGCGCTCGCCCGCGATGGCATACATATCCTTGGCGACGAACGTCAGTCCGGCGAGGGGGCCGGTCGCGCTGCCCCGGATCGGGGCCGCGATGTCGTGCGGGACAAAGGCTGACCGGTAGACGTCCATGTTACTGCGGCGGCTTCGGTCCGACCTTGAGGAACCAGTCCGCGATTTGCGAGCCGTTCCAGAACAGCACGTCCTTCTTGGCGCGGATGTCCTTGAAGATCTTGCGGAAGTATTTGGCGCGGTGCGGCGCGCCCATGATGTAGGGGTGGACTGAGATCGCCATCACCCGCGCGCTGTCCTTGGCATCCTTGTAGATCTGCTCGAACTGGTCGATCGCGCGCTCATAGAACTCGCTCGCCTTGTGATGCTGGATCAGCATCATTGCGACGTCGTTGCATTCCTGGGTGTAGGGAATGTTGAGAATCGGCTTGTTGCGGGTCTTGAGCCACACCGGCTGATCGTCGATCACCCAGTCGGCCACATAGTCGTAGCCTTCCTCCGAAAGAATATCCGGCGTCTCCCAGGTCTCGGTCAAGCCCGGCCCGAGCCAGCCGCGCGGCTTCTGGCCCGTGGCCTTCTTGATGACCTCGGCGCTCTTGCGAATGTCCTCGCGCTCGTTCTCGACCTTCTGCATGTTGCGCTGGGTGTAGCCGTGGCCGATGAATTCCCACCCGCGATCGACACAGGCTTTCGTCAAGTCCGGGAAGGCGTTGACCGCGACGCCATTGATGTTCATCACGCCCGGAATCTTGAACTCGTCATAGACCTGCAACAACCGCCAGAAACCGACGCGGTTGCCGTATTCGTGCCAGCACCAGTTCGGGATGTCGGGCATCGGTGAGCCGCCGGCCGGTGGAGTGAGCACCGTGCGCGGCATGGTCTGAGTCGGGTCCCATTCCTCGACATTGGTGATCGTCCACACCACCATGCGGGCCTTGCCCGGCAGCTTCAGCGGCTTGCGATTGACGATGGCTGAATAGTCGATGCGGTCATGCGGCAGCATGCCGACATTGGGTTTGGCGTAGTTCATTCGGCGGCCTTAAGCTCTTTGGCGGCGATGCCCTTGTACCAGTCGTAGATCTGCTCGCCGTTCCAGTGCAGCACGCCCTCGTGCTTGTTCACGTAATCGTAGATCTGCTCCAGATATTTGATCCGATGCGGCTGGCCGCTGATGTAGGGATGGATCGCCAGCGCGCAGATCTTCGCGCGGTCCCTGCTCTCGGCGTAGAGTCGGTCGAACTGATCGATGGTGCGCTTGAGCAGATAATCGCTCTCGTGATGCTGCACCATCATCATCGGGATGTCGTTGAGCTCGATCGTGTAGGGCAGGGTGACGAGCGGTCCCTTGGTCGTCTTGATGATCGTCGGCTCGTCGTCGTAGACCCAGTCGCCGATATATTTGACGCCGGCGCCCGCGAGCAGGTCGGGGGTCTCCAAAGTTTGCGTCAGGCCCGGCCCGAGCCAGCCGACCGGCTTCTTGCCGGTGAATTTCGTCAGGACATCCATCGATCGCTTGATCATCGCGGCCTGGTCCGGCTCCTTATGGATCGGCCCCTGCTCGTAGGCGTGCCCCATGAACTCCCAGCCGTCGTCGCGCGCCTGCGCCGCAACGCGCTCATAATCCTCGCAAATCCGGGCGTTGGCGGAGAGCGTCGGCTTGATGCCGAGCTTCTTGAACAGTTCGAAGAAGCGCCAGCAGCCGACCCGCATGCCGTATTCGTGGAAGGCCCAATGCACGACGTCAGGCATCAGCACCGCGCCGGTCGGCGCGGG
>JAFBAG010000187.1 GCA_019247925.1 Pseudolabrys sp.
AAGCATCTCAAGACGTCGCATTGGGAGCGCGAGCGCCATCAGGATCGCGCCGCACGCGTCAAAGCGGTCTTAATTGCCAGCGGCCTGCAGGTGATGCCGAGCACGACGCATATCGTGCCGGTGCTGGTTGGCGATCCCGAAAAATGCAAGGCGGCGAGCGATCTCCTGCTCGAAGAGCACGGAATTTACATCCAGCCGATCAACTATCCGACCGTACCGCGCGGAATGGAGCGTCTGCGCATCACGCCCTCGCCCTACCACGACGACGCCCTGGTCGATCGTCTCGCGGAAGCCCTGGTTGATGTCTGGGAGAGGCTTGGGCTGCCGATGGCCAACAAGGCCATGGCCGCGGAATAGCCCTAGTCCTCGTCGTCGGGCGACGGGCCCGACAATTTGCTCTCGTCCACCACTTTGTCTTCGAGCCGCGCGGCATATCCCGCGAACAGCGGCATCGTCACCGACACGAAGAATATGCGCGTGAGATGGTGCGCGCCGACGTAAACCGGATCGATATTCAGCGCGAGTGCAAGCAGCATCATCGCATCCACCGAGCCGGGGGCGAATGCAATCAAGACGTCGGCTGGCCGCACGGCCAAACCTACGATCAAAAAGCCGGCGAACAGGCCTGCGATCAGCGCGGCGACAACGACCGACCCGAGCGCGGCGCCCATGTGCCGCATCAGAAGCCTCAGCGGCGTGTTCGCAAACCGAGAACCGGTCATGCCGCCGAGCATGACCATGGCGGTGTTGGCGATCCACCACGGCACCGCCGCTTCAATCCAGCCCGTGCCATGCAAAACTGCGGATGAAACCATCGAGCCGAACAGCAAGCCGCCCGGAAAACGAACGCGGTAAGCAGCCACGGCGACCAAGGTCGAGATGGCAAATAAAATTGCCAGTTCATCGAGCTTGGCCCAGCTGAATTCACCCCCGATGCCGCGGCTCGCGGGCGCAACCAATCCCAGGATTGTCAGAGCCGCGGGCAATCCCACGGCGATCATCGCGACGCGCACGGTCTGCACGATCGCCACGCCGCGCACATCGGCGTCGAGCTCTGTCGCGATCGCAACGCACTGGGAAAGACCGCCAGGCGCCGCGCCGAGATAGGCCGAAACCCGATCCCAACCGTGAACGCGGCGCAGATATTCCGCGCCGAGATACCCCGCCACCACGACAGCAACGACCAGCACCGCGACACTCAGCGGGTACGTAGCGATGCCGCGCAGGGTTTCGGGCGTCACGACCGCGCCTAGCGAGATTCCGATGACAACGAAAATCGTGCGGCTCACCCGCACCGGCACATGCATCGGACGTCCGGTAAGGGCCGCGGCTGCCACCACCAGAATCGCACCCGACAGCCAGCCGCCCGGCATGCCAGCCAAACCGAAGAGAGTGCCGCCGATAGCCGCGAACGCCATCGTTTCGATGAAGTGCACGAGCATCCGATTGTGGTCGACGGACAGAAGAAACGGCACGGCAAGCCTGCTGGACAGCGCAGCAAAATGCGCCGGCCGATCAATGGCGGCGGCGCGTTGCGCGGTCAATGCACGCTGGCGCGCAGGAGCTATGTCAGGCGACGAGTTCGGACGGACACGCCAGTGGGCGGTTGACCCGGGACGAAGCCCCGGCGAGCACGATCCGCACGAGATCGGCCGCGTTCCTGGCGCCGAGTTTCTCCATGATGCGCGCGCGGTGGACCTCGATTGTGCGCGGGCTGATGCCGAGGCGCCTTCCGGCTTCCTTGTTGGAATAACCGGCTGCGATTTGGGTCAAGACCTCCCGCTCGCGGCCGGTCAGTGCTTCTTCACCCGGAAAGCGGCTGGCCGATTGCTGCGCGCCGCCGCGCCGCAGGGCCTGGCCAATCCGCGTCACGATATCATGTGCATCGAACGGCTTGACGATGTAGTCGAATGCGCCGCGCTTGATCGCCGTGACGGCCTGCGCGACCTCCGCATCGCCGGACAGGATGAAGATCGGCGCCGGATAGTGGGGCGCCTTCAGCGCATTCAGGATTTCCATTCCCGAGAGCGCAGGCATATGAACGTCGAGGATGACACACGACGGCGGCCGGACGTGAGCCGCAGCAAGAAATGACGCACCATCGGCGAACGACGTGACGCGGTATCCCGCGACCGTGAACACCATCGCCAGCGCTTCGCGCAGACTGGCGTCATCGTCGACAACATAAATACTCTCGCGCGGCGAACTTTTTTCCGCGATCACCATCGATGCTCCCCCGAGTTCGATGTTACGCAGGCTGATATTTGCCCTGCACATGAAATGCCAGACAATTGCTTGCATCGCGTTAAAGCGAATGATGCAGAGCGCGCGCTTATCGGTATCATCCTGGGGAATTCCCTACTCGGATACTGAGCACGCGCCGCGCGAGGAAATTTTATTCGTGTCCTGGCGCGTGCAAGTAGTTCTGCTTAGGCGTCACTTTGGTGCCGACAAGAATCTCCTCCCCTGCAAAAGCCAGCGTTTGCGCGGCAAAATCGTCGCGAGCTTGGCCTTCAGTGTTGACCGCGGCCGCGATAAAATCGCTTCTGGGACACGGGTGTCAGGGCGTGCGGGAATGCTTCAAGGTTGGGTCGTAATCGCCGTCGCGCTCGGCTACATCGGGCTCCTCTTCCTCATCGCGAGCTATGGCGACCGCATCCGCAGCTTTGCGCGCGAGCAGCGCAACGCCTTGCTGATCTATCCCCTGTCGCTCGCGATCTATTGCACCTCGTGGACTTTCTTCGGCTCCGTCGGCTCGGCCTCGCGCACCGGCTACGAATTTCTGACGATCTATGTCGGGCCAGCTTTGATGCTCGGCCTGTTCGCACCCTTGCTGGTGCGGATCGTGCGGCTCGCCAAAGCGCAGAACATCACCTCGATCGCCGACTTCATCGCTGCGCGCTATGGCAAAGGCCAGGCCGTTGCCGCCACGGTGGCGCTGATCGCCATTGTCGGGACGGTGCCTTACATCGCGCTGCAGCTCAAAGCGGTGTCGTTTTCGCTCGAGACGATTCTCGATCACATCATGCCCTCGACCGGCGGCGTGCGACCGGTGCTCGGCGATATCGCCTTGTTCGTCGCGCTATCCATGGCGATGTTCGCCGTGCTGTTCGGCACCCGTCACATTGACGCCACGGAACATCAGGACGGTCTGATGCTCGCGGTTGCGGCGGAATCGATCGTCAAACTATTTGCGTTTTTGGCCGTCGGCATGTTCGTGACGTTCTGGATGTTCGACGGCCCGGCCGCCCTGCTCGCGGCCGCGAGCGAACAGCCGAAAATCACC
>JAFBAG010000265.1 GCA_019247925.1 Pseudolabrys sp.
CGGCCCCGGCCTCGCCTATTGCAACACCGGGCATTGGGCCGCGACCGACTGGTTCGTGCTGCACGAAGTGCTCGGCCGCGACGTCAAGCTGTACAGTGGCTCGATGGTCGACTGGACCTCGGATCCCAAGCGCGCGGTTGCGTCTGAGCGCACCAAGTGGGACGATCTAAAGAAGACCTTGGGCTTGGGCTCATAATTCCCTTGTCATGGCGGGGCTTGTCCCCGGCCATCCACGCGTACTTAAAAGAGCCGTGGACGTGCGGCACAAAAGGGCGGTGACGCCCGTCTTCGCGGGCTATGGCCGGGCCTGACGGCAATACTTATCGGACGAACTTGAATGACCTCAGCAGCAATCACTTCGGAAACTCGCTCGGCGCCAAACTACGACTTCCTCTTTCTGCTGCTGTCCATCGCCGCGGCGGCCGTCTTATCGGCGCTCGTTCTGCTCGATGGACATCCCCTGTCGTCGGCGCTTATTCTCGGCGGTTTCGGTCTGGGCGCCGCCTTCCTCAAATTTGAATTCAGCTACACGGCGTCGTGGCGGCGCTTTCTCGCGCGCGGTGAGGCCAGTGGTCTGATCGGCGGTCTGATCGTGATCGCGGTCGCAGCGCTCATCATCGTGCCTGTCGCGGCACTGGCGCCGGGTTATGGCGGCGCCATCGCTCCGATCGGCCCGTCGCTTATCATCGGCGCCTTTACATTCGGCATCGGCATGCAGCTGGCCAATGGCTGCGGCTCCGGCACACTCTACACCGCGGGCGGTGGATCAGGTCGCATGCTCATCACGCTTGCCTTCTTCATCGTCGGCAGCGTGTTCGGTTCGTTGTCCTTGCCCGCGTTCTTGCGGCTTGGCGGCATCGATCCGGTGCTGGCTGCGGATTATCTCGGCCCTTGGGGCGGGCTCGTTCTGACCCTCGGGACCATTGCCGCCGTCGCGGCCGTCATTGCCTTCATCGCCCGGAAGCGCGGGGCGAATTTCGTGCCGTCGCGCGGCTACGTGGTCGGCGGCATCGTCATCGGCGTACTCTGCGTGGGCGTCTTCCTCGCCGGCGGCCATCCGTGGAGCGTGACGTTTGGTTATACGGTGTGGGGCGGCAAACTGGCGTCGTTGATGGGTTTTGACCTCACGCAAGCGGAGTTTTGGACCTGGGAAGGGCCGAAGCGTGCGCTCCGTGATTCCGTGCTCAGCGACACATCGAGCCTCACCGATTTCGGCATGATCTTCGGCGCCATGGCGATGGCCGCGGCCTCGAAACCCTTTGCTCGCACCGCCTGGCCCCCGGTGAAATCGCTCCTCGCCGCGGCGCTCGGCGGCCTGATCATGGGATGGGGCGCGCGCATCGGCTTCGGCTGCAATATCGGCGCCTTCATCGGCGGCGTCGCGTCAGGTTCGCTGCACGGCTGGATATGGTTCGTGATGGCGCTCGGCGGTTCGCTCATCGGCATCCGGCTGCGGCCGCTGTTCGGCCTCTCGAAAGACTAACCCATGCGGCTGACTTACATCGCGGTGGTGCTTATCGGTCTGGTGACCATCGTCGTCAGCCACTTGATGTCGCCGTCGAGCGGCCGCGCGGTATCGCCGGAAGATTTCGCCGGAGCCTGCGCGCCGTGCGGCGCACCCTGTCCTTCAAAGAAATAAGCTAGCCGACCGCTTCCAGCGCGGGTGCGGCGCGTTCCTTCAGAAACGCGTCGACTTCGGCGCGCGAGGGCGCGCCCATCAGCCCGCCGAACCGTGTGCACTTGATCGCGGCGGTGGCGCTGCCGAACCGCATGGCGTCGACCTCGTCGCCGCATTCGACCAGCCGGAAGACGAAGGCGCCATGAAAGGTGTCACCGGCGCCGAGCGAATCCACGACGTCGACCTTGAAGGCCGGCATGTGGCGCACCTTGCCATGATCCAGCCAATAGACCCCGTCCGGGCCATCGGTCGCCGCCAGGAAGCCTTGGAGATGTTTGCCAAGCACTTTCAAGGCCGCGCCGATATCGGCTTCTCCGGCCGTGCCGCGAAGCGCTTCGGCCGAAGCGACGATGTGGGTGCAGCCCGCGAGCAACGGATCATCGGGCCGGGTGACGCGGTCGAGATCGATGACGCGAGGAATGCCGCGCTTGAGCGCCGCCGCGCAGACGGGCTTGGCGAAATTCTCGTAGCGGTTGTCGATCAGGACCGCATCGACATCGGCCACCAGCGCATCGGCATTGTCCGGCGCCACTTCGCTCAGTCCGCTGTCGCGCCGCGTCGCGATCATCTTCTCGCCGGTGTGGTCGAGCATCACGATCGACACCGAGGAGCTCGCGCCTTTCACGCGCACCGCGCTGGCGTAATCGATGCCCTCCCGGGCGAAATTCGCGGTGATGCTCGTCGCGACCTCGTCCTCCATATCGCCGAGCGCGCCGGCATATTTCACGCGGCCTCCCAGCCGCGCGATAGCGACCGCGGCGTTGCCTGATTGGCCGCCGCTGGTCACCACATATTTGGTGGCGGACACCTTGCCGCCGGGTTTCGGAAATTCATCGACGCGCATGACGATGTCCTGCACCGCGCCGCCGGCGCATAGGATACGCGGTGCCTTTTGCGAAACATTGGGGTCAGTCAAAAGCGACCTCGTCTTCCACCCAGGCCCGCATGATGTGATGCGCAATCGCGACGCCGGGCGGACAGGTCAGCCCTTGGGCGTGCGTGTGCGTCAACATGGACGCTACCTCAGCCTTACTAAACCAGCGGGCGTCCTCCAGTTCCTCGCGATCGACCACAATGTCGCCGGAAACCGCCTCGGCATGGCAGCCGATCATCAGTGACATGGGAAATGGCCAGGGCTGTGACGCGAAATAGCGCACCCGCCGCGTTTTTATGCCGGCCTCTTCTTGTGTCTCTCGCCGGACGGCGTCCTCGAAGCTCTCCCCGGGCTCGATGAAGCCGGCGAGACAGGACCACATCGTCGGCACGAACCGCGGCGAGCGTCCGAGCACGCATTGGTCGCCCTTGATCGCCAGCATGATCACGACCGGGTCGGTGCGCGGAAAATGCTCGGCTTTGCATTGCGGACAAATCCGCTTCCAGCCGCAGTCCGCGGGCGCGGTTTGCGCGCCGCAATTCGCGCAGAAGCGATGGCGCGCATGCCAATGCAGCATCGCCTTGGCCTGCGCGATCGGCGGCAGATGCTGCTCGTCGACCAGCCCTTTGATGGCGATCGAGCGCAGATCGGTCACCAGGAGATCGCTGCGCGTCTTGAGCGCTTCAGCCTGGGACGGATCGATACCGTAAGCGAAGCGCGCCTCATTGCCGATCAGCCCGAGGAAAATGGTTTCGGTGGGGGGCGCGAGCGACCGCGCTTCGGCTGCGGTAAACATCGGCTCGTTCGGCGCGCCGGCTTTGGCAAGCACCATCTCGTTGCCGATCACGTAAAAGCCCGCGCCCGGCGCCCGCGCCAGAGCGGCGACGTCGTCGCCTTTCAGGCGGCGGTCAGCCGCGCGCTCGATCGGACTGTTGGCGTAGCCGAGCCGGGGTTTCGGACCGAGAGCGAAAGGCAGGGCCGCTTACTCCGCCGCTTCGCGTTGCGGCCGCGCATAGA
Organism: Pseudolabrys sp.; assembly: GCA_019247925.1. Classification (GTDB taxonomy): domain Bacteria; phylum Pseudomonadota; class Alphaproteobacteria; order Rhizobiales; family Xanthobacteraceae; genus Pseudolabrys. The sequence continues at coordinate 3,570 of JAFBAG010000265.1, forward strand.
TGCGCTCGATCAGCTCGGGCCGCTGCCACTGCGAGGAAAGAACGCCCTGCTTGGCGCCGAAATCCCGCGCCGAGCCGACCTCGTCGGTCGAGTTGCGCAACGCGCGCACGCGATCGAGTGACACGTCGGTAAAGGCGATGCCCGCTGCGGTCGATTCGAAGATCACTTCCTCCGGTGTCGCCACCATCGCGAGCCCGCGCTCCTGGTGATTGAACAGGTTCTGCGTGGTCACGACGATCGCGAGGTTTTCGATGGCGCGGGCCCAGATGAGATGCCGCCAGGTTGCCCATAGGCGGCGCTTGTCGGTGCCCGCCGGCATGAAGATGATCTCGGCGCCGCGCAAAGCGAGCGCGCGCGAGACTTCCGGCATGTACACTTCACTGCACATCGCAAGGCCGACCTTGCCATGCGCGGTGTCGAAGACCGGGAATTCGTCACCCGGCACGTACTGGAATTCCCACCATTCGCCGCCGGTGTAGATCCACGGCCCGTTGGGATGCGTGCGCTTGTAGCCGACCGTCTTGCCGTCGGGATACGCCATGCAGATCAGGTTGTGCGCGGTCTGCTCGTTATGGCTGATCGGTGCGATCGTGCCGTAAACGACATGGATCTTGTGCTTCTTCGCGGCCTCCGACAGTGCCTGGGTCGGATCGAACTTCGCCGGCATGCGCCACGGGCCGGGATAGGTTTCCGGAAAGCAGACGAACTGCGCGCCGCCCGCCGCGGCCTGACCGACGGCCTTCACGGCATCGTCGACGTTCTTGTGGTCCTCGCCGATCGGGTTGGCGATCGGCTGCACGGTGGCGATGCGAAATGACATGGCTGGCTCCAATTTGCGCGGAGCCTAGCCCTGAACCGGCTCGATTTGAAGGCGCTCGCTAAGCCCCATGATCAGCCGCTTGCGTGCGTTCGGCTCGTAATCCTTGCGCGGCGCTTTGCCCCAGACCGGATTGGGCCAGGCCGCGTCCGTCCGGAACCGCGCAATGATATGGACATGCAACTGCGAGACGACGTTGCCGAGCGCGGCGACGTTGAGCTTGTCGCATTTGCTGATGGCTTTGAGCGCGCGCGACGTGTCGTTGATTTCCTTCGTAAGCGTGGCGCGTTCGTGTTCCGGCAGGTCGATCAATTCGGTCATGCCGGCGCGGCGCGGCACCAGGATCACCCAGGGATAATTGGCGTCGTTATTGAGCAACGCCCGCGACAGCGGCAGGTCGCCGAGCACGGTGCATTCGGCGGCGAGTTGTGGATCGAGCGACCAGTCGGAATTCATTGATTCTACCGCGCTTTCCTGTGGAGGAAGGCTAACAGAGCGCGCCTCGCGGCGCTTGCTTTCGCCTACCATCGGCCCGATATAGGCGGTGGGAGGTTGGCAGTGGACGAACCACTCGCCAACCGGGTCAGGTCCGGAAGGAAGCAGCCCTAACGAGCCCGGATCGGGTCGCTCGTCAGCCTCCCACCCCAAAATGTCCGCACGACGACAGTCCGCGCGTTGCGGACCCGGATCAGCGCATGGCCGACGGCAAGAAAAAGAAAGCTGAAACTGAGGCCGCGCCGAAGGCAGCGGCCGCGCCGGAGACCGGCTACCGCGTCCTTGCCCGCAAGTACCGGCCATCATCGTTCGACGATTTGATCGGCCAGGACGCCATGGTGCGCACCATCTCGAACGCCTTCGAGTCGGGCCGCATCCCGCAGGCCTGGATCCTCACCGGCGTGCGCGGCGTCGGCAAGACCACCACCGCGCGCATCCTCGCCCGCGCGCTTAATTACGAATTGCCGGACGGCTCGGTCACGGCGCCGACCATCACGATGACAAAGCCCGGCGTGCATGACGAAGCGATTATCGAAAGCCGCCATCTCGACGTGATCGAGATGGACGCGGCCTCGCATAACTCGGTCGACGACATCCGCCAGATTAACGACTCCGTGCGCTATTCGCCGGTGTCGGCGCGCTACAAGGTTTACATCCTCGACGAAGTGCACATGCTCTCCGGCGCGGCCTTCAACGCGCTGCTCAAGACGCTGGAAGAGCCGCCGCCGCACGCCAAATTCATCTTCGCCACGACCGAAATCCGGAAGGTGCCGGTCACGGTATTGTCGCGTTGCCAGCGCTTCGACTTGCGCCGCGTTGACGCGGCCTTGCTGGTCGAGCACCTCAAGAAGATCGCCGCAGCCGAAAAGATCGAAGTCGAGGACGCCGCGCTTGCCTTGATCGCGCGCGCTGCTGAAGGCTCGGTGCGCGACTCGCTGTCTTTGTTCGATCAGGCCATCGCGCATTCCGGCGGAGCCGGACAAGGGACTGCCGCGGGCCCGGTGCGGGCGGAAGACGTCCGCGCCATGCTCGGTCTTGCCGACCGGGTGCGCATCGTCGATCTCTTCGAGGCGCTGATGAAGGGCGACGCCGCCGGCGCGCTCACCGAAATGCGTGAGCAATACGATATCGGTGCCGATCCGGCGGTGATCCTCGCCGATCTCGCCGAATTCACCCATTTCGTTACCCGCGTAAAGGTCGTTCCAGCCGTCGCCGACGATGTTTCGCTGTCGGAGGCCGAGCGTGTGCGCGGGCGCGCTTTCGCGACGCAGCTTTCGATGCGCATCCTCTCGCGCGCCTGGCAGATGCTGCTCAAGGGCCTCGACGACGTGAAAAATGCGGAAAGGCCCTTGGCGGCGGCGGAGATGGTGCTGGTGCGGATCGCCTACGCTGCCGATCTGCCGACGCCCGACGAAGTGATCCGTTCGCTGGATAATGGCGGCAGCACTGCGGCGGCGCGCCCGTCCGGAAATGGTGGAGGCTCGGCCGCGCCAAGCGGAACGTCCGCACAGCACCGCTACGAAGCGCCGCGCTATGAGGCGCCGCGCAGCGCGCCGCGATCGGCGCTTGCCCATCAGGTGCAGCCGCAGGCTGCCGCCGCGCCCACGGCGCAAACCGCGCCGACGCTCGCGGTCGCCACATTTGAGGATCTCATCAAGCTTGCCGCCGAGAAGCGCGACATCCAGACCAAGCTCGCCTTGCAGAACGATGTCCGCCTGGTGCGCTTCGAGGATGGCCGGCTCGAAATTGCCTTGCAGCCCACAGCCAATAAGGCGCTGGCGCACGAATTGTCGCGCAAGCTCGGCGGCTGGACCGGCAAGCGCTGGCTCGTCGTGGTTTCGAACGAAGCCGGCGCACCCACGATGCGCCAGCAGAACGAAAGCCGCGAGGCCGAGCTCAAGCAGGGCGTTCGCAGCAATCCGCTCGTCGAGTCGGTGCTCAAGAAATTTCCCGGCGCGGAAATCGTCGCCGTCACCAAGCGCGACCCGGAAAACGAGGCGCCGCCTGCGCCCGCCGACGAGGCCGAGTGATGGACATTATGGGCCTGATGAAGAAGGCAGGCGAACTGCAATCCAAAATGCAGGCGCTGCAGGCCGAGCTCGATCTGATGGAGATCGAAGGCAACGCCGGGGGTGGCGCGGTGCGCGTCACTTTGACCGGGAAGGGCACGCTCAAGGGCGTCAAGATCGACGAATCGGTCTTCAAGCCGGGTGAAAAGGAGATTGTCGAAGACCTCCTTGTCGCCGCGCATGCCGACGCCAAGCGCAAGAGCGAAGCGCTGGTGCAGGACAAGATGAAAGAGCTGACGGGTGGCCTGCCGCTGCCGCCGGGCATGAAGCTGCCGGGATTGTAATGGCCACCGCCGTCGCCGGCCCCGAAATCGAGCGCCTGATCCAGCTTCTCGCCCGCCTTCCGGGGCTCGGGCCGCGTTCGGCGCGCCGGGCCGCGCTGCACCTCATCAAGAAACGCGAACTGTTGATGGCGCCGCTGACGCAGGCGCTCGAGACCGCGATGGAGAAGATCGTCATCTGCTCGACCTGCGGCAATATCGACACCCAGAACCCATGCACGGTGTGCACCGATGCCAGGCGCGACGCCTCGATCATCGTCGCGGTCGCTGACGTCGCGGATTTATGGGCACTGGAGCGCGCCCATGCCGTCAACGGCAAATACCACGTGCTCGGCGGCACCTTGTCGCCGCTCGACGGCATCGGGCCGCAGGATCTGACGATCGGAGCGCTGGTTTCGCGCGCGCACGATCCGAGCGTCAAGGAAGTGATCCTCGCGCTCAACGCCACCGTCGAAGGCCAGACCACGGCACATTACATCACCGAACTGTTGCACGACGCCGACGTGAAGGTGACGCGCCTTGCGCACGGCGTGCCGGTCGGCGGCGAGCTCGATTATCTCGACGAAGGAACGCTGTCCGCGGCGATCAAGCAGCGGACCCTGTTCTGATGCGTGCCCTCGCGGCTGTTCTGCTGCTGACCGCTTCAGCCCAGGCGCAAGACGTGACCTTGTCGCGCGACACGGTCGAGGAGGCCTTCAAGAAGGCGGAATGCAGGACCGAAGTCGGCGAAGCACTCGCGAACGCCGAGCCGTTTGACCTCGAGAAAGGGTATCGGCTTTACGCCCTGACCTGCTGGCAGTCGGATTATCAGTCCGGCAGCGTCCTGTTTCTGCGCGACGGCGCCGGCCGCGCGCGGCCGCTGACCTTTCAGCATTGGACCGGCAAGAAGTTCGAGCCGTCGCTGGTGCTCGCCGAAGTCGATTTCGTGCCGCAGAGCGGCACCCTGACCAGCTTCAACAAGGGCAACGCCCAGGCCGAATGCGGTCAGATCGGGACCTGGCATTGGACCGGCAGCGAATTCAAGATGACAGGCTACTGGTACAAGGAAAGGTGCGACGGCTACCAGCTCGAAGGCCAGAAGCGCTACAGGATCCGCTAGCGTTTGCGCTCGAGCTGCCGGAAATGCCCGCCGCGCTGGAGATAGGCGAGCAGCAGCAAACTCGGCAGTCCGGCCAGCGCGCAGATCGCGAAGAACCATACCCATCCTGTCGATGCGGCGATGAAGCCCGCGCCGGACGAGAGATAAGTGCGGCCGATCGCGGCGAACGCGGTGAGCAGCGCGTATTGCGTCGCTGTATGCAGCGGGTTGCGGCACAGCGCCGACAGATACGCGACGAAGATCACCGTGCCGATGGCACTGGTGAAATTCTCAACCGATATCGCGACCGCGAGCCAGAATTGCGAGGTGCCGACCACGGCGAGCCACGAGAAGGCGAGGTTGGCCGCTGCCTGTACGACGCCCCCGAACATCAGCGCGGCGGGCAGCGACATCGCGCGCGCCACATAACCGCCTGCGAAACCGCCGATCAATGTGGCGCCGAGGCCGATGCCTTTGACGATCGCGGCATATTCGTTGCGCGTGAAGCCAAGATCGATAACGAAGGGCGCTGTCATCGCGCCGGCAAGCGCGTCGGTGAACTTGTAGAGGATGACGAAGGCAAGCATCGCCAGCGCCATCTTGGTCTGCCAGAAATCCTTGAATGCGCCGACCGCAGCCTGGCCCACGCGCTTGACCGGCGCGATGCCGGCATGCGCGGCTTCAGCGGCGCGCGAGCGCTCCGGCTCGGTGGCGACGAGCGCGGTCACGGTGCCGATCAGCACCATCGCCGCCATCGCGAAATACGCCGCGGTCCACGCGCTCTGCTTGGCGAAACCAGATACTTCGAACGCCGAGACGAGGAACAGAGCGCCCGCGGTCGATACCAGCATGCCGATGCGATAAGCCGCGACGTAGGACGCCATGCCGGCGGCCTGCTCGTTCTCCGGCAGGCTCTCGACGCGGAAGGCGTCGATCACGATGTCCTGCGTGGCCGACGCCGCAGCCACCAGCAGCGCACCGAGCGCGACGATGCCCGGCGCAGTGGCCGGATTGCAAAAGCCGAGGAAAACGATCGCCGCCATCAGCAGCATCTGCGTGAAGACAAGCCAGCCGCGCCGCCGGCCGAACCAGCGCGCCAGCACCGGCACGTCGAGCGCGTCGACCAGTGGCGCCCAGAGGAATTTCACCGTGTAGGGCGTGCCGACCAGCGCAAAAAGTCCAATCGTGCCGAGATCGACGCCGCTTTCACGCATCCACACCAGAAGAGTCGTGCCGGACAAAGCGAGCGGCAGCCCGGCCGAAAAGCCGAGGAACAGGATCACCAGGACGCGCGGCTTGAAATAGACCGCCAGCGCCTCGATCGCGCCTTCCCTTCGGCGGGAGGGGTTGGGGGCGGTGGATTTTGGCGAGGCGTTCATCCTTTTGTCGTCATGCGCGGACAAATCCGGCCATGACGGATGGCACTACTCCGCCTCGCGCAGCCGCGCGCCGGGGCCCGGCAGGATTTGCGCCGACGGCGGCTCGTCGAATTCGAGGCCCTCGATGCGCGCCGCGCGCTTCTCGATGCGCCCGGCGGAGGTGAGGATGTCGTCCATGTCCTTGCTGGTCTGGCCGAAATGCGTCTGCAATTTGCGCACGCGGTCGCCGAGCAAGCCGACATCCTTGACCATATGGCCGACCTCGGTGCGGATCTGGTCGACCGCTTCACGCACCTGCTCATCCTTGCGGATTTGCTTGATGACCTGAATGGCCATCACCATCAAAGTCGGCGATACAATCATCACTTTAGAGCGGTGCGCTTTCTGCACTACGTCCTCGAAGCGCTCGTGGATTTCCGCGTAGACCGACTCGGAAGGGATGAACATCAGCGCGATGTCCTGGGTTTCGCCGGGGATTAAATAGCGCTCGGCGATGTCGGCGATGTGTTTGCCGATGTCGGCGCGGATCCGCGCGACCGCCTGCTTGCGCTCGTCATCCGTTGCCGCGTTGCGCAGCGCGGTCACAGCTTCGAGGGGAAACTTGGCGTCGATGATCAGCGGCCCTGCATTCGGCATGAAGATCGCGCAGTCCGGCCGGTTCTTGTTCTTCAAAGTGTGCTGAAATTCGTAGGCGCCCTTTGGCAGCACGTCCGCGATCAACGCTTCGAGTTGCGCCTGGCCGAAGGCGCCGCGCGCCTGCTTGTTGGAGAGAATTTGCTGCAGCGACGTCACCTGCGTCGTCAGCTCGCTGATGTTCTTCTGTGCGCTGTCGATCACGGCAAGGCGCGCGTGAAGCTGCTGGAGATGATCGCTGGTGTGTTTGGTCGAGCTCTTGAGCGATTCCCCAAGCCGCGCGGTCACGTCGTCGAGGCGGGTATTGACGCTCTGCTGCAGCTGGCCATGGGCGCCGGAGAGCCACTTGCCCATGTCGTCGAGCCGCGTGTGCAGTTGCGCGATGCTCTGGACCGCTCCGTCATCGGCCGGCCGCCGCCGCGTCATCAGCGTGATGAGGACGCCGGCGGCAAGGCCGCCGAGGATGCACAGGACGACGATCAGCGTTGTGTCGGACATGGAGGCGCCTTTGGCCGGCTTCTAGCGCGATTCGAGGCTCTTGCGAACGAAGAGCGAACGCTATGGCGAAAAGCCCCGTCTTTCAATGGGAAGCGTTGACCCATCCCCGGCTTCCCCTTACATCGCGCGCGAGGTTTACGGCATGGCCCTTCGCGACATCATCGTGCTGCCCGACGCGCGCCTGCGGCTCGTTTCCGAGCCGGTGAAGGCCGTCGACGCGGAGATACGCGCGCTGGTCGACGACATGTTCGAGACGATGTACGCGGCGCCGGGCAT
>JAFBAG010000117.1 GCA_019247925.1 Pseudolabrys sp.
AAGGGGTAAAAACATGAAAGTCATGGTGATGGTCCGCGCGACCAGGGACAGCGAGGCCGGCGTGCCGCCGAAGCCCGGGATGCTGGAGGCCATGGGCAAGTTCAATGAGGAGCTGATGAAAGCGGGCCTCATCAAGGATGCCGACGGCTTCAAGCCGAGCTCGTTCGGCAAGCGTGTGCATTTCGACGGCGCAAGCCGCACCATGAAAGACGGCCCCTTCCCCGTGAATGAGACGATCGCCGGCTACTGGATTTGGGATGTGAAGGATATGGCGCAGGCTGTCGAATGGGTGAAGAAGTGCCCAAACCCGATGCCGGGCCCAAGCGATATCGAGATCAGGCCGGTGTACAGCGCCGAGGAGTTCGCGGAGTTGATGAAGAAGAACGGCTAGGATCATTTGTCATGGCCGGGCTCGTCCCGGCCATCTCGCATAGGGACGCACTGCCTCCCTATGCGGGTCACCGGGACAAGCCCGGTGACGACACATTAGAGTTTGCCGTACTCCTCCGGCCTGAACCCAACCAGCAGCTTGCCGCCGCTTTCCAGTACCGGGCGCTTGATCATCGAGGGCTGCGCCAGCATCAGCGCGATCGCTTTCTTTTCGGTGATGTTGATCTTGTCCTTGTCGGGCAGCTTGCGGAACGTCGTGCCGGCCCTGTTGAGCAAGGTCTCCCAGCCGGCCTTCTTCGCCCAGCCTTCCAGCTTGGCCTTGTCGACGCCCTGCGTCTTGTAGTCGTGGAAATCGTAGGCGATCGTCTTCTTGTCGAGGAAAGCGCGCGCCTTCTTCATCGTGTCGCAGTTCTTGATGCCGTAAATTGTTACTCCCACTCGATCGTCCCCGGCGGCTTTGAGGTCACGTCATAGACGACGCGGTTGACGCCCTTGACCTCGTTGATGATGCGGGTCGCGACGTGGCCAATGAATTTCATGTCGAAGGGATAGAAATCCGCCGTCATGCCATCGACCGACGTCACCGCACGCAGACCGACCACGTAATCATAAGTGCGGCCGTCGCCCATGACGCCGACAGTCTTGACGGGCAGCAGCACCGCAAAGGCCTGCCAGATCTCGTCATAGAGCCCCGCGCGGCGGATCTCCTCGATGTAGATTTCGTCGGCGAGGCGCAGGATGTCGCATTTATCCTTCGTCACCGGGCCTGGAATACGGATGGCGAGGCCGGGCCCTGGGAACGGATGGCGGGCGACAAACACTTCCGGCAGGCCCAGCTCGCGGCCGAGCGCCCTCACCTCGTCCTTGAACAATTCGCGCAAAGGTTCGACCAGCTTCATGTTCATGCGCGCCGGGAGACCGCCGACATTGTGGTGCGATTTGATGGTGACGGACGGCCCGCCGGTGAAGGACACACTCTCGATCACGTCCGGATAGAGTGTGCCCTGCGCCAGAAATTCCGCGCCGCCGATCTTCTTGGCCTCGGCCTCGAACACGTCGATGAACAATGCGCCGATGATTTTGCGTTTTTTCTCGGGGTCGTCGACGCCGTCGAGCGCCTTGAGGAAAGTCGCCGAGGCATCGACGTGGACCAGCGGGATATTGTAGGCGTCGCGGAACAGGCGCACGACGCGCTCTCCTTCGGCAAGCCGCAGCAGACCATGATCGACGAACACGCAAGTGAGCTGATCGCCGATCGCCTCGTGGATGAGCACGGCTGCGACCGCTGAATCGACGCCGCCGGACAGGCCGCAAATTACGCGGCCTTTCCCAACCTGCGCGCGGATCTTCTCGATCGCTTCTTCCTTAAAGGCACGCATCGTCCAGTCGCCGGATGCGCCGGAAATCTTGCGCACGAAATTGCGCAGCAGCGCCGCGCCGTGCGGCGTGTGCACCACTTCCGGGTGGAATTGCATCGCGAAAAACTTGCGTTTCTCGTCGCCGATGATGGCGATCGGCGAATTCGGCGCCTTGCCGATGGCCTTGAAGCCTTCCGGCAACTGCGTGACGCGGTCGCCATGCGACATCCAGACCGGATATTTTTCGCCCTTCTTCCAGACGCCCTCAAAGAGTGCCGAGTCCTCGGTCACTTCCACTTCGGCGCGGCCGAATTCGCGGTGGTGCCCGCCCTCGACCTTGCCGCCGAGCTGCGCCGCCATGGTCTGCTCGCCGTAGCAGATGCCCAGAACGGGAATGCCGGCGTTGAAAATTGAATCCGGCGCGGCTGGCGCGTTGCTGTCGAGCACAGACGCGGGACCGCCGGACAGGATCACGCCCTTCGGCCGCATCCGCAGGAAAGCTTCCTCGGCCTTCTGGAACGGCACGATCTCGCAATAGACCTTCTCCTCGCGCACGCGCCGCGCAATGAGCTGCGTAACCTGCGAGCCGAAGTCGACGATCAGGATTTTGTCGTGGTCGGGGGTGGAATCGGCCGGATTCGGCTTCATCCCGGCTGATTTGGCGGCTGCGGCGGGCGGGGTCAAGTTCAGTCCTTGGTAACTACGCGCCAATTCGACCTATCCAGATAACCCCGCATTAGCCGCGGCGTGAGAGACAAAAGGCCGGATTTTCGCCCTTTCCACACGATTTCGGAGGCTCGCTTGGCCTTTCACGCCGATCGCATGACGCTGCCGCAGGTAGATGCCACGGAAAGCCCGATCGCGGCACGCCGCGCGGCGCTGTTCCGGGAAAGCCTCGCCGGCCGCCTCGAGCGCTACGCGCTCGGCACGGCGTGGGCACTGATGCCCAAACGCATCGGCGGCCTGCCCGGCCTCGCCAAGATGTGGACGCGCGAACTGCTGGCTCCGGACCATGCGCTGCCCGATCCCGACGCCGCAGGCGCTGACGGCCTCGCCGGCATCGTGCATGATCTTTCGCCGCAGAATTTGATCGCCGCGCATCGCAAGGGACTGTTTCCGTTCGCGCATATTGCGCCGTTGAAATGGTGGTCGCCGCCGAACCGCTCGCTGCTGTTCTTTCCGGAATTTCATATTTCCAAGCGTCTGCGCCGCCAGATGCGGCAGGGCCAGTACACCGTCACCTTTGACAAGGATTTCGAGGGCGTCATCACGGCCTGCTCGCAGTCGCGCAGCGGGCGCTGGCATCTGACCTGGATCACGCCGCGCATCATGCGCGCTTATGCCGAGGCGTTTGATGCCGGCCATGTGCACTCGTTCGAAGTCTGGAACGACAAGGGCGAGCTCGCCGGTGGCGGCTATGGCGTCTCGATGGGCGGCGCCTTCGTCACGGAGTCGCAGTTCTCGCGCGAGACCAATACGTCGAAGATGGGCTTCACGGTGTTCAACTGGCACTTGGCCAAGTGGGGCTACGCCTTCAACGACGGCAAGCTGATGACGCCGACCTGCAAGGACCAGGGCTTCCGCGAATTGCCGCGTGCCGAATTCCTCGATCGCATGGCGGACGCCATCAAGCTCCCGGGCAAGAGCGGCCGCTGGCAGGTCGAAGCCGACATGGCGCAGGTTTCCGAGTGGAAGCCTGAAGCGGACTAAGTCGCCGAGTTCACAGCCCCTGTTGAAATTAACCACGCCCGCGCTTTGGCCGCGACGGCGCGTGGCTTCACGCTCATGCTCGCATCACGTCATGGTTGGGATCTCGCGGGTCCCGCCATCCGCATTCTGGCTTGTAACGAGTAGAGAGTGCGGGTGCCCGTGTCCGACGCGCGGGCATGACGGCTTTTTTCAGGCTGTCATTCCGGGGCGCGGGTGAAACGAGCGAACCCGGAATCCAGAAAGACATATTGTGCTGCCCCTGGCTGCCGGGTCCGAGCTATCGCGCATCCCGGAATGACGGTCAGCGTCTCAATACGCTGACGAAAAATCCGTCCGTATTGGTGCGCCGCGGGGTCATCAGCAATCCTTCCTCGGATAACAGCGCGGCCTTGGCGAACTCATCGGCGCGCGGACCAAGAGCCGCGATGACCTCGCGCGGCTGCGCGATTGAAAAACCTGAGGTGCGCCCGAGAAAGTCGCGGATCGCCGCGCCGTTCTCCTCATCGAGCACCGAGCAGGTGATGTAGACGATGCGTCCGCCGCCCTTGAGATAAGGCACGGCGCGGTCGAGCACTTCGGCTTGTTCTTTCCGGCGAATCTCCAGCGCGCCGGGTCGCATCCGCCATTTGGCGTCCGGGTTTCGCCGCCAAGCCCCAGTTCCGGTGCAGGGCGCATCGATTAGAACAAGATCGCAGCGGTCCTTGAGATCATCGAGCTCGGTGCCGACAGACTTTGGCGTGCGGACCTGCACATTGCGCGCGCCCGAGCGCTTGAGCCGGTCGTGAATCGGCGCGAGGCGGCGCTTGTCATCGTCGGTCGCAAAAAGCTGCCCCTTGTTGTCCATCATGGCCGCCAGCGCCAGCGTCTTGCCGCCCGCGCCGGCGCACAGATCGAGCACCTGCTCGCCGGCCTTGGCGCCTGAGAAGAGCGCCGCGAGTTGTGAGCCTTCGTCCTGCACCTCGACATAGCCTTTGAGAAAAGCTGGCTCGGCGTGGATGGCGGGGCTCTTGGCGTCGGCCGAGAGCGCGATCCTCAACCCCCAAGGCGACCACGGCGTCTTTGCCGGCTGTTGGTCGAGCTGCTGATGCAAGGTGTCACGCGCGCCTTTCAATGTATTGGCGCGCAGATCGAGGGGCGCGCGGGACGCCAGCGCGGCACCCTCCTCGCCCCGCGCATCGCCAAAACTCTTGGCGAAATACGGGTCCAGCCATTCGGGATAGTCGCCACTGACATAGGGCGTGGCTAGGTCGAGACTTGCCGTATCGAGTCGTGTTTTCTCCTCGGCCGTCAAAGACTCCGGTGCGTGGCGTGAACCATCAGCCAGCCCGGCAATGGCTTCAGGGCCGAGACCACGTTCGCGCTTGAGCATGCCGAGAAGCACGGCGCGCGGACTGTTGTCGCCCATAAGAAACGCGCTCGAAGCCTTGCGGCGCAGTGCGTCGTAGACGAGCCCGGCAATCGCGGCGCGGTCGCCGGAGCCGGCAAAACGGTGCGCGCGGCCCCAATCTTTGAGCGCATCGGCGGCGGGGCGGCGCTGCGTCTCGATGTTGGAAAAAACCTCTATCGCGGCGGCAAGCCGCGCGGCCGGCGTCATCGAACGCGAGTCAGGGCAGGTTGAGCAGGATACGGACCATAAAAATGATCCACATAACCAGGAGCACCAGGACGCCGACCCCGAAAATGATGCCGCGCCGGGGTACGTAATTATTGGAGACAAAAATCCAGGCGTGAGCGATTCTCGTGAGAACGAAGATCCAGGCCAGCGCCACCATCAGAACATCGGCGTGGCGGGTGATGATCAGCAGAATGATCAGGACGTAGAAAAGGACCGGAATCTCAAACTGGTTGCGGAAGGCATTGGCGCGTTTAGTCGCTTCGACCGGCCAACCGGGCTCGCCGAGCGCGATGCTCTGCCATTGCACAGTGCGGCTGCGCAGAGCGCCCGCCCGCGCAAAGAACATGAGAACGCCGAGGCCGAACGTAAGCAGGACCTGAACGAACAGCGGCAGGAGAACGTATTGGATCGGCATGAGGATAACCCTTCAATGAATATCGTGTGACTACACCCGGCTTGGATAATTCGGATTCTCGCGGGTAATGATGACGTCGTGGACGTGGCTTTCGCGAAGTCCCGCATTGGTGATGCGCACGAACTCGGCCTTGGCGTGAAAATCCTTGATCGTCTTGGCGCCTGTGTAACCCATCGCGGCGCGCAGGCCGCCATTAAGCTGATGGAGCACTGTGGCCGCCGCGCCCTTGTACGGCACCTGGCCTTCGACGCCTTCCGGCACCAGCTTGAGACTGTCCTTGATGTCCTGCTGGAAGTAGCGGTCGGCCGAGCCGCGCGCCATGGCGCCGACCGAGCCCATGCCGCGGTAGGTCTTGTAGGAACGGCCCTGATAGAGAAACACCTCGCCCGGCGTCTCGTCGGTGCCGGCAAGGAGCGAGCCGACCATCGCGCAATCGGCACCGGCGGCGAGCGCCTTGGCGAGATCGCCGGAATATTTCACCCCGCCGTCGGCGATCACCGGCGTACCGGACTTTTTCGCCGCTTCGACGCAATCCATCACCGCGGTGAGCTGCGGCACGCCGACGCCGGCGACGATCCGCGTCGTGCAGATCGAACCGGGGCCGATGCCGACCTTGATCGCGTCGGCGCCGCTGCCGATCAGGGCAATCGCGCCTTCCGACGTCGCAACATTGCCGGCGACCACCTGCGCCTTGTTTGACTTTTTCTTGATGCGGTTGACGGCATCCAGAACCATTTTCGAATGGCCGTGCGCCGTGTCGACGACGACAAGATCGACGCCGGCATCGATCAGCATTTCGGTCCGGGCATAGCCCTTGTCGCCGACCGTGGTCGCCGCCGCGACGCGCAGGCGGCCCTGCTCGTCCTTGCACGCGTTCGGATTGGCGACCGCCTTTTCGATGTCCTTAACGGTAATCAGACCGGTGCAGCGATATTCGTTATCGACCACCAGAAGCTTTTCGATCCGGCGCTGATGCAGGAGCTTCTTGGCTTCCTCCTGGCTGACGCCTTCCTTGACCGTGACGAGCTTCTCCTTGGTCATGAGCTCGGCGACGCGCTGGTTCGGATTGGTGGCGAAGCGCACGTCGCGATTGGTGATGATACCGACCAGCTTGCCCGATTTCTCCACCACTGGAATTCCCGAGATGCGATTGTCGGCCATCAGCTTGAGCGCATCGGCCAGCGGCGCGTCGGGATGGATCGTGAGCGGATTCACAACCATGCCGCTTTCGAATTTCTTGACCTGGCGAACCTGCCCGGCCTGCTCCTGCGGCTCGAGATTGCGGTGCAAAACGCCGATGCCGCCCGCTTGCGCCATGGCAATCGCCATCTGGCTTTCGGTGACGGTGTCCATCGCCGAGGCGATGATCGGGATATTGACCGGAATGGTCGCAGTGATGCGCGAGCGGATGTCGACTTCAGACGGCAGGACTTCGGAAAGACCGGGCCTGATCAGCACATCATCAAACGTGAGCGCCTCGCGCGGACTGCCGTTATCTTTCGCCATTCGCCAACTCCAGTTCGCCGCCGGCGCGCCGTGACCTAAAACTGTCCCCGCGGCGGGGATGTCCCGCCGGATTCACGGCCCGCTATTTGGGTTGGCGTGGGTCAGTAGCAGGTAAAGCCCACGATTCCCAGCGAATTCGTGGATGGCTGTTATGAACCCGGCCCTGAGGCCTTACGTGCCGGTAGCGCGTTGCTAGAAGGACGCCCAGACTGAAAACGCCGCCTGAATGCCCGCCAATCGCATCATCCCGCTCATTATCGCGGTCGCCCTGTTCATGGAGAACATGGACGCGACGGTGATCGCCACGTCGCTCCCGGCCATCGCGACCGATATCGGCACCAATCCGCTGGCGCTCAAGCTCGCGGTCACCTCCTACCTGCTCTCGCTTGCGATCTTCATCCCAGCCTCGGGCTGGACCGCCGACCGCTTCGGTACCCGCAATGTGTTTTGCGCAGCCATCGCCGTGTTCATTGCCGGCTCGATTGGCTGCGCCCTGTCCGGTTCGCTGACCGATTTCGTCATCGCCCGCATCGTCCAGGGCATTGGCGGCGCGATGATGACCCCGGTCGGCCGCATGGTGATGCTGCGCACCTACTCCAAGCGCGAACTGGTCGGAGTGATGGCATGGGTAACGACGCCGGCGCTGATCGGCCCTGTGATCGGGCCGCCGGTCGGCGGCTTCATCACGACCTATGCGACTTGGCACTGGATTTTTTTGATCAACGTTCCGATCGGTCTCATCGGCATCGTCTTTGCGCTGCGCTACATCCCCAATGCGCGGGCGCCGAAGCATGAACGCTTCGATCTGCTCGGCATGATGCTGGCGGGGCTTGGCATTGCCGGGCTGGCGTTCGGCTTGTCGGTCGCCGGTCTCAATTTCCTGCCTTGGAGCGTGGTCGCGGCCTTAACAGCATTCGGGGCGATCTTCACCACGGCCTATGTGATGCATGCGCGACGGACGCCGGTGCCGGCGCTCGACCTCAAGCTGTTCCGCATTCCCACGTTTCAGGCGAGTGTCATTGGCGGCTTCATGTTTCGGCTTGGCATCGGCGCGCTCGCCTTCCTGTTGCCGCTGATGCTACAGATCGGCTTCGGCATGACGCCGTTTCATTCCGGCTTGATCACCTTCGCCGCCGCGATCGGCGCCATGGGCATGAAGATGGCGACGACGTCGGCGCTGCGCTGGTTCGGCTTCCGCAATGTGCTGGTCTACAACGCCGTGCTGTCGACCGCATTTCTCGCGGCCTGCGCGGCCTTCACACCGTCGACACCGGTCTGGATCATGCTGGCGATCCTGCTGGTCGGAGGATTCTTCCGTTCTCTCCAATTCACCGCCATCAACACCCTCGCCTATGCGGATATCGATCCCGCGCGCATCGGCCGCGCCACGTCTCTGGTCAGCGTGCAGCAACAGCTTGCGATTTCCTCGGGTGTCGCGGTTGGTGCGCTCGCGGTCGAGATGACGCATCGGGTCAACGGCCACGAGACCTTGCAGGCTTCCGACTTTCCCGCCGCGTTCCTCATCGTCGCGGTGATTTCCCTTCTATCGGCGCTTATTTTCATACGTCTCGCGCCCGATGCCGGTGCGGAACTCGCCAATCGTCTGCCGGTGCCGGAGACCCGTTCGGCGGAAACCACTGATCAGAAAGTGGTCTGACGCGATCGATAAAATTTTACGCAAATTGTCCGCAGTCATTAACCATGTTGGTCAATCGCTGCGGAACCCGTTAACTATCGAGGACCCGGAAATCACTGGCTGAGTTAGTCTTTTCGCAAAGTCGGTGGGAATTCGTAAACAAACACAGTTAATGCGTATGCGTCGCGTCTGGCCCTTGAGAGCAATGATGCTCGGCCTGCTTGCGCTTCCGTGCGGAAGCGCGGCGGCAAGCGATGCCGTGCGCGGCTGCGCCAATCAAAGCGCCGATCAGCACGCCGAACGAATTGAAGCGTGCTCGCAGCTTCTGCGCTCGCGCCTCGCCGGCAAGCCGATGGGTGTCGCCTATGCCCTGCGCGGCCTCGCTTATCTCGATCGCGGCGACGTGCCCAACGCAATTTCGGATCTCGACAAGGCGGTCAATCTCGCGCCCGATTTCGCGCCGGCGTTCCAGAACCGCGGCAATGCATGGTTCGCGCGCGGCAATTTCGGCCGCGCCATCGCCGATTATGACGCCGCGATCCGGCTCGAGCCGAACGTTCCTTCGCTCTACATCAACCGCGCCACGGTGCGGCGCGATCTCGGCAACGACCAGGGCGCGCTCGAGGATTACGCCAAGGCCATTGCGCTCGGCGCCCACCGCGCCAGTCCATATCGCGGGCGCGGCGAGATGCACTTGCGCAACGGCGACACCCGGCGCGCGCTCGCCGATTTCGATGAAGCGGTGCGCATGGAGCCGCGGGCGGAGCATTACATCCTGCGCGGGCGGGCCCGCGAGCAGGCCGGCGATCTGTCGCGCGCCGTCACCGACTATGCCGAGGCGGTGCGGCTCGATCCGGCGAATGTCATCGCGATCAACGCCGAGGCGAACATCTGGAAGAAGCGCGGCGACTACCCAAAGGCGATCGCGCTCTACGAGCAGTCGATCAAGGCCGAGCCGAATAATGCGGCGACCTACCGTGCGCGGGCTGAGGCCTTCTTCCTGAAGGGCGACAAGGCCCGCGCCTACAAGGAAATCGAGCGGGTGCTCAAGTTCAGCTGGAACGCCGACGCCTTGAAGCTGCGGGCGCGCTGGCGGCTCGAAGACGACAATCTTGACGGCGTCATGAGCGCGCTGGGCGACATCGCCAAGCTGGAAGAGGAAGAAGATGCGACGGTGCTGGGCCTGCGCGGCGCCGTGGCCGGCCGCCGCAAGGATACGGTGCGGGCGCTGAACGATCTCGATGCAGCCCTCAAGCTCAACGAGAACCTCGGCTTCGCCTATGCCGAACGCGGTGTGTTACTGGCCGGCAAGGGCGACCAAAGCCGCGCGCTCGCGGACCTCGACCGCGCCGTTGCATTGGGCGCCGAGAACGCCGCCGTCTACCGCGAGCGGGCGATGCTCCGCAAAGCCAAGGGAGACAATGACGGCGCCATCGGCGATTTCGGCCAGGCGATCAAGCGCGATCCCAAGCCCGCCGATCCGTATTTCCAGCGCGCGGCGCTGCGCAAAGCCAAGAAGGACACCGACGGCACGCTTTCCGACCTCAATGAGGGGCTGGCGCGGGCGCCCGACAATCTCACGGCGCGCCATGAACGCGCACTGATCCGGCTCGCCAAAGGCGACGGCAAGGGCGCCGCCGCCGATTTCGATGCCGTCGTGAAAGCCAACCCGAAAAACGCGCAAACGATCTACCAGCGCGGCCAGGCGCACGAGAAGGCCAAGGACCTCGCCAAGGCGCTTGCCGACTACAAGCAGGCGGCAACACTCGACACGAAGCTGACGGATGCCAGCAAAGCCGCGGCGCGATTGACCGCCGAGGCGAAGAAGAAAGGCACGCTGGCCGATTTGGAAAAGGCGGCAAAGGATCCGGAATCCGCTCAGGAGACCAAAGCCGACGAGGCTAAGGCTCCGGCGGCCGAGCCGGCGCGTGAGAGCAAGCCTTCGTCTGAAGTTGTCGTCGCAATTCCGCGGCCGCACCCCCCCAAACCGCCGGAGCCTGAAACCAAAAAGCAAGCCGAGGCAGCGCAGCATCAGCCGAAAGCGAGCTCGCAGTCCAAAGAGCAAGCCAAGACAAGTTCGAGCGAGAAATCGGCAAAAGACAAAGCGAAAGCAAAGGACAAGGACAAAGCCAAAGAGCGGGCACGCGAAAAAAATCGCGATGACAGCCGACCAGCTATTGTCCGCCGCGAGCCGGCGCCTGCGCCGCCGTCGGGCTATTACCGCGCTCCGCCGGCGCGCTTCACCGACCTGTTCCAGCGCCGCTGAGATCGGCCGCTAGCGCGGCACGTTGCGGCGGAAGCCGGTGGCGAGAAGATAAAGCTCGGCGGAATCGGCGCGGCTCGCGGCGGGTTTCACATGCTTCACGCTGGCGAAGTCGCGCTTCAATTCCGCGAGCAATGCACTCTCGGTGCCGCCCTGGATGACTTTTGCCAGAAAGGCTCCGCCGGGCTTGAGCACTTCGCGGGCGAATTCCGCAGCGGTTTCGACCAGCGCCATGATCTTGAGGTGATCCGTGCGGCGATGGCCGGTGGCGTTCGCCGCCATGTCCGAAAGAACCACGTCGGCTTCCCCATCGAGCATTCGCTTGAGCACATCCGGCGCTGACGGATCGAGAAAGTCGAGTTCCAGGAAATCGACGCCCGGTATCGGATCGATCGGCAAGAGATCGATGGCGGCGACGCGGCCCTGGGTTCCGACGCGCGCCGCGGCGACCTGGCTCCAGCCGCCCGGCGCCGCGCCCAGGTCGACCACCCGTCCGCCTTTTTTCAAGATGCGATGCTTGTCGTCGATCTCGGTCAGCTTGAAAGCGGCGCGGGAGCGGTATCCTTCGGCTTTCGCGCGGGCGACATAAGGGTCGTTGAGCTGCCGCTCGAGCCAGCGTTTCGACGAGGTCGAAGCCGACTTCTTCTTGACGCGGACTTTCAGCGCGCGCGGATTCTTGCTCACGACGCGGCGCTCCATGCGCCGTCCTCGCGCATCATCTGCACCAGCATGCCTTCGCGCAGCCCCCGGTCGGCGACCCGCAGGCGCGGGCACGGAAATGCCTGCTGAATGGCCTTGAGGATCGCGCAGCCCGCGAGCACCAGATCCGCCCGCTCGACGCCGATGCAGGGGCTCGCGATGCGCTCCTCGTAACTCATCGCCAATAACCGGTCGATCACCTGGGCGATCTCGGTGGCATCCATCCAGCAGCCGTCGATGCGGTTGCGGTCGTAGCGTTTCAGGTCGAGATGCACGCCGGCAATTGTCGTCACCGTGCCCGACGTGCCGAGGAGATGCACGCCGCTCAGACCACTACCATGTGCCGCCGCGAAGGGAGCGATCAGGGCAGCGGCTTCCGCGACCATCGCTGCAAAGCTGTCCGGCGCGACCTCGGTGCCGCCATAGCTTTCCGCGAGCGTAACGACGCCATGCGGCAGCGAAATCCATCCCGCGATCTTGGGCGGCGGCGGCCCCACAGCAGATTGCTCCGAGCGCGCGAGCCGCACCAGCTCGGTCGAGCCGCCGCCAATGTCGAAAAGGATCGCGCCACGCGCTTCCGGGTCGAGGAGCGGCGTGCAGCCGGTCGCGGCGAGGGTCGCCTCGGTCTCCCGGTCGATGATTTCGAGCGACAGACCGACTTCTTGGGCAACGCGCTCGCGGAATTGTTCGCCATTGGCCGCAGCGCGGCAGGCTTCCGTGGCGATGAGGCGGGCGCGGCTAACGCCGCGATTTTTCATCTTGTCCCGGCACACCGAGAGCGCGGCGATGGCGCGTCCGATTGCGGCTTCGCTTAGCCGACCCGTGCCGCTGACCCCTTCGCCCAGCCGGATGATGCGGGAGAAGGCGTCGACGACCCGGAAGCCCTCGCCGCTCGGCCGCGCGACCAGCAAGCGGCAATTATTGGTGCCGAGGTCGAGCGCGGCATACGTGGGACCGCCGCGGTCGCGGCCCATAATACTTCCCAGACCGACGCCGCTGCCGGCGGACGCGGCCGCGGGCCGGGAATCCGGCCGATGTGCCTGCGCCCGCGCGACGGCAGAACCGGGGCCGTTGCCGGCCCGCGTCCCGTCGCTCATCGCACTCGAACCTTCCTGCCGGGCGGCGCATTCGTGCTGCACGCCACGGCATTGTTTCAACGATCGAGCCCGAGTCTAAGGAGCGCAGGCCGGTGGCGCAACCATTGGGGGCCAGCCCATTCTTGTGATCGCGAGCGCCCTCCTTTATTGAGGAACTTGAACGCAACCCGCCACCGCGCATTTCCCTTTCATGAACAATCCATCCGACGATGCAGCCCTGTCGCTGATGAAATTCGGCATCGGCCAGCCGGTGCCGCGCACCGAAGACCCCACTTTGGTCCGTGGCCGCGGCCGCTATACCGACGACGTCAACAAGCCGAACCAAGCCTATGCAGTGATGGTCAGGAGCCGCGAGGCGCATGGCGTCATTCGCGGCATCGACACCGACGCTGCAAGCAAAATGCCGGGCGTGCTGGCGGTGCTCACCGCCAAGGATCTCGAAGCCTATGGCGGCATGAAATGCGCGCTGCCGATCAAGAACAAGGACGGCTCGCCGCTGAAGACAACCGTGCGGCCGGCCCTCACCGCCGACAAGGTGCGCTTCGTGGGCGATCCTGTGGCCTGCGTGGTGGCGCAGACGCTAGGCCAGGCGAAAGACGCGGCGGAAGCCGTCGCGGTCGATATCGATCCGCTGCCGGCCGTGACCAAAGCGAGCGAGGCCGCCAAATCTGGCGCGCCGCAGCTCTATGACGATATCCCAGGCAATATCGCGCTCGACTACCATTATGGCGATAGCGCCAAGGTCGAGGCCGCGTTCCAGTCCGCGGAGCATACCGTCAAGCTTGATCTTCTCAATACCCGCCTGATCGTCGCGGCGATGGAGCCCCGCGCCGCGATCGGCGAATTCGACAAAGGCCGCTGGGTGCTCACCTCGTGCAGCCAAGGCGCGTTCGGGCTGAAAGGCTCGCTCGTCGATATTCTCAAGGCCAAGCCGGAGGAAGTGCGCGTTCTCACCGGCAATGTCGGCGGCTCGTTTGGCATGAAGGCCGCGGTTTATCCGGAATATATCTGCATCCTGCACGCGGCGAAGGCGCTCGGCCGGGCGGTGAAATGGACCGATGAACGCACGGGCAGCTTTGTTTCCGATCACCATGGCCGCGACCATGAGATGACCGGCGAGCTCGCGCTCGACAAGGACGGCACATTCCTGGCGCTTCGCTTCACCGGCTACGGCAATATGGGCGCCTATCTCAATCCCGTATCGCCACTGATGCCGACGCTCAACGCGGTAAAGAACACCGCGAGCGTCTACAAGACGGCGCTGATCGAAGTATCGTCAAAGTGCGTCTACACCAACACGACGTTGGTATCCGCTTATCGCGGTGCCGGGCGGCCGGAAGGCAATTATTATGTCGAGCGGCTCATCGACACCGCAGCGCGCGAGATGGGGATCGA
Source organism: Pseudolabrys sp. (assembly GCA_019247925.1). GTDB lineage: Bacteria > Pseudomonadota > Alphaproteobacteria > Rhizobiales > Xanthobacteraceae > Pseudolabrys. The sequence goes on from JAFBAG010000117.1 coordinate 14,085, forward strand.
TCGCCTTGAACTGCGGCGGCGCAATTTCATCAAGCCCAAGGAAATGCCGTACCACGCGGCGTCCGACATGACCTACGACTCGGGCGACTTCCCCGCGGTCTTCAAGCGCGCGCTGGAGATGTCCGACTACAAGGGCTTCACCAAGCGCAAGCGCGAGAGCAAGCGCGCCGGCAAGCTGCGCGGGATCGGCGTCGGCTGCTTTCTCGAAGTGACAGCGCCGCCGAACAAGGAAATGGGCGGACTTCGTTTCGAGGCCAATGGCGACGTCACGATCATCACGGGGACGCTCGATTACGGCCAGGGCCACGCCGCGCCCTATGCGCAGGTGCTGACCACGAAGCTCGGCATTCCATTCGAGAAGATCAAGCTGCTGCAAGGCGACAGCGACGAGCTGATCGCGGGCGGCGGCACTGGCGGCTCGCGCTCGATTACGGCCAGCGGCCAGGCCATCGTCGAAGCCTCCGCCAAAGTAATTGAAAACGGCAAGCAGATCGCCGCCCATGTGCTCGAAGCGTCGGCCGGCGACATCGAATTCAAGAATGGCCGCTTCGTCATCGCCGGCACCGACCGCGCCGTCGGTATCATGGAGCTGGCGGCGAAGCTGCGCGGCGGCCTCAAGCTGCCGGAAGGCATGCCCAAGACGCTGGACGTCAAACACGCGTCCGAGCCGGTGCAGTCCTCATTCCCGAATGGCTGCCATATTGCGGAGGTCGAGATCGATCCGGCGACCGGCGAAACGCACGTCGTCAAATATACCGGCGTCAGCGACTTCGGCACCATTATCAATCCGCTGCTGGTCGACGGCCAGGTCCACGGCGGTGTCGTTCAAGGCATCGGCCAGGCGCTGATGGAAGTCGCGCGCTATGACAGCGACGGCCAATTCATCACCGGCTCGTTCATGGATTACGCGATGCCTCGCGCCCATGACGCGCCGCCCTTCGTGACCGCCAATGTGGAAGTGCCGGCGAAGAGCAATCCGCTCGGCACCAAAGGTTGCGGCGAAGCCGGCTGCGCGGGCGGGCTCGCTTCGGTGATGAACGCGATCGTCGATGCGCTTGCCGAGCGCGGCATCACCCATCTTGATATGCCGGCCTCACCGCCCCGGGTGTGGGCCGCGCTGCAGGCTGCGCCGCAAAGCGCTTAGCGACGCGCCGGACGCGGTTTCAGGCCGCACCGGACAATTTCGCGTTCTTCAGCGGCATCGAGCGCACGCGCTGGCCGGTCGCGGCGAAGACAGCGTTGGCTACGGCGGGCGCCGTCGTGGCCGTGCCGGGCTCGCCGATGCCGCCCCATTTTTTGCCGCCCGAGAGCACCGTGTAGACCTCGATCTTCGGCATGTCGGCGAGGCGCACCATTTCGTATTCGTCGAAATTGCCCTGCTGAATGGCGCCATTCTTGACGGTGAGATCGCCGTAAAGCGCGGCGCACAGGCCGTAGACGACGCCGCCCTGGATCTGCGCTTCGACGATCGACGGGTTGACGACGTGGCCGCAGTCCACGCCGGCGACGACACGGTGAACGCGTACCTCGCCCGCCGCGTTGACCGAGACCTCGGCGACCGTACCGATGATCGTGCCGTAGCATTCATGGATGGCGATGCCGCGGCCATGGCCTTTCGGCAGCGCTCTACCCCAGTCGCCCTTCTCCGCGATCTTGTCGAGCACCGCGAGAAAATCCTCGCGGTGCGCAAGCAGCTTGCGGCGATATTCGTAAGGGTCCTTGCCGGCGGCGTGCGACAGCTCGTCCATATAGCTTTCCATGAAAAATGCGTTCTGCGAGGAGCCGACCGAGCGCCAGAAGCCTACTGGGATGTGCGTGCTCTTGAGCTGGCAGCCGACGCGCAGCGCCGGAAAGGCATAATTTGTGTTGGCAATGCCTTCGATCGCTTGGGGCTCGGTGCCGTTCGCGGCGGCGGCGGGATTGCCGCTCGATCGCTGGATCGAGCCGACGGCGATGCGCGCGTCGAAGGCCGTCGGATAGCCATCGGGGCCGAGCGCGGCGCGCAGCTTCACCGCAGCCTGCGGGCGGTAGCGGTCCTGCGTCATATCTTCTTCGCGCGTCCAGATCAGCTTGACTGGCTTGCCGACCTGCTTGGCGACCAGGATCGCCTGGCGCATCTCGTCATTATTGCCGCGCCGGCCAAAGCCGCCACCAAGGAAGCAATTGTTGAGGGTGATCTGCTCGGCCTTGAGGCCGGACGCGGCCATGGCACCGCGCAACGCGCCCATCGGGATCTGGGTGCCGAGCCAGACCTCAAGCTTGTCGTTGCCAGAGGTATCTTTGGCAAAGGACGCCGTGGCGTTGAGCGGCTCCATCTGCGCGTGAGCCGCGTGCGGCGCTTCATAAACGGCCTCGACGATCTTGGCGCCGTTGAACGCCGCGTCAACATCGCCCTGCGCTTTGGCGTTGACCATCGGGCCGTCGAGCGTGTCGCGGTACATCTGCTTAATCTGGGCGCTGTCCGTCTTCCCGGCCTCGCCCGTGTCCCATTCGGGCTTGAGCAGCGCGAGGGCTTCCTTGGCGCGCCAGTAGCGGTCGGCGACGACCGCGACGGCATTGTCGAGCTTGACGACCTGGATAACCCCACGGCGTCCCTTCACCGGGCTTTCCTCCACGCTCTTGAGCTTGCCGGTCGGCACCGGACACGCATTGATCGCCGCGTAGACCATGCCGGGCACCGTGACGTCCATCGCGAACATCGCGGAGCCGTTGATCTTGAGCGGCGTGTCGGTGCGCGGTACCGACTTGCCGATCAATTTGTAGGCGCTCGCCGGCTTGATGGCCGGTTCCTTATCGAGCTTGATCTGAGCGGCCTCGGCGGCGATCTCGCCATAGCTGACCGCGCGGCCCGAGTTCTTGTAGATGACCTTGCTGTTCTCGGCGATGCAGTCCGCTTCCGGCACGCCCATCTTCTTCGCGCCGGCCGCGATCAGCCGCGCGCGCGCCGACGCGCCGGCCTGCTGCAGCATCTGCCACGACATGCGCACGCCGCGGCTCCCCGCGGTGATCATGTCGCCATAGACATTGTTCTCGCGCAGATTGCGTGTGGCCGATGCGTATTCGACTTTGACCTTCGACCAGTCGCATTCGAGTTCATCGGCGACGATCTGCGGCAGTGCGGTCACCGCGCCCTGCCCCATCTCGTTGTGCGGCGAACGGATCAGCACCGTGCCGTCCGCGCCGATGGCGAGGAAAGCATTGATCTCGCCCGGCGCGGTCTCGGGCCCGAAAGTTTGCGCGCCGATCGCAGCGGCTTGCGCCAGCGATGGCATCGTCACGGAAATCGCGAGGCCGCCCGCGGCGGCGGAGGCGGAAACTACGAAATGGCGGCGGGTGATCTGGTTCATGGGGCGCTCCTCACGTCCGCATCAGCTCGGCGGCACGATGGATTGCCGCGCGGATGCGCTGATAGGTGCCGCAGCGACAGATATTGGTGAGGTTGGCGTCGATGTCGGCATCGGTCGGCTTTGGATGATCTTTCAGGAAGGCCGACACCGCCATGATCTGCCCGGACTGGCAGTAGCCGCATTGCGGCACGTCATAAGCGAGCCACGCTTGCTGCACCGGATGCTTGCTGTCGGCGGACAGCCCTTCGATGGTGGTGACTTTCTTGCCGGCGACGTCGCCCACCACCATGCCGCAGGAGCGCACCGCCTCGCCGTCGATATGGACCGTGCAGGCGCCGCATTGCGCGATGCCGCAGCCGAACTTGGTGCCAGTGAGGCCGAGTTCGTCCCGCAGCACCCAAAGGAGCGGCGTTTCCGGCTCGATGTCGAGCGAATGTGCCTTGCCATTGACGGTGAGTGAAATCATCAAGCCCTCCCGCGATTGCCCGGCTCTGCGGCCGGACCTTTTTAGATTCTCTCCAGATTAACACCGGGAGCGCCCCGTTGCTTCATGGAACAACGCCGCACTAGCCCTGCCCGCGCGCCATGCCAAGCCGCTGGAATTGCGCTGGATTT
>JAFBAG010000325.1 GCA_019247925.1 Pseudolabrys sp.
GCTCGCAGTCGGGCGATTTCGGCAATCGCGGGCTGGCCCAGGGCGGGTCGCAGTTCGACGCCGTCAATTCCAAGTATCGTGGCGCGCAGGGCCTCGATCCCGAATTCATCAAGAAGCTCGAGACCCAGTTCGGCTTCGATAAGCCCGGCTACGAGCGCTTCGGGCTGATGCTGTGGAATTTCTTGCGATTCGACTTCGGCAAGAGCTATTTCCGCGATGTCAGCGTCATGCAGCTCATCAAGGAGAAGCTGCCGGTCTCGATGTCGCTCGGCATCTGGATGACGCTGCTCACCTATCTGATCTCGATTCCACTCGGCATCAGGAAGGCGGTGCAGGACGGATCGGCGTTCGACGTCTGGACATCGAGCATCATCATCATCGGCTATGCCATTCCCGGGTTTCTGTTCGCGATCTTGCTCATCATTCTGTTCGCCGGCGGTTCGTTCTTCGACTGGTTTCCGCTGCGCGGCCTGTGGTCGGACAATTGGGACCAGCTCAGCGCGCCGCAGAAAGTCGTCGATTATCTATGGCATCTGGTCTTGCCGATCATCTCCATGGCGCTGTCGGCTTTTGCGACCATGACGCTGCTGACCAAGAACTCGTTCCTCGACGAGATCCGCAAGCAATATGTGCTCACCGCCCGCGCCAAGGGCTGTACCCAGCAGCAGGTACTTTACGGACATATCTTCCGCAACGCGATGATGATCGTGGTCGCGGGTTTTCCCGGCGCCTTCGTCCATGCCTTTTTTACCGGGGCGCTGCTGATCGAGACGATCTTCTCGCTGGACGGGCTCGGCCTGCTCGGCTTCGAAAGCGTGCTCAATCGCGATTATCCGGTAGTTTTCGCGACTCTCTATATCTTCTCGCTGGTTGGCCTTGTCGTCAGCCTGATCTCCGACCTCACCTATACGTGGATCGACCCCCGCATCGATTTCGAGTCGCGGGAGGTGTAGGTGGACGCGCGTGCGACCAGCAAGACGCCGGATACCGCCGCGGTCGGCCCGATGGGTCTTGCCGGTCCGCCCGAGCGCCGCCGCATCGCGCTGTCGCCGATCGGCCGGCGGCGCTGGGAGAACTTCAAGGCCAACCGGCGGGGTTATTGGTCGTTCTGGCTGTTTTTGATTTTGTTCTTCGTCTCGCTGTTCGCTGAATTCATCGCCAACGACAAGCCGTTCATGGTCCAATACGACGGCGGGCTCTATTTCCCGGCAGTCGTCACCTATCCGGAAACAAAATTTGGCGGCGACTTCGAAACCGCGGCCGATTACCGCGATCCCTTCCTGCAGCAGAAAATCGCGGAAAAGGGCGGCAAGGTGTGGTGGCCGCCGATCCGTTACTCCTACGATACCCACAATCTCGACCTGCCAACTCCGGCGCCGTCCAAGCCGACGTGGCTGCTCACCGAGGAGCAGTGCAAGAGCGTGGTCGAACGCAAGAAGCTCTCGGGCTGCCGCGATCTTGAATACAACTGGCTTGGCACCGACGATCAAGGCCGCGACGTCGTGGCGCGGCTGATCTACGGCTTCCGGATCTCGGTGCTGTTCGGGCTTGTCCTGACCATCATCTCGTCGGCAATCGGCATCGCCGCCGGCGCGGTGCAGGGCTATTTCGGCGGCTGGGTGGACCTCCTGTTCCAGCGCTTCATCGAAATCTGGACCGCTATCCCGTCGCTATATTTGCTTCTCATCATCTCTTCGGTGTTGGTGCCGGGCTTCTTTGTGCTGCTCGGCATCCTGCTGCTGTTCTCCTGGGTATCGCTGGTCGGGCTGGTGCGCGCGGAATTCCTGCGCGGCCGCAATTTCGAATACATCCAGGCGGCGCGCGCGCTCGGCGTCTCCAACACCGTCATCATGTTCCGGCATTTGCTGCCGAACGCCATGGTGGCGTCGATGACGTTTCTGCCCTTCATCCTGTCGTCGTCGGTGATGACGCTCACCGCGCTCGACTTCCTCGGCTTCGGTCTGCCGCCGGGCTCGCCTTCGCTCGGCGAACTGCTGTCGCAAGGCAAGGCTAACGTGCAGGCGCCGTGGCTCGGCCTCGCCGGGTTTTTCTCGGTCGCCATCATGCTGTCGCTGCTGATTTTCATCGGCGAGGCGGTGCGTGACGCCTTCGATCCGCGAAAGACTTTCGCCCGATGAGCGCTCATCCACCTCTGCTGGAGATCAAGGATCTGTCCGTCGCGTTCGGGCAGGGCGACACCCGTGTGCTGGCGGTCGATCGCGTGTCGTTCTCCGTCGGCAAGGGCGAGACATTGGCGCTGGTCGGCGAGAGCGGCTCCGGCAAGTCCGTCACCGCGCTGTCGGTGATGAAGCTGCTGCCTTACCCCGCGGCCTCGCATCCCTCAGGCCAGATCACTTTCAATGGCCGCGACCTGATGCCGCTCACCGAACGCGAGATTCGCAGCGTGCGCGGCAACGACATCACCATCGTCTTTCAGGAGCCGATGACCTCGCTCAATCCGCTGCACACGATCGAAAAGCAGATCGGCGAAATTCTGATGCTGCACACGCGGATGACGCCGCAGGCTGCGCGCACCCGCACCGTCGAACTTCTCGGCCAGGTTGGCATTCCCGATCCGGAGGGACGGCTGGCGAGCTATCCGCACCAGTTGTCCGGTGGCCAGCGTCAGCGCGTCATGATCGCGATGGCGCTCGCCAACGAGCCGGATCTGCTCATCGCCGACGAGCCGACGACCGCCCTCGACGTCACGGTCCAGGCCCAAATCCTCAAACTTCTCAAAGAGATACAGCGGAAGTCCGGAATGTCGCTGCTGTTCATCACGCATGACCTCGGCATCGTGCGCAAGCTCGCCGACCGCGTCTGCGTCATGCAGGCCGGCAACATCGTCGAGCAGGGTGATGTCGAGCGCGTCTTCACCGCGCCGGAGCACCTATACACCAAGGCGCTGCTGGCGGCCGAGCCGAAGCCGGATCCGGCGCCGCCGATGCCGGACGCGCCGGTCGTGATGAAGACCGATGACCTCAAGGTCTGGTTTCCGATCAAGCGTGGCCTAATGCGCCGGACGGTCGGCCACATCAAGGCGGTCGATGGCGTCAGCATCGCGATTCGCAAGGGCGAGACCCTGGGTGTGGTCGGTGAATCCGGCTCCGGCAAGACGACTTTGGGTCTCGCTCTGCTGCGGCTGATTTCTTCGAAGGGTCCGGTTGTGTTCCTGGGCAAGCCGATCCAGGGGCTGCGGTTCAAGGAGATGCGGCCGGTGCGCCGCGACATGCAGATCGTTTTTCAGGATCCCTATGGCTCGCTGTCGCCGCGCATGTCGGTTGCCGACATCATCGCCGAGGGGCTGAAGATTCACGCGCCGTCGCTGTCCGATGCGGAACGCGATGCGCGCGTCGTCAGTGCGCTGAAGGATGTCGGACTCGATCCGCAGACGCGCTTCCGTTACCCGCACGAATTCTCCGGGGGCCAGCGCCAGCGCATCGCGCTCGCGCGGGCGGTGGTCCTGGAGCCGACCTTCGTCGTCCTCGACGAGCCCACCTCGGCGCTCGACATGTTGTTCCAGTCGCAGATGGTGGACCTGTTGCGCGAATTGCAGAAGCGTCGCGATCTTACTTACATGTTCATCTCGCACGATCTGCGTGTGGTCGCCGCGCTGGCGAGCCATCTGGTCGTAATGCGCAACGGCAAGGTGGTAGAAGAAGGACCGGCGGCGACCTTGTTCAAGACCCCGAAGGACGCCTACACCCGCGCGCTGTTTGCCGCAGCCTTCAATCTCGAAGCGCATGAAGGCGCGGTGGCGCAATGATGCGCCTTGCGGCGGTAGCGTTTTTTGTTCTCGGCCTTGTGCCCGCTTACGCCCAGCAGTTCGGGCCCGCGCAGTTTCCGGTGCGCGCCGATGACGGCGAGCTGATGACAAATCACACGCTGACGGGCGAGCAGTTGGCAAAGCTGCACGCGCTTACAGGCGTCGTGCCGGTCGGCGATCTCAAGGGCGATGTAACTTTGATGCAGTGGTACGACCTCAATTGTCCGTTTTGCCGCGAGGCGGCCGCCGATATCGATGCGCTGCTCAAGGCCGACAAGAAGCTCAAGCTCGTCTTCGTGCCTTATGCGGTGCTCTCCGTGCAGTCGGTGCAGGGCGCGTTGATCGAGCTCGGCGCCGCGAAAATCCTCACGCCCGAGAAATATGTCGATTTTCACCGCAATATCTACACACAACGCGGCACGATCGACGGCCCCAAAACTGCGAATGCCGTGCGGCTCACCGGCGGTGATCCTGCCGAGGCGGCGAAACTCGGGAATACCGAAGAGACGCTCAATCTGCTGCGTACCAACGCCACGTTCGGCGGCGACATCAAGATGGTCGGCACCCCGGCCTACGTCATCAACGACGTGGTGATAGTCGGGCACCCCGGCCTGAAGGGCTTGCAGAACGTCATCGCCGCCGTGCGCAAGTGCGGGAAGGTGGCCTGCTAGAGCCGTTTCACCGATGTCACTTCGCCGCCGGCCTTCTTGATCCGCGCAATAGCTTCTGCCGCCGGCTCAGCCGCCACCGCCATGTGGTGCGCGTTGGCATGGATCAGCGTTGTGCTGTCGCGCGCGATCGCGACATGGCCTTTCCAAAAGATGAGATCGCCGCGCTGCAGCCTCCCAAGCGGCACCGGCTGGCCCAGCGCCGCTTCCTGCATGTCGCTGTCGCGCGGACAGATCATGCCGCAGGCTTGCAGGGAAATTTGAACGAGGCCGGAGCAGTCGAGACCCTCCGCCGTCTTGCCGCCCCACAAATAGGGCGAGCCCATGAATCGTTCGGCCACGGCGACGAAATCCCCCTCGTTTGCGCCGGTACGGGCAAGGTGGCGCGCCGGCAAATGCCAGCCGGTGTCGGTCGTGACGAATTTGTCGTCGCCGCGCGCCATAACGATATCGGCGCCGAATGGCAGCGCCGCCACCGGCGGCAACTTGATGTCGGGAGCGGGGAAGGCGAGCGTGCGCACCGCCGTCACTTTATGTGTCGGTGCGGCACCTGGCGAACCGAGCGCATTGGCGGACAGCCAGCCCACATATTTGTCGCGCGCGAGTTGGCCCCAAGCCCAGCCTTCATCGGTGGTCTCGTAGACGGTGATGGATTCGCCGTAGAGCGCCTGCGTGTCGAGCGCAGCATCAGAACGGGGCGCGCGTCGCAGCCCCGCAATCGCCTCGATGACCCTGCGCGGCGTGCCCTCGACAAAGCGCTTCGCTTCGACCTGGCCTTGCAGAGACTTGGCCGCGAGCTCCGGCCGGAACGCATTGATGCGCGGGTCGAGGGCGGCCATCAGCCGTACTTTTCCATCAACAGCGCGTAGAGCGCGCGGGCGGCGTGAAGGTCGCCGCCTTCGGGCCGGCCAGGGCGCGCCGATGCCGACCAGGCGAAGACGTCGAAATGCGCCCAGGACTTGGTGCTTTTCACGAAGCGACGCAGGAACAGCGCGGCTGTAATCGCGCCGGCCTGGCCCGTCGAGCCGACATTGTTCATGTCGGCAATCTTGGAATCGAGCATCGCATCGTAGGGCGACCACAGCGGCAGCCGCCACAGTGGATCGTTCTCGGTGCGGGCATATTTCATTAAGTCGCCGGCAAGCCCGTCGTCGTCGGTGAAGAACGGCGCCACATCGGGACCGAGCGCGACGCGGGCCGCGCCTGTCAGCGTCGCGAAATCGAGCATCAGCTCCGGCTTTTCTTCGTCAGCCAGCGCCAGTGCGTCGGCGAGGATGAGCCGGCCTTCGGCGTCGGTATTGCCGATTTCGACGGTGAGCCCGGCGCGCGATTTGAAGACGTCACGTGGACGGAAGCTCGTGCCCGAAATCGAGTTCTCGACCGCGGGGACGAGCACGCGCAGCCGCACGCGCGCCTTGGCATCCATCAACATTTGCGCCAAGGCCAGCGCAGTCGCGGCGCCGCCCATGTCCTTCTTCATGTTGAGCATGGCGCTGTCGGGCTTGATGTCGAGCCCACCGGTGTCGAAGCATACGCCCTTGCCGACAAGCGTGACTTTCGGATCGCCGGCCTTGCCCCAGGTGAAGTCGATCAGCCGCGGCGCGCGGGGCGAACCGGCGCCGACCGCGTGTATGAGCGGAAACTCCTTTTGCAGTTTCGCGCCTGATGTCACCGAAAATTTCGCGCCGAATTTTTTCGCTACCGCGCGCGCTTCCGCTTCGAGCTCCGCCGGGCCGAGATCGTTCGACGGCGTATTGATAAGATCGCGCGCCAGCCCAACAGCATCAGCTATTCGGCCGAGCTCCTTGGCGTCGAGGCTGCCCGGCAGCGCGAGTTTCGCTTTCGGCGCGCTGCCCTTGCGATACCGCCCAAAGGAATAGCCGGAGAGCGCGAAGCCGAGCGCGGCGAGACGCGCATCATGCGGCTCATTGGCAAAGCGATAAGCGCCGGACGGCAGCAGGCTCGCCAGCCTGCCGGCGAGAAAAAGATCGCGCTTTGGATCGTCCGCCGCATCGAGGCCGAACAGCACCGCGGCCACTTCACCGTCGGAGCCGGGCAGGGGCAAATACTGTCCCGCTTTGCCCTCGAAGCCGGCGCTCTTGGCAAAGGCGCGCTCGCGCGTTCCAAGCTTGGTGGTGACAGCGGCATGGCTTTTGGCCGTCACGAACCAGATCGGAATCGCGCCGGTGGTGCTGGCTGAGAAGGCGGGATGCAGGGCCGGTTTCTGAACCATGGGCGAGCTAATACCCCTGAAAAGACGCCAGTTTACAAGTTAACCCCTCGTTAGGGTTAACCATTTATTGCTCGGGCGATCGACGCTGGAAAGTCAGGCCCGACACTTGCCCAGGTCTCACTCGCTCAAGTCTTTTTTGCTCAGGCGGAACGCCAACCGACTGCTCGCTTGCAGCGCGCTGGTCGCGCTCGCGCTTGGCGCCGGCGGCTGCATGCGATCCGGCGACATCACCGGCTCGATCGGCAGCAAGGCACCGCCCAGCAGCGAAACCGAATGGCGGCGCAGCGCCGATGATTGGGGCAACCGTTATCTCGCCGACCGCAGCAATGCCGAAGCCGCGGTCAATTATGCGCAGGCGTTGCGCGCGACCGGACAGCGTGCGCAGGCTGTTGCCGTCCTCGAACAATCGGCGCTGCAAAATCCGCACAACCGTGCCGTGCTCGGCGCCTATGGCCGCGCACTCGCCGACGTCGGCAATTACGAACAGGCGCTCGACGTGCTTGGCCGCGCCCACACCCCGGATAATCCGGACTGGCGTATCCTCAACGTCATGGGCGCGGTGCTCGACCAGCTTGGCCGCCCGCTCGAGGCGCGCCGCCACTACGCGAGCGCGCTCAAGATCATGCCGAACGATCCGTCGATCCTGACGAATCTCGGCTTATCCTACGCGCTCTCGAAGGATTTGCCCCGCGCCGAAACCATCCTGCGCCGCGCCGTCGCGCAGCCGAATGCAGATGCCAAGGCGCGGCAGAATCTCGGCCTCGTCGTCGGCCTGCAAGGCCGCGTCAAGGAAGCCGAGGAGATCGTGCGCGCCGATGTGTCGCCCGATGAGGCGGCGGCAAATACCGATTTCCTGCGGCAGATGCTGGCGCAACAGAAAGAGCGGATGAACGAAGAGGTGCCGCCTCCCATCCGCACCAAGAAGCAGCGGGCGCGCGCCGCCTCGGTGCCGGACAACGGCTAAGCTTACTGGATCCCCATCACCTTGATGACGGCGGGGCCCAGGATCACCACGAACAGCACCGGCAGGAAGAACAGGATCATCGGGACGGTGAGCTTGGGGGGCAGGCCGGCTGCCTTCTTTTCCGCCTCCGACATGCGCATGTCGCGATTTTCCTGCGCCATGACGCGCAGCGCGTTGCCGAGCGGCGTGCCGTAACGCTCCGCCTGCTGCAGCGCCATCGACACCGATTTGACGCCGTCGAGGTCCGTGCGCTTGGCAAGGTTTTCGTAAGCCTGCCGGCGGTCCGGCAGATAGGAGAGTTCGGCCGTGGTGAGCGTGAGCTCTTCGGCGAGCGGCACCGACTGCGAGCCGATTTCCTCCGAGACCTTTCTGAAGGCCGCCTCGATCGACATGCCAGATTCGACGCAGATCAGCAGCAGGTCGAGGGAGTCCGGGAAGGCCCGCTTGATCGTGAGTTGGCGCCGCGCGATGCGGTTTTTGAGGAACATCAGCGGCAGATGCATGCCGAGATAGGCGGCGCCGATACACACGCCGATCTTGACGAAGAACGGCTGCTCCCATTCCAGCACGACGAACAGATAAAAGAGCGCGGCGAAAAATGTCGCAATCGGGGTCACCATGCGGAAGAACAGGTAGGTGACGTAGGGCGCCTGCCCGCGATAACCGGCCTGAATGAGCTTGAGCCGCGCCTCTTCCTGACCGACCCATTTGCTCAGGTTGAAGCTGTCGACGATTTTCTGGACGTACTGCTTTGGCGAGGAACGCAGCGAGACTTTCTCAGCCTGGCGCGCCATGCGTTCGCGCTCGCGAATACGCATCTTTTCGCGCTCCAGCGCGACCGCCTTCATGCGTTTGTCGAGCGTGCCCCCGGCAATCAGGGGCATCGCCAAGGTCAAAACGGTCGCGCCTGCCGCAATGGCGGCGAACACCATCGTCAGCGTCTGGACATTGATCGCGTCGACGAGAAGATCGAGCATGGTTCAGAAGTCGAAATTGATCATTTTTTTCATAACCATCACGCCGCAGAACATCCAAAACGCGGAGCCCGCGAGCATCAGGCGACCCAGCGGCTCAGTCCACAGCAGTTCGATGTATTGCGGCGACGTAACCCAGACGAGAATCATGACGGCGAGTGGCAGACAGCCGATGATGCCCGCGGAAGCCTTGGCTTCCTGGGACATTGCCTGGATCTTGGCTTTCATCTTCTTGCGGTCGCGCAGCACACGCGACAAATTGCCAAGCGCTTCTGAGAGGTTACCGCCGGCTTTCTGTTGAATTGAGATGACGATGCCGAAGAAGTTCGCTTCGGGCACCGGCACGTTCTCGTACAATTTGCCGCAGGCCTCCCCGAGCGGCATACCGACCGCCTGCGTCTCGACGATGGTCTTGAACTCGGTCTTCACCGGCTCGCGCGCTTCCGACACGATCATCTTGAGGCAGTCGAGCAGCGGCAGGCCGGCCTTGATGCCGCGCACGATGATGTCGACGGCATCGACAAAGGATTCCAGAAACTTCTTCTCGCGCCGCTTCTTCATGAACGACAGATACCAGCGCGGCAGGCCGAAGCCGCCGGCAAATCCGGCCGCAAGCGCGGCAAGGAGGCCAACCCCGGACATCAGCACGGCCATGAACATTGCAAAACCGACCACGCCCGAAATCACGATGAACTTGCGGTACGACCACTCCAGCCCGGCATATTTGATGCGCTGGTTGATCGAGAGCTTCTTGTTCTTCTTGTGCCGCTCTTCGATTTCTTTGAGCGTGCTTTCAACGGTGTCGCGGCGCGACTTCTGAGCGCCACGCGTCGTGCGCGCAGCAACTGGCTCCGCCTTGGCCACGCTCGCCATGCGCTGCTCGGCTTTCTTTTCGCCGGACAGGATCGGATAGAGAAAGACATAGACCACGCCGCCCATCGCCAGCGAGGCCAGGACAAACACCGCAATCGTCTGCACGGCGGCCTCCTTACTGGCTTGCGGCTTCGGCGGCGTCGAGCGCGGCGGCCAGGTTCTGTTCTTCGCCGTAATAGCGGGCGCGGTCCCAGAATTTCGGCCGGCCGATACCCGTGGATTTGTGGCGGCCGATGATGTTGCCGTTCGCGTCTTCGCCGACCATCTCGTAGACGAACAGATCCTGGGTGATGATGACGTCACCCTCCATCCCCATCACTTCGGTGATGTGCGTGATGCGGCGCGAGCCGTCGCGCAGGCGCGAGGCTTGGACCACGACGTCGACCGAGGCGCAGATCATCTCGCGAATGGTTCGCGAGGGCAGCGAGTAGCCGCCCATCGTGATCATGGATTCGCAGCGCGACAGCGCCTCGCGGGGATTGTTCGCATGCAGCGTGCCCATCGAGCCGTCGTGGCCGGTGTTCATCGCCTGCAGAAGGTCGAATGCCTCGGGTCCGCGGACTTCGCCAACGATAATGCGTTCCGGACGCATACGCAGGCAGTTCTTGACGAGGTCGCGCATCGTCACCTGGCCTTCGCCCTCGAGATTTGGCGGGCGGGTTTCGAGACGCACGACGTGCGGCTGCTGGAGCTGCAATTCGGCCGCGTCTTCGCAGGTAATGATGCGCTCGCCGGGTTCGATGAACTGCGTGAGACAGTTGAGGAGCGTCGTCTTACCGGAGCCGGTGCCGCCGGAGATCAGGGTGTTGACGCGACTCTTGCCGACGATGCGCAGGATCTCGGCGCCCTGCGGAGTGATGGTGCCGAATTTGACGAGCTGGTCGAGCGTCAGCTTGTCTTTTTTAAACTTGCGGATGGTGAGGGCCGGGCCGTCGATCGCGAGCGGCGGCACGATGGCGTTGACGCGGGAGCCATCCGGCAAGCGCGCGTCGCAGATCGGCGAGGCTTCGTCGACGCGGCGGCCGACCTGACTGACGATGCGCTGACAGATGTTCAGCAGCTGCTGATTGTCGCGGAAGCGGATGCCGGTCTTCTGGATCTTGCCCGCGACTTCGATGTAGACGGTGCCCGAGCCGTTCACCATGATGTCGGCGATGTCGTCGCGCGCGAGCAGCGGCTCGAGCGGGCCGAAGCCGAGAACATCGTTGCAGATGTCGTCGAGCAGCTCTTCCTGCTCGGAGATCGACATCACGATGTTCTTGATCGCGATGATCTCGTTGACGATGTCGCGGATTTCCTCGCGCGCGCTGTCGGCGTCGAGGCGGGCGAGCTGCGCCAGATCGATCGCCTCGATCAGCGCGCCGAAGATCGTGCCCTTGGTCTCGTAATAGCTGTCAGACCGGCGGGAATCGACCGCCGGCATGTTGACCTGCTGTGGGGTCTTCGTGGCTTTAGCCGGCGCGGTAACGAGCGGCGCGCCCAGGCCTTGCGAAACAAGCGGTGTGCGGCCGGTCTCGACCGGCGCGGCCGGCGCCGGGGCAGGCGCCGCGGCGGGTGCGCTCGGCGCGAGCGGCGGTGCGCCTTGCGGCGGAAGCCGGGCTTCAGCTGTCGAATTGCCACGCTTGCCGAACACGAACGAACTCCCGAACCCTTAGGCCTTCTTCTTCATCAGTTTGCCGAGGAACGGCAGCGACAACCCTCCACGAGCGCGCTTGACCTCGGCGCGGCCGGTGAGCACCTGGCCCAGCGTGCGGAACATCTCCGCGGTCTTATGGCTTGCCGACACCTCGGCGATCATCTGACCGTTATTGGCGGCGGTGCCGAACAATTGCGGCTCGAAGGGAATGACCGCGGCCGGCTGGTCCTCCAGCGCCTTGGCGAAATCGCCGGGCGCGATTTCCGGACGCTTCGGCACGCCGATCTGGTTGAGGCAGTAGAATGGCCTGTGGTCGTTGGGCCGCGAAGTCTTGAGCAGGTCGACCATGTTCTTGGCATTGCGCAGATTGGCGAGATCGGGCGCGGCTACGATCAGGATATCGTCGGCGCTGATGAGGAGCCGCCGCGACCAGGCGGTCCACACATGCGGCACGTCCAGCATGATGCACGGAATGTTGGTGCGTAGCGCGTCGATGACGGAATCGAAGGCTTCCGGCCCGAAGTCATAGACTCGGTCGAGCGTCGCCGGCGCCGCGAGCAAAGTCAGGTGGTCGGCGCATTTCGACAGCAGGCGGTCGACATAATTGCTGTCGATCCGGTCCGGCGAAAATACCGCGTCGGCAATGCCTTGCGCCGGGTCCTGATTGTAATCGAGGCCGGCCGTGCCGAAGGCGAGATCGAGATCCGTGACGACGGTATCGAGCGCAAGATCGCGGGCGATGGCCCAGGCGACGTTGTGCGCGACCGTCGAAGCGCCGACGCCGCCTTTGGCGCCAACAACCGCGATGACACGGCCGACCGGCTTAGCGTCGGGCTGCGAGAACAGGCCGCAGACGGCGCGCACGATATCGAGCGTGCCGACAGGAGCGATCAAGTAGTCGCTGACACCGCGCTTGGCCAGTTCGCGATAGAGCGTGACGTCGTTGACGCGGCCGACGACGACCACGCGGGTCCCAGGATCGCAGACCTCGGCGAGCTGGTCGAGCTGGGTGAGAATGTCGCCGGAGCGATGCTCGAACTCGAGGATGATGACGTTCGGCGTCGGCGCGGCGCGATAGGCTTCGTTCGCCGCG
>JAFBAG010000121.1 GCA_019247925.1 Pseudolabrys sp.
GTGCACTCCGATACGCCCGGCGCCGTCGCGATTGCCGCAGAACTTGCGCGCGCTTTGCGGCAATGACCGACTGGCCGAAATTCGCGATTGTCGGGGCCGGCGCGATCGGCGGGCTGGTCGGCGCCATGCTCGCCCGTGCGGGGGCGCCGGTGACATTGATCGGCCGCAGGGCTTTCGTTGATGCAGTCGCGCGGGATGGCCTGAAGTTCGAAAGCGGCGGCAAGACCGAGACTTTGAAGGTCACGGCGAGCAGCGATCCCGGGGCGGTCAAGGGTGCACGCTACGTGCTCGTCTGCGTGAAAAGTGGCGACAGCGAGGACGCCGCCAAGGCAATCGCGCCGCATCTCGATGCCGATGCGGTCGTGCTCAACCTCCAGAATGGCGTCGGCAATGCCGAGCGTATTCGCAAGCATGTCCGCCAGCTGGTCGCGCCCGTTCTGGTCTATACCGCCTCGCAGATGCCGGCGCCGGGCCATATTCGCCACACTGGCGGCAACAAATTCGTCGTCAGCAATTTCGCTGGCGCCGACGAGGTCGCGCGCCTGTTCAACGCCGCAGGGATTGCGTCCGAGGTGTCAAAGGATGTCGACACCGAAATGTGGTCGAAGCTGTTCATGAACGCGACCTACAATTCGGTGTGCGCGCTGACGCAGCAGCCCTATGGCCGGATGTGCGCGGACCCGGAGATCCGTGCCTTGATGAGCGCTATCGGGGACGAAGTGATCGCGGTCGCCGCCGCGAAAGGCATCCGCATTCCGGACAATGTGCCGCGCGACATGTTCAAGCTCGCCGACGTCATGCCGACCCAAGTCTCATCGACCGCGCAGGACCTCGCCAAGGGCAAGCCGACCGAAATCGACTTCCTCAATGGCTATGTCGCGCGCGAAGGCGAGGCGGCGGGCATCGCCACCCCGCTCAATCGCGCGCTGACTGCGCTCGTTAGGTTGCGTGAAAACGCGACGCGCTAGGCGCGGCGCATGAACATCACAAGCAGCAGAATCAGCAGCACCAGGCCGATGCCGCCGGAGGGGTAGGGACCCCAATTGGCGCTGTAGGGCCATGTCGGCAGCGCGCCGAGCAGCAGGATAATGAGAATGATCAGCAGAATTGTGCGCATCCCAGCCTCCTTGAAAAGCGTCGGCGAGGAAACGTGGATGCAGCGAGCCGGGTTCCCGTCACGCGCGATGGGCGGTCCAAACCCGACATAAGAGAAGGCCGAGCACGATGGCGGCGGCGGCGAACCCCACCTGCATCTTCAGATAGGGGTAGGCGAGCAGCAGCAGGACCGCGATGGCGAGGAGAACGCACTCACGCACGGGTACGGCGCGCGGCGAGAGCCGCAGCAGGAAAGCGACCGCCACGCCCAGGACGCAGAGGTCGTAGATGTACAGGTACGGCGTAACCAGGACGGCGGCAGCGGCCAATCCCGCGGCCTTCAGTTCGTAGGCGGCGCGGCTTCGCCACAGGGTCCAGATTCCGCCGGCAAGGACAATCGCCAGAATGGCCTGTCCCGCCGCCGCGGCCGCCGCTCCAAAGCCGAGCGAGCGGATCAGTCCATAAAGGCTCTGCAAACGGCCGAATTCAGCGAGGCCCTCGCCGAGCACCGCCGTGGTCATGCGCGGTGTCGAGGCGAGGAACATCGCCCAGGTCTCGGTGCCGAAGACAATCCAGGAGGCGAGCGCCACGACGACCGCGACAACGCCCGCGGCGATGAAGGCCGTCCACTGCCGCGCAGCCGCGAGCGCGACAGGAAACAGCAATGCGAAATGCGGCTTATAGCTGAGGAGGCCGATGCAAACGCCCGCGGCAACAGGATGCCGCGTCAGCAAGGCGAGCGCCCCGCCCATCAGTCCGGCGGTGAGAAAGCCATTCTGCCCGGCGACGATATTCCAGAGCGTGGCGGGGAAGCCGAGCGCGACGGCGAGACCTGCGCGCCAGCCGAGGATGCTGGCGAGCGCCGCGAGATAGACCGGCAGCGTGACAGCGACCCAGACAATCGCCGCGGTGGTGAAGGGCAGCAGCGCCAGGACGAAGGCTGCAAACAGAAATGGCGGCGGATAGTGCCAGCCGTAATAATTATCGAAGGTGTGGCCGGCGCCGCGCACCTCCATGGCTTTATGAATCACCCAGTCATAGGCATCGGCGGCATGGCCTTCGACCGCGAGCCGGCCCGCGGCCCAGACATTGATGAAGTCGTTGGCGATCGGCTGGCCTTGCGCGTCGTAGAGGAAATGGCCGCTGCCATAGGCGCCAATCAGCACAATTGCATAAGCAAGCGCGAGGGTGATTCCGGTGAGGACGACCGCGCGCGCGGGTACCGTCATGGGGCGAGGGCGCGGCGCGCGATCAGCGCGC
The DNA here is from genome assembly GCA_019247925.1 of Pseudolabrys sp. GTDB lineage: Bacteria > Pseudomonadota > Alphaproteobacteria > Rhizobiales > Xanthobacteraceae > Pseudolabrys. The sequence goes on from JAFBAG010000121.1 coordinate 2,356, forward strand.
CGCCAACAAGGATAGCCGCGAATCCAACCGGCGCGGTCACAAAAGGGAAAATCAGGATCAGCACGCAGGCCGCGCAAATGCCCGCCATTTCATGGCTGCGGAAGCCTTCACGCCTGCCGAGCGCGATCAGAAAGGCGAGCGGCACTGTAAGCACGACGAGATCGTAAGTGTAGAGATAGGGCGTCGCCAGCATCGCGCCGAGGGCGAGCGCGGCGGCTTTGACCTCGTGCCGCGCGTTCGAGCGCCACAGCAGCGCCACCGCGAGCGCTACCGTGGCAGCGACAATGCCTTGCAGCGTCCAGGCCCACGTTTCGCCGCC
>JAFBAG010000125.1 GCA_019247925.1 Pseudolabrys sp.
TCTCTGGGCGCTCGATCAGTGCGCCGGCATCACCGTCGTTCAGGATCCGAGTGATGCGGCTTTTCCTGACATGCCGCTGAACGCGCTGAACAGGCTGCGTCCGGATCACATGGTCACGCTCGCCGCAATGCCGCGCCTGCTGTCCAGCCTAGTAACGCAGCCTGCAGGCGAAGCGGTCAAAGCACCGGAGAGCATCAGGTTCGAAGTCGAGATCGCCAAGGGCTCAGTCGCCGAGATGGATGAGATGGACGGGTTGGGCCGTCGCTCTGTTCTGGCCTGCCCAACCTGTCACGGTGTGATGTGGGAAATCGACGAGGGTCCACTCACCAGATTCCGCTGCCACGTCGGGCATACATTTGCTGCCGAGCATCTGAGCCTGTCACTGGACGAGAATCTTCGCCGGGCCATGGGAAGCGCATTGCGCGCGCTGGAAGAGCGGCTCGAACTGGCTCGCAAGCTGGAACGCGACGCGGAAGGGAAGGACCAGCCGCACCTCGCGGCTTCTTGGGGCAAGCGCGCAAGCGAATACGAAAGGGAACTGTCCGTCATTCGAAGCGCGGTGAGCCGCATGGATGAAATCGACAGGGGCGAAGACGATTACAAGGCGGCAGAGTAAGATAGCGAACATAAGTCGCAAATGAACGGGCGTTTAATCGCGCAAGCGGAGGCTTCGAATGAAACGCTACTTTTTCCATCTCAAAAAGGGTCATGAGACCATCATTGACCCGCGGGGCGAAACGTTCGCAAGCAAGCAGGATGCATACGATCACGGCGTCGCGGTCATTCAGGAGTTGATGCGCTATCGCGAGCTCGCCAGCCGCTCTTGGCAACTCGAAATTTGCGATGAAGACCGCTGCGTTCAGTGCCGTTTGTTGTTTGCCTCCTATGATCCCGCCCTGGAAAAAGTGCCGCCGCAGGTGCGTCGCACTGTCGAAATCGTGTCGCATAGTCGCGCCTCGCTCAGCGACACCATTGCCGCGCTCAACCGCAGCCTGCTTGAGGTCAAGGCGACGCTCGCCCGCGCGAACAACATGCCGTTTCTCGCGACCTATGAAGGACAGAGAGTCGAGCAATGACTGTGCAATTGGTGCCGACAAAGGCCGGCAACACGGACACGGCGTTGCGTCGCAATGGATGCCTCGCGGCGCTTTCCCCGGAAACGCTGGCGCACCTGAAGCCTTATCTCAAACGCCAGGACGTTCTAGAGGGCACGATCCTTTGGGACCCTGAGCAACCGTCAAGCGACGTGTATTTTCCTGCCACCGGTGTCATCGCCATCGGCGTGCCGCTACGTGAGGGCAGCAACGTGGAGTCCGCTTCGGTTGGCCCTGAAGGCGCGGCTGGCGCCTTCCTTGAGGCAGAAAATGAGCAAGCGCTCACGCGCGGCGTCGTGCAGATTGGCGGCGACTTTTACCGGATCTCTGCCGCGCACTTGTCGGGACTGCCGAACCGCGAAATCTTGGCCTTGCAGACCTTTTGCAAGGATTGGATTTTGCTCCAAGCCCAGCAACGCGCGGCTTGTAATGCCGTTCATACCGCCGAGCAGCGATTGGCCCGATGGCTTTTGCAAAATCTCGAGCGCGCGAATGGCACCGAGCTGCGCGCGACCCAAGAACTGATAGCCGATGCGCTGGGCATTCGCCGCACGACCGTTACTCTGATCGCGCAAAGTTTCCAGGCCAAGGGACACATTCAGTATCGCAGGGGGACGATCTCGGCGCCCGACCCGCAACGGCTGGCCAAGCTCTCATGTGAATGTCACGCGGGCCTGTCGAAAGGCCATTGGCCATCGCAGCGGCTGGCGAGTTTTTCCGGGCGCGGCCCGGCGCATCGCCGTGAGGCCTAGCGGCGCGGTGGTGTTGACCGCCCTGAAGCGCCGGTGGTTAGACAAATCCGCGCTAACCCATTGATGTTCGTTTGTCGGTTAGACAGTTTCGGCGGTGCTAACCAATTGGTATCGCTGCGATAGGATTAGATTGAAAATCTCACGCTCCCGCTAGGAATTTGATCGCAGAACGCGGTGAACAAAGTCTACGGATTTTCCACGGGTCGACATGTCGTCTTCACGCTCGTTCGGTTTCGAAGCGGAGCCTACGCAATTTCGAGAATGAAAAAGACCCGCAATTTGCGGGCCTTGAATGGTGGGCGCTGTAGGGATTGAACCTACGACCTCTCCCGTGTGAAGGGAACGCTCTCCCGCTGAGCTAAGCGCCCGGCCTTAGGCAGGCCGGCGATATAAAGAGCGCGCCATCCAAAGTGTCAAGCAAGCTGCGCGTAAGCCGCTTCTCATATTTATTGTGTCGAGATCCCTGGCGTCGCGCGGATGAGCGGCCTGCGCCCTTCGGATGCCGGCCGCTCAGTTCCGGGTCGGTTCGTCGGAGCGCGCGCGTGACGCTGCGCTTTGCAGCGCGCGAATGCGGTCGGCGAGATTGCCGCCGGTGCCGCCGCCGAGATCGGCAAGCTCGGTCTGCGCGGCTTGCGGCGGCAGCGTGACTTTGTCGCGCGCGGTCTCGGCCGCGAGAATGGCGTCGATCGGCGAATTGGGGCCTTCGAGCGCGGAGGCGAGCCGCGCCACTTCCGCGGCGACGTCGTTGATGCGCTCGCGCAGCAGTGAATTTTCGATGCGTTCCGACGACCAGGCCTGTTCGGTGTCGCGCTTCATCGTTGCAAGCTCGTTGTTGAGACGCGCGCGTTCTTCATTGGCGCGTTCGAGTTCGGCCTGCAGCTGGATTTTTTCTTCGCGCAGGGTTTGGGTGTCGCGCGCCGTCTTGCCGTCGAGTTCGGCGATCGCGGTGCGAAGGTCGGTTTCGGTCTTGCGCGCAGCGTCGATCTGGCCGCGCATCTGGTTGAGCTCGAATTCGCTTTCGGTCAGCTGACGGGACTGCTCGGTCAGCCGGTTCTCCAGATCGGAGGCGCGGCGCCCGAGAATTTCCGCTTCGGTGGTCTGAGCCACCAGCTGCTGCTCGAGTTCGGCGACGCGGCCGCCGAGGTTCTCGACCTTGCCGCGCTCCTCCGCGAGTTCGTGGGTCGCTTCCTTGAGCTCGAGGCGCTCATTGGCAACGCGGTCTTCGGTCGCCTTGACCTCGTTTTCGGCGTCGGTGAGACGGTCCTTCAGAGCTTCGACCTGGGTGCGCAGCGCAACGATTTCGATCTTCTGGCTGTCGGCGAGGACGGAGCGTTCGTCCAGCTCGCTCAGCATCTTGTCGAGTTCGCCCTGCTTGTCGGCAAGCGCCCGCTCGGCGTCATGGACGACAGAGCCCTTGACCGAAAGCTCTTCCTCGCTGGCGCGCACCTGATCGCGCAGCGCCTTGTCGCGCGCTTCGAGCGCGAAGATCGTGGCGGTCTTTTCGCCGAGCTCGATCTTCAGCCGGTTGATGGCGTCGGATTTCTTGCCGATCTCGGCGAGCTGGCTGGTGCTTCGGGTCTTGAGCTGCTCGACCGCCATTTCGAGACGGCGGGTCGACATTGCGAATTCCGCGCGCAGCTGATCCTTGTCCGCCTGGATTTCTGCCATCGACAGCGGCGTCGCCGCTTCGAGGCGGCGCATCGTCAGGCGCACCGCGCGATTGTGCACGAGGGGGACGATGACGAGGCCGATCAGGGCGGCGACGAGAAAGCCGATCCCGAAAAACATGATCGGTTCAATCATGAGAAAACTGCTCCAGCTCGCCTAACCCCGTGTAAACCCCGCGCGCACAATGACATGCGCAGCGCGCCGCTGCCAGCGCGGCGCGGCATTAACCTAAACCCTGCGAGTGGTCGCGGCCTTAACCCTGCTCAGAAGGGATTCCAGGTCGCCTTCTCGGTGAACTTGAGATAGCCGATGCTGGCGCCGAGCCTCAATCCAACGCCGGTGCGGATGGGAACCACGACGATGTTGCCCATGGTGAGCGCCGTCATGCCGAAGCCGCCCACCAAATAGGCGGAGCCATCGACCCCGACGAAGCGCTGATAGATCGAATCCGTCGCCGGCAGATTGTAAACCAGCATCATGGTGCGCGCGCCTTCGCCGCCCCAATCGACGCCGATCGAAGGGCCCTCCCAGAACACGCGGCGGTCGCCCGCATTCTTGGTGTAAAGCGTGCCGTCGCCGTAGCGCAGGCCGACGACAATCGCGCCGCCGCCTTCCTGCCCGAGGATGTAACCGTTCGGCTGGCCCCACCGGCTGATCGCGCGTTCGACGATCTGGGCAAGTTCGCGCGATGTCGTGCCAAAAAATTGATGCCCGGCTTTGACGATCTCGCCGCCGGTATAGGTCGTTTTTCCTTCCGACTGCGCAAAGGCGCCGGTTGTGGTCAGCGTCATCAGCAGGCTGGCCGCCGCGGCGATACGCATCAAGGCATGCATGCGAGGCTCCCATTCGGCACCGGATAATTCCGGCTTAACCGGTTGCTCACGCGCACTCTTTAAGGTGAGGCCGGCCCCCGTCGAATCGGGCGAACCTCGGCGACAACTATGACGGCACCACGGCAGAGAAAACAGTGTCGGCGCGTCAGCCTGAGTGCGGCGCTATGTCTTTTGCCCGCCGCGCTTTTTGCCGCCGAAAGCAAGGTTTCGAGCGACCCGCAGAGCGGTTTGGCCATCAGCGGGTTCGACCCGGTCGCCTATTTCAGCGATGCCAGTCCGGTGCTCGGCAAGGCCGGGTACGAACATCGAGGCGATGACGGCGCGACCTGGCGCTTCGCCAATGAAGGCAATCGTGCCGCGTTCGCCGGTCACCCGGAAATCTATGCGCCGCGGTTCGGTGGCTACGATCCCGTCGCCGCCGCGCGTGGCGCATCGGTCGCGGGTCATCCGCAAATCTGGCTGATCAGCGGAGAGCGGCTCTATCTCTTTTTCAGCGTGGCGGCACGCGACGCTTTCGCGGCCGAGCCGCAACGCTTCATCGGCGCGGCCGAACGCAACTGGCCGCAGCTGATAAAGACAATTCCCTAGATTACCCGGCG
>JAFBAG010000010.1 GCA_019247925.1 Pseudolabrys sp.
CGCGTCATCATGAAATACAATCCCGCCGAGGCCTATGCGCTCGCGATCGGACATCTCGCGGACCGCCTGCGTGGCGGCGAGGCTTTTGCGCAAGCCTGGCCGCGCTATGAGCGCGTGCTTTCGCGCAGCGAGCGCCTCGAGCTCCAGCAGCTTCTGGCGCACCATGGTTACGATCTGGGCGAGCCGGACGGACAGCTTGGACGCAAAACGCGCTCCGCGATTCGCGATTACCAGGCCAAAAACGGGCAAATCCCCGATGGTTTCGCCACGGTGGCGATCCTCGAGAAGCTTCGCGGCCGCTAGACAACGCAACTGCGGTCTTCAAGTTGACATTTTCCCGGCGTGCTGTTGACCCTTCTTGCGAGGCGGCGGCAGGACATCCGATGGCGAGACGGCGAAAACGTTTTGAGTGGCGTGCGGCGCTCGCGGGACTGATCGCGCTCGTCGTCGCGATCGGCGCGCTCGAGTTCTTTGCGCCCGGCCCGGCTTACGGCCAGTTTTTCCGTGACGATCGCGGTGGCTTTTTCTCTCGGCCCGCGCCGCAGCCGCGGCGCGGCGGCCTGTTCGATGGCCTGTTCGGTCCCCGGCAAGGCGGCGGCGTCATTCTCGAAGACGAACGTCCCGCCGATTATTCGCGCGCGCCGCCGCCGAAGAAGACCGACGCCACGCCGAGCGTTTCGGTCGTGGTGATGGGCGATTCGCTCGCCGATTGGCTGAGCTACGGTCTCGAAGACGCGCTCGCCGATTCCCCCGAAATCGCCGTCATGCGCAAGATCAAGACAGGGTCGGGACTCATCCGTTACGAAAACCGCAGCGATCTCGATTGGTGGCATGTCGCGCGCGACAATCTCGCCAAGGACAAGGCCGACTTTGTCGTAATGATGCTCGGCCTCAACGACCGGCAAGCCATTCGGGAGACGCAAAGCGAGCGCGACAAGCGCACCGGGCGCAAGGACCAGAAACCCGAACAGAAGCCGGGAGAGCAGAAGACCGATCAGGCCAAGCCGGGCGAACCGGCGGCCACGACCGAGGCGGCTAAAAAGCCCGACGATGACGAAGGCGAGCAGCCGAATATCCTGGCGCCTGAACGCGGCCCGCGCGGCTCGACCGAATTTCGCACCGAGCGCTGGGAAGAAATTTACGTCAAGCGCATCGACGAAACGATCGCCGCGCTCAAGAGCAAGAACGTGCCGGTGCTTTGGGTCGGCCTGCCGCCGATCCGCGGCACGCGCTCGACCGCCGAGGCGGTCTATCTCAACGACCTGTTCCGCGCCCGCGCCGAGAAGGCCGGCATCGTCTATGTCGATGTGTGGGAAGGCTTCGTCGACGAACAGGGACGCTTCACCACCCATGGCCCCGATTTCGAGGGCCAGACCCGACGCCTGCGTGCCGGCGACGGCGTGCACTTCACGCGCTACGGCGCGCGCAAGCTCGCCCACTATGTCGAGCGCGAACTCCGCCGCTTCATGGCCAATCGCTCGATGCCGGTGGCGCTGCCGTCCCAGCCGCTCGGCGCGCCGACGGAGGCTGCGCCCACCGGCCCTGCGGTGCGTCCGGTCGCCGGCCCTGTCGTGCCGCTGACGGCGGGCCCCGCTAGCGGCGAGGAATTGCTGGGCGGCGCGGCGACGCGGCCTGTGCATGGCGATGCGGTCGCGACGCGCGTTCTGGTCAAGGGCGAGCCCGTGGCGGCGCCTTCAGGGCGCGCCGACGACTACAGCTGGCCCCGGCCGAGCGACCCGAACGCGATCGAACCGCTCTCGCCGACGGCGGCGGCGGCGCGCGCCCAGCCCGCGGCGCCGGCGAAAGCCCAGCCGGCCAAGAAGGACGAGCCCGCCCGCGCCAAGCGCGACGAGCCGAAAAAGCAGCAGCCGCAGCAAGTCCGCCCGCCGCAACAGCGCGCCCAGGCGCCGCAACAGCCGCAGCAACGGGCGCCGTCTCCGTTCGGCTGGTTGCGGTAGGCTGCTGAGCTAGCGCGGACGCGCGATCCCGAAAAGTGGATACCGGTTTTCGGAGCAGATCGCGCGCTAGCGCGGAAGCGTCGTCGTTCCCATCAGGAACTTGTCGATGGCGTGGGCGCATTGGCGCCCCTCGCGGATCGCCCACACGACGAGCGATTGGCCGCGGCGCATGTCACCGGCGGCGAACACCTTCTTCAACGAGGTCGCGTAAGCCATCGTGTCGGCCTGCACATTGCCGCGCTGATCGAGCGACAGGCCGAGCGATTTGACCATGCCTTCGTGTACCGGGTGGACGAATCCCATTGCCAGCAGGACGAGGTCAGCCTCGACCTCGAACTCAGTGCCGGGCAGGGGCTGAAACTTGGCATCTGCGCGGGCGCAGATCAGTTTTTTGACGTGCCCATTCTCGCCGATGAATTTCGTCGTCAGTACCGCGAAGTCGCGCTTGGCGCCTTCCTCATGGCTCGATGACGTGCGTAGCTTCAGCGGCCAGAGCGGCCAGGTCAGATCCTTGTTCTCGTGCTCGGGCGGCTGCGGCATGATCTCGAAATTCACGACCGACGCGGCGCCCTGGCGGATCGACGTGCCGATGCAGTCCGAGCCGGTGTCGCCGCCGCCGATCACGACCACTTTTTTCCCTTTGGCAAGGATCGGCGCATCGGGCGTCGGGGTTTCGCCGCTCACGCGACGGTTCTGCTGCGGGAGGAATTCCATCGCGAAATGGATGCCTTTGAGCTCGCGTCCCGGGATCGTCAGATCGCGGGGCTTCTCTGCGCCGCCGGTCAACGCGACAGCGTCATAATCCTTCACCAGTCTGTCAGCCGGGACGTCGACGCCGACCTGCGTGTTGTAATGGAACACGACGCCTTCGGCCTGCATCTGCTCGACGCGGCGGTCGACGTGGACCTTCTCCATCTTGAAGTCGGGAATGCCGTAGCGCAGCAGGCCGCCGGCCTTGGCCCAGCGTTCGTAGAGATGGACCTCATGGCCCGAGCGCGCGAGCTGCTGCGCACAGGCCATGCCCGCCGGGCCCGAGCCGACCACCGCGACCTTCTTTCCGGTCTTGTGCGTCGGCTTTTCTGGCTTGAGGCCCAGTGAAATCGCCCGGTCGGCGATGGCGCATTCGATCGATTTGATGGTGACAGGGTTCTCGTCGATGTTGAGCGTGCAGGACGCCTCGCACGGTGCCGGGCACACCCGGCCGGTGACTTCCGGGAAATTGTTGGTCGAGTGCAGGTTGCGCGCGGCCTCATCCCAATTGCCGCGATAGACGAGGTCGTTCCAGTCCGGAATCTGGTTGTTGACCGGACAGCCGGTCGGCAATCCGGTGACGCGGCTTTGGCCGTGGCAGTAGGGAATGCCGCAATCCATGCAGCGCGCGGCCTGGTCGCGCAGGGTCTTCTCTTCGAGCGGCAGCACGAATTCGTGCCAGTGCTTCACGCGCTCGGCGGCGGGGGCGTAGTCGCGATCCTCACGCTCGATCTCGAGAAAGCCGGTGACCTTGCCCATGGGAGACGCTCTATTCCGCGGCCTGCATCGCCGCGGCGCGTTCCTTCGCCATCTCGGCGAGAGCGCGGCGGTATTCGACCGGCATCACTTTCTTGAACAGCGGGCGATATTTGTCCCAATTCGCGAGGATGTCGGCGGCGCGCTTGGAGCCGGTATAGCGGGCATGGGCGCCGATCAGCTTTTTGAGGCGCTCGGCGTCCGCGCGGCTGAGATCGTCCGCGACGTCGACGCGGCCGTGCGACTCCAGGTCGTTCTGCAGGTTGTATTCGCTCTCGGCGACGTCCTCTTCCTGCGGCACGGGCTCGAGCTCGACCATCGCCATGTTGCAGTGGCTCTCGAACGTGCCGTCCTCGTCGAGTACATAGGCGATGCCGCCCGACATGCCGGCGGCGAAGTTGCGGCCGGTCTTGCCGAGCACGACGACCACGCCGCCCGTCATGTATTCGCAGCAATGGTCGCCCGCGCCTTCGATCACGGCGGT
>JAFBAG010000046.1 GCA_019247925.1 Pseudolabrys sp.
GGCGCAGACGCAGAATCGTCTCGCCACGGGCAAGAAGGTCAATTCCGCTCTCGACAATCCGATCAGCTACTTCACGTCTCAGTCGCTGGGCAACCGCGCCTCGGACCTGAACTCGCTCCTCGACTCGATCTCGAACGCCACGCAGACCCTGCAGGCCGCCAATAACGGCCTCACCTCGCTGACGAAGCTTGTGCAGAGCGCGCAGGCGATCGCGCAGCAGGCGCTGCAGACCGCGGCGACGACCGCGACCGTGACCGGTTCGGTTGCCGGCTTGGCCACCACGACCGTGCACGGCGTGACCGCGACCAAGACGATCACGGTCAGCGACGGCACCACCACCGCGACCTATACCGCGGCGGCCGGTGACACGGTCCAAGCTTTCCTCACCGCAGTCAACGGCGCGGCGGGCATCAAGATCCGCGCCTCTCTCGACAGCACTGGCCACACGAAGCTGGAAGCGCTCGACGGCTCGACCATCACGATCGCGGGCACCTCGTCGGCCGCCGACAAGTTGACCCTCGGCCTCGTCGCCGGTGCCACGACGGGCGCGCTGAACTCCAACCGTTCCTCGCTCGCCACGCAGTTCGACTCGATCCGTACCCAGATCTCGGCGCTCGCCGGTGACTCGGGCTACAATGGCGTCAACCTGCTCAACGGCGACACGCTGACGGTCGTGTTCAACGAAACCGGCACCTCCAAGCAGTCGATCTCTGGCGTGAAGTACGACGCGGCTGGCCTCGGCATTGCCGCTTCGACCAACACGTTCCAGACCGACACCGACGTCAACGCCGCGCTGGCGAACCTTACCTCGGCCCTGAGCTCGCTGCGCTCGCAGGCCGGCGCGTTCGGTTCGAGCCTCTCGGTCGTGCAGACCCGTCAGGACTTCACGAAGTCCATGGTCAACACGCTGCAGACCGGCGCCGACAATCTGGTGCTCGCCGACACGAACCTGGAAGGCGCGAACATGCTCGCCCTTCAGACCCGTCAGTCGCTGTCGACCACTGCGCTGTCGCTCGCCGCTCAGGCCAGCCAGTCGGTCCTGCGCCTGTTCGGCTAATCGCCGCAGCAAGCCACGAAATGAGAGCGGGGCCTTCGGGCCCCGCTTTTTTTATTTCAAGATAGGATTACAGCGCGCGGCTAACGGCGAGCGGCTGAGCCGCCCTCGGGCTCAATGCCGCGGCGCGGCCGCTGGCGCCATAGGTCGTCGGGGCGCGTTTTCGCGCGAGGTCGTCGGAGACCCCGCGAATAATGCCTTCCGATACGGCATGCGCGGTCGCGAGCACGGTGAGGTTGAGCTGCAAGGCGGTCTGAAAAGCGCTGTGTTTGCTCTGTACCGCTTTGGCCAGGTCCGGCGCGGCGCCGGTTAGGAATTTCGGGCTCAATTTGAGCCGCTCCGCCTCGGTTACGTAATACAGCGCCAGCTCTGCTTTTGCGGATGCCAGCGTGAGCGACTGATTGAGTTTGCCGGCCCGCACCAGCGCGGTTTCCTCGTCGATCACGGCAAGAAGCTTCTCCATGACCGCGTCGAGATGAGCGACGACACGCAGCGCCTCGCCGACGCTTTCGATCGGGCTAATGCGCGGCGTGGTCAAGGCAAAGTTCCTACAGGTTTGGCTTCCTGCTGCTTGATGAGGGCGGCATAGACGTGATCGGCAAGGCCGATGCCGCCAGCCTTAGCAAAGCTCTTTGAATATTCGTCGGTCAGGAACGACCGCCACACACCCGTGGATTTCGAGCCGCCGAACGGGCCGTCGCCGTCGATCCCGGTGAACATCTGGGAGAACATCGTGTTGAGGAAGACGGCCTCGAAATCCTGCGCCAGCGCTTTCGCTTTGGCTGGCGTGACGCCCGCCTTGAGCTGCGAAGCCGCGGGCGCGGCCATCTGCAGCGCGTCGGTCGCGCCGATACCAGGAACTGTGATGCCCATCGCGCCGGCCATCACATCACCTCGATATCGGCCTGGATCGCGCCGGACGCCTTGATCGCTTGCAAGATCGCGATCATGTCGCGCGGGCCGATGCCGAGCGCGTTCAGGCCGTCAACAAGCTGTTGCAGCGACACGCCTTCCTTGACGGTAGCGAGCTTTTTCCCGTCTTCCTGCACGCCGATGCGGGTGCGCGGGACCACGACAGTCTGGCCGCCGCGCGAGAAGGGAAGCGGCTGGCTGACTTGCGGAGTTTCCGTGACCGTCACGGTGAGGTTGCCCTGCGCTACCGCGACCGTGGAGACGCGCACATCGCGCCCCATCACGATGATGCCGGAGCGCTCGTCGATCACGATCTTGGCGCCAATGTCGGGCTCGACCTGAAGCTGTTCAACCTCGGTGAGCAGCGAAATCACGTTGCCGCTGAACTTGCCCGGAATGGTGATCTGCACCGTCGAAGGGTCGAGCGGCTCCGCGGTCGGCGAGCCCATATAGTCGTTGATCGCCGCAGCGATGCGCTTCGCGGTGGTGAAGTCGGGATTGCGCAGGGCCATGCGGAGCTGACTGACGCGATTGAGCGCGAATTCGATCTCGCGCTCGATCAGTGCGCCGTTCGAGATGCGTCCGACGGTCGGGACGCCGCGCACAATCTTGGCCGCTTCGCCTTCCGCCTGGAAACCTCCGATCGCGACCGAGCCTTGCGCCACGGCGTAGACATTGCCGTCGGCGGCGAGCAGCGGCGTGACGAGGAGGGTGCCGCCTTGCAGGCTCTTGGCATCACCGAGCGCGGAGACCGTGACGTCGATGCGCGTGCCCTGCGTGCCGAAGGCCGGCAGATTGGCGGTGACCATCACGGCGGCGACGTTGCCGGTCCGCAAGGTCTGTCCGCGGACATTGACGCCGAGCCGCTCGAGCATCGCTTGCAGCGATTGGCGGGTGAACGGGATGTTGTTGAGCGTGTCGCCGGTGCCGTTGAGGCCGACCACCAGGCCGTAGCCGATCAGCTGGTTCTGGCGCACGCCCTCGATATTGGCGAGATCCTTGATGCGCGATGCGGCCCCGGCTCCCACCGGGACGCATAGCATCATGGCCAGCGCCGCTACCGCGGCTTTGAACGTTGTCGTCATCACTGCTCCCCAATGTGACGTATGTCGGCTTCAGCCATGCGAATGCCGTGCCAGCGCAAAACGGCATGGTTGCTGGCTTTTCGCGGGAGACGGTGGTGTTAACGCTCGGCAGTAAAGGGCGCGGCGGTAATTTTTGCCGGGTTTTTTACCCGGGATTAACCATACGGGCGCAGTTTCCGGTAATCGGGGAAGGGACCTCGCATGCGCATCTACGGACCCAACGGGACTGCAGTCGCGGCCGCACCGGCATCGTCACGCCGCGCGGCAGCGGGCGGCTTTTCCGTCAGCGAGGACAGCGCCACGCGCGGGCCCGCCTCGGCAGGCACGCTGCGCAGCGTCTCGAGCGTGGACGCGCTCATCGCCCTTCAAGGGGTCGAGGATTCGACCGAGCGGCGCAAACGGGCGGTCAAGAACGGCCGCCAGGCGCTCGACGTGCTTGACAACGTCAAGCTCGGCCTGATCGACGGCAGCCTGGATCAGTCGACCCTGGGGCGGCTCAAGGCTGCCGCCGAGGGGCTCAAAGGCACTTCTGGCGATGTCGGCCTCGATGCGGTGCTCGCCGAAATTGGCTTGCGAGTCGAAGTGGAACTCGCGAAGGCAGGCCTTCGCTGAGTTTTTGCCGCGCTGCGGCATTTCCTAACTGCTTATAAAACCGTCACAAACAGCCAATTGCCCGGGCAGTGCTGGATATTGTCCGGCTTCGGCCGCGCGTATATAAGCCTGCCCCTGCGAGGTTCGGGCTCGCAAAAAAACGAAACAAAGAAACGAATGTAAGGGTGGGAGTCGTGGGAATGCTTGCGAGAACGAAGTCCTATAAGCCGACGGATAAAGAGCCTTTCATGAACGAGCGGCAGCGCGAATATTTCCGCGCCAAGCTCATGTCCTGGAAGGAAGACATTATCCGGGAAGCCAAGGAAACCTTGGCGCACCTCCAGGAAGAAAATCAAAACCATTCCGATCTCGCCGATCGGGCCTCTTCGGAAACCGACCGCGCCATCGAGCTGCGCGCGCGCGATCGCCAGCGCAAGCTGATCTCCAAGATCGACGAGGCGCTCGGCCGTATCGAGGACGGGTCTTACGGCTTCTGCGAAGAGACCGGCGAGCCGATCTCTATCAAGCGCCTCGAGGCGCGGCCGATCGCGACTTTGTCGATCGAAGCGCAAGAGCGGCACGAGCGCCGCGAGCGCGTTTATCGCGACGAATAACCTCCCCGAAAATCTTACTGGTCGGGCTTTCAAAAAAGCCGCGGCCTCCGGTGGGGGAGCCTGCCGGAGGCCGCGTCGTTTCGCCGATCCGTGTGCACGACGGAGACGGCGTGGGAGCCCGTTAAACTACGCGGGAAACCGACGCGCACGCATGCGCAACGAATTCCACGCCACCACTAGAACGGCAGCAGCACATCCAACACCTGCTGGCCGTAACGCGGCTGCTGCACATCGGTGATCTGACCGCGGCCGCCATAGGCAATGCGGGCCTGCGCGATCTTGTTGGAGTCGATCGTATTGTCGCTTTCGATGTCTTCCGGCCGTACCACGCCGGCGACGATCAGTTCGCGCACCTCGAAGTTGACGCGGATTTCCTGCTTGCCCTCGATCACCAGATTGCCGTTAGGCAGCACTTGCGTGACTACGCCGGCGACGTTGGTGGTGAGCGCTTCCTGGCGGGTGACCGAGCCTTTGCCTTCGCTCGACGCGTTGGAGTCCGCGGTGAAGATGCGGGTCGGGACGGCGGAGTTGATGAGCGGGACTTTCGTGCGCCCGAAGAAATTATCGATGCCGGAATCTTCGGCATTGGTACGGCTGCGCTGGGTCTGGTTGGCGATGTTCGCCTTGTCCGTAAAGTTGACCTTCACGGTCAGGATGTCGCCGACCTGATGCGCGCGTTGATCCTTGAAGAAGGCGCGCGATCCGTTGCGCCACAACGAATTGGCGTTATAGGCCGCCGGCTGGATCGTCGGCATCGGCATCTGAACCGGCTTGTAGCCGGGTCGCGCGGTAGGATTATCTACCGAGGACAGCGCCGGCTGCTCGCCGACCTGCTTGATGCGATCGAGCGCAGCGCAGCCGCCGAGTACGGGCAGCGACAGGATGAGCATGATCGCGCTCGACTGACGCAACAGGGCTTTGAGCTTCATCGACTGACCTCTTACTGGGCGCTATCCGCGCGGGCGATCACGCGGGGTGCGCGCAAAGTGACGGTCACCTGGCCGGGGCCGGTGACGACGCCGTGCACGCTGCGTTTGGACTGGACGTTGAGCACTTCGACGGTGTCGCCCTCGGCGCCATTCTCGAGCGCCTTGCCGCGCCCGGTGAGAGCGATCCCCGGCACTTCATAAACCAGGGTGACGGTCTCATTGCGCTGGACGAGTTCGGGCTTCATGAGGTCGCCGGCGCGCAGGCCGCGCCCGGCGGCAATCGATGAGCGCACGGCCTGGCCGACAGCGCGCTCCGGATCCGCGACCAGATCGGCCGCGGACTCTGCGCGCGGGCGTCGCTCGACCGTGACGTCCGATAATTTGACGATGTCACCGCGCGACAGGGCGCGGCTGAGAGTCACAACCTCGACCGTATGCACGGCAGTGCCGGTCAGACGTTTGCGCTGGGCGGTGCCCGGCAAGTCCAGCGTGGCGTCGAAGCGTCCGCTGCGCGGATCGTAGACGACGCGGCTGACGCGCAACGTCGAGGCGCCCGGTTCGATCTGCATCGCGCTGAGGCCACGGTCGAAGCTCAAGGCAAGGCTCTTGGCGTCGGCAATGCCATATTGCGCGGCGATCGCGGCGGCGATCGTCTGCTCGATGTTTTGCGCGCTGATCGTGCGGCCCGGCCGGGAGACAACGATCTCTGTCAGGCCGCCGCTCTCGAGCCCGATGAGGGCGTGGCTACGCACGGCCTCGAGCACGTCGCTCACCCGTACGCGTCCGGTCGAACCGAGATCGGGCGCGCGGAAGATCGCGACATCCGCGACGATACCGGCATTGTCGATCAGGTCGCCGATGCGCACGACATCGCCGCTGACGACGGTTTCCGCCCGCAGCGAGGGACGCTGCACCTCGTCGGCCATCGCTGCGGTTGCGATGAAGAGGAGGCCAAGGATGAATGTGAGTTTCTTCATGGCTGCCCTCAGCGCATCAGGTTGGAGGTCGCCGACAGCATCTGGTCGGCCGCGGTGATGACTTTGGCGTTCATCTCGTAGGCGCGCTGGGCGGCGATCAGATCGGAGATCTCGCTCACCGCCTCGACATTGGCCTGCTCGAGATTGCCCTGCTGCAGATTGCCGTAGCCCTCGGTATTCGGGGTGCCGTCCTGCGGCGTGCCGGAAGCGGGGGTCTCCAGATAGAGATTGTCGCCGATGCCTTGCAGGCCGGCCTTGTTGATGAAAAGCGAGAGCTGCAACTGGCCGATTTGCGAGGGCGTGTTGCTACCCGGCAGCGTCACGGAAACCTGGCCTTGGGCGTTGATCGCAACGCTGGTCGCGTTTTGGGGGAGCGTAATGCCCGGCTGCACGACATTGCCCTGCGCGGTGACCAAGCGGCCTTGCGCATCGAGTTCGAATGAGCCGTCGCGCGTATAGGCGGTGCGCCCGTCGGGCATCAGCACCTTGAAGAAGCCCTCACCGCGTATCGCGATGTCGTAATCCTTGCCGGTTTGCACCAGCGTGCCTTGCGTCATCAGGCGCGGCGTGCCGACCGTCTTGACGCCGGAGCCGAGCTCGATGCCGGCAGGAAGCATATTGCCCTGCTCGGAGGTCTGGGTGCCGACGCGCCTGACGTGCTCGTAGAGCAGGTCCTGGAATTCGGCGCGCTGGCGCTTGAATCCCGTCGTGCGCATGTTGGCGATGTTGTTGGAGATGACCTGAACGTTGAGTTCCTGGGCCATCATTCCCGTCGCCGCGGTGTGCAGGGCACGCATCTCTTATCTCCTCACAATGCTCAGGCCGGCACGTCGGCGAGCTTTTCGATCGCCGAGCGCTGCATTTCGGATTGCTGCTGCAGCAACTGGGCGACCTGGGTGTAGCTGCGGGTGACTTCGATCATGCGCGTCATCTCGACGACGCTGCGCACGTTGGATTTTTCGATTGAACCTTGCACCGTACGCGTTTTGGTGGCGTCGGCGGGTTGAGGCGTCACGCCGTCGGGAGCGCTGAAGGTGCCGGCACCATCCTTTTGCAGCTGCGACGCGCGATCGAACTGCACGACACGAATTTTTCCGCGCTGCGATTCCTTGGCAGCTTCGGCGCCCTCGCGCACGCTGATCGTGCCATCGAGGCTTATCGAGATATCGCGGTCTTTGGCCTGGAAGCGGATCGGTCCCGACGCGCCGACCACCTGATAGCCTTCGCTGGTGACGAGTTCGCCGGCCGCATTGACCTGAAACGCGCCGTTGCGCGTATAGCGCTCGCCGCGCGGCGTCTGGACAGCGAAGAAGCCGCTGCCTTCGATTGCGACGTCAAGTGCATTGCCGGTGCGCTCCAGGGTCCCTTGCGAGAGGTCGACCCAGGTGGCGCGGTCGCGCACGAAAGAAACCCGCGCGTCCTTGCCGCTGAGATCGGCGGCGCGCGCGGTCTGGCCGATATATTCCTCGAACAGCGCGCCGTCGCTTTTGAAGCCGGTGGTGTTCAGGTTGGCGATGTTGTTCGCGACAATGTCCAGTTCGCGCGCCAGCGCGACCTGCCGCGACAGACCCACCAGGAGTGCGTTTTCCATCGAGCTCCCCTTGATCCCGGTGACTTCGCCCTCCCACAGGCTTTGCCACCGCTCGGCCGCCGCTCTCCCAAGCCGCGACCACCTTCCGCTTTGCAGCCGTCGTGCCAATGCAGAAAGGCGTTTCAGATCAAGGAGATAGCTCAAATGTTGCGTTCGCTTAGGCGGGCAAAAGGCGCCTTTTGCCGTCCGCGGGCGGCAAAACTTTCCCGGTAAGCTGCGACCGGCAAGCATCTGTTAACCATACCGACCTACCTTCCGCCTGGGCGCTGAGGTCGCGTCCGCGGCAGTGTTCTGCGTGGTCTGCGCCGTGCCCGGCCTCCGTTTTTGCCGGGGACATGGGGGCAGGTATGGCCGCAAAAGAAAAATCCGCAGAACCTGAAATCGAAAAGGATGGCGAGGGCGACGCCGCCGCGCCAGCCAAGCCGAAATCGAAATTCTCGCTCAAGCTGATCATCATCGCCGTCGCCGGACTACTCGTCGTCGCCGTAGGTGGCGTCGGGGGCTGGATGTTCTTCGGCGCGAAGAAAAAGGTGGACGTCGCGCAGGCCAAGCCCGCGACCTTCGTCGATCTGCCAGACGTGCTGGTCAATCTCGCCAATAGCGGCGGAGAGCGCACGCAATATCTCAAGGTGAAGGTGACGCTCGAATTGCCCGACCACGCATTGGTCGCGCAGATCCAGCCGCTGATGCCGCGCGTGATGGACACCTTCCAGACCTATCTGCGGGAACTGCGCCCGACC
>JAFBAG010000166.1 GCA_019247925.1 Pseudolabrys sp.
TGCGCAACGGCTCTCGGCGGCGGACAATTTCGGCGAGATCGAGGAGCTTCTGGTCCGTATCGGCGCCGGAGAATATTTGGCGCAGATCGTCGGCGGCATTCCGATGAGCCAGGGGGAAATCCTGCGGCTTTCCGATCTCGGCCTGCCGGCGGCGACAGTGTCGGCGCGTTTGAATTCCGCGGTCGAGCATCTGATCGCTTACGGCAACACCGCGGCGCGCCGCGCCCGGCTTGCCGAACTGATGCGCGAGCAGAACGATGCCACCGTCGGCGCCACCGCCCTCGACGACACGCTCGATTCGATTCGCGACGAGATGCGCAAATTCGCCGACGCGCAGGTCGTGCCCTTCGCGCAGGAATGGCATCTGAAAAACCAGTACATCCCGCTCGACATCATCGCCCAGATGTCCGAGCTCGGCGTGTTCAGCCTCACCATCCCCGAGGATTACGGCGGCATGGGGCTCGGCAAGGAATCGATGTGCGTCGTCTCAGAGGAATTGTCGCGCGGCTATATCGGCGTCGGCTCCCTCGGCACGCGCTCCGAAATCGCCGCCGAACTGATCCTCGGCAGCGGCACCACCGAGCAAAAAGCCAAATGGCTGCCGAAGATCGCCTCCGGCGAAGTGTTGCCGACCGCGGTCTTTACCGAGCCAAATACCGGTTCCGATCTTGCCGCGATCAAGACCCGCGCGGTCCGCGAGGGCAATGTCTACAAGGTCTATGGCAATAAGACCTGGATCACCCATCCGGTGCGCGCCGATCTCATGACGCTTCTGGTGCGCACCAATCCCAAGGAAACCGGGCATCGGGGCCTTTCGATGCTGCTCGCGGAGAAGCCGCGGGGTGACGACAAGAATCCATTTCCCGCGCCGGGCATGACCGGGACGGAAATCGAGGTGCTCGGCTATCGCGGCATGAAGGAATACGAGATCGCCTTCGATGGCTTCGTCGTGAAGGCGGAAAATCTGCTGGGCGGCAGCGAAGGCCTGGGCTTCAAGCAGCTGATGCAGACCTTCGAATCGGCGCGCATCCAGACGGCCGCGCGCGCGATCGGCGTCGCGCAATCGGCCATGGAACTGGCGGCCGACTACGCGCAGTCGCGCGTGCAGTTCACCCAGCCGATCGTCGGCTTCCCGCGCGTCGCCGACAAGATCGCGATGATGGCGGTCGAGATCATGATTACGCGGCAGCTCACTTACTATGCCGCACGGCAGAAGGATTCCGGCCGGCGCTGCGATCTGGAGGCGGGCATGGCGAAGCTCCTTGCGGCCCGCGTCGCGTGGGCAGCCGCCGACAATGCCGTGCAAATTCACGGCGGCAACGGATTTGCCCTTGAGTTCCCGATTTCGCGCGTCTTGTGTGACGCGCGCATCCTCAACATTTTCGAGGGTGCGGCGGAAATCCAGGCGCAGGTGATTGCCCGCCGTCTGCTCGACGGCTCGAACTAAGTTCCAGCTTACCCGCGTCGGTTTGATACAGAACAAAACCTTAGTGGCGGCGTTGCTCCATAAAAGAAGACGTCAAGGAGAGCCGCTATGTCGGAAGTCATGTTGCGTCGGGGTGATTGGGTCATTGTTTGCGACGGCGCCAAGGCGCTGGTTTTTGAAAACACCGGACCGCTCAATGCTCCGGCGCTGAAGCTGAAGGAATCCCACGAGCAGAACAATCCGGACACGCACGATCAGGGCACTGATGCTCCCGGACGTGCGGTGCAAGGCATCGATGGACGGCGCAGCGCGGTCGAGCAAACCGACTGGCACGATCGGGCCGAAACCGAATTTCTGGTTCATCTGACGCGCCGGCTCGACGGAGCAGTGACAGGTGGCGAGGCAAAGTCGATGGTCGTCGTCGCCCCGCCGCGCGCGCTCGGCATTATCCGCCGCGCCTATCCGAATACGCTGCGCGCCGCGGTGCGCGCGGAAGTCGCGAAAGATCTCGTCAAGCTGCCGGTGCCGGAGATCGAAAAGCACTTGTCGGGCTGATCTGAACGGCTTTCCCGAAGCGGCACACCCCGCTATGGTCGCCGCGATTTTGGGAAAGTGTCGGATGTCTCGTCATTTTGCACGCCGGATCGTGGTGGCCTGTTTCATCTTCAGCGCACTTGGCGGGGGTGCATTTGCGCAGGCGCATTTGCAGGCGCCGCGCGCGCCGCAGGCTTCGACTCCGGCGGGCGATCCGCAGGCTGTGCCAGGATTTTGGGATCCGCGCCGGCGTCCGGAGCGGCCCGACCTCGCGCGCATCACCGGTATCCGTTTTCTGACCGAAGTCGATTACCCGCCATTCAACTACGCCGGCGGCGACGGGCAGCCTGCCGGGTTCAATGTCGATCTCGCACGCGC
>JAFBAG010000309.1 GCA_019247925.1 Pseudolabrys sp.
TGGTCCAAGGACAAAGGGCGGGACAAGTCGCGCTTGACTTTCTGACCGCGAGGATTATTTTCCCATTGCAGTCTCCACGAGGGGGCGTTCCTGCAGGACGCTTCAGGAATGGGAGACGGTGGCGGCCCCCGGGCGCATTTTGGCTTACGTCAGCCTCGCCGCGGGCGACCTCTGAGAGCAGGCCGGGAAACCGGTACTGCCGGAGCGTGCGCAAATGCCGCCGAATGGAGCGCCGTGAGGCGCTAGCGCCCCGATCGCAAGGGGCGGCGCGCCCTCGCAAGGCGCGGCGGCTCTCGCAAAGCCGCAAGGGGTTTCGCAAACCCCTGCGCTTCCCGGCGCTCCATCCCCCTCGCTTTGGGGGCGAGAACAGGGATACCGGCGCTCCCGCGCCATAAAGAACAGGGGCGCTTTCGCGCGCTTGCATTGCGCCGTCGCTTCGCGCTTCCCATCTCTCACGAGAACAGGAGACTTCAATCGTGCGCCATCTGCTTGCTGTTTTCGCCGCCGTCGCTCTCCTCCTCGGCCCCTTTCACGCCGCCCACGCCGCCGACGAGCCCGACCTCATCTTCAAGCGCTCGACCGTGTTCAAATGGCTGTCGCCGAACGACAAGCTCGCGACCTACGGGCTCGACGATCCGCAGGTCGAAGGCGTCGCCTGCCACTTCACCGTCCCGGAGAAGGGCGGCTTCAAGGGCTGGATCGGCGTTGCCGAGGAAGTCTCCGACATCTCGCTGGCCTGCCGGCAGATCGGCCCGATCAAGTTCAAGGCGAAGTTCGAACAGGGCGAAGATGTGTTCCGCCAGCGCCGCTCGCTGTTCTTCAAGAAGATGCAGATCGTGCGCGGCTGCGACACCAAGCGCAACGTCCTCGTATACATGGTTTACTCGGACCGCATCATCGAAGGCTCGCCGAAGAACTCGACCTCGAGCGTGCCAATCATGCCATGGGGCGGAAACGCCGAGGTGCAGAAATGCGCCGAGTGGGTGCGGGATTAGAGCGACTGACGCGACTCGCTTTCGATTTGGGTCGTGCAGGTGAAGCCGCAGGTGCAGGAGAACGACTCGAAGAGCTTTTGCTCCTGTCCGGCCGGCTCGATGCTCACCAGCCGCATCGTGGTGCTGCAATGCGGGCACATGACGCGCGGAACGCCGGGACGAAGCAAGTTTTGGGACATGGCGCAGCCTTGTTGTGCAGGCGGGAGCGCGCTTTGTCTCTCAGCCACCGGCGCCTACGATTCCCCTCGCCGGTGATGCGCCGACCCTCGGCTGTCCGGGCGTGACCGTCGACTACAATTGTTAGCTTGAATGGCAGGTTTTCACGCAGCGAGCGGCACACGCTTCAAATGCAGATAGGTAGCGTCAAATCCGGCGATCGCCTGGAGCTTGTCCCAGGCGATGATGTGAAGAACGCTCTTTTCGATCGCCGCCGCGCCTTCGGTCTTGAGCTGCTTGAGGATGCGGTTGGCGTGGATCGAGGTGATGCCGATCGCCTCGCCAAGCTCCGCCTGCGTGAACGGCATTTCCCACGATTCGTTCTTGGCCTGGCCGATGGCCTGCGCGCGCAAGAACAATTCGCACAGCAGATGCGCCATGCCGGCCAGACTGCCGCGCTTGCCGTTATTGGTGATCCATTGCCGGAAGACCGCGGCGTCGATCAGGGTCTCGCGCCATAAAACGGCCCCGAGGTGGCCGCTTTGCGCTATCACGCGGCGCAGCTCATCATGCGCGATGGTTCCGACCAGCGCCGGCCGCACTGCGGAGAGTGTGTGATCCATCCGCTCTATATGCAGGCTGTGCAGATCGGGAATTTCTCCGGGCAGGTGAAACGACACGATCTGCCGCGCGCCGTCGGTCATCTCCTGGAGGCGCGCCATCGTGCCCTGGATCAGAAGCGCACTATGGCTCGGCCGGCTGCCTTGCGGCTGCAAGGCTTCACCGGCTTTCAGTTGTTTCGGCTCGATCTTGAGCGACGCGAGCAGCGCGCGATCCTTGTCGCTGAGCGCGGCGATAGCTTCGAGCCGCGTGAGCAGGGCATCGACCAGCGCCATCACGGACCTCAATTGGGGGTGTGGTTCAACCGCAAGCGCGAGAGCAGGTTCCGCTGCAAATGTTTGGAACGGCACATAACGCCGCTCAGCTCTCGCCGGCTTCCGCTTCCGCCAGTTTGGTGCGCCAGTCCTTGCGCTTCATCAGGAAGGCATAGGCGGACAGAGCGAGCAGGCCGGCGCTCAGGATGACGAGCCCGAGCGAGATCGGCCGGCCGAGGAAAATGAAGTAATTGCCGTTCGACATGATGAGCGATTGCCGCAGGCTCTGCTCGAACACCGGCGCGATGACGAGGCCGAGCACCAGGGGCGCGGGATCGAACTGGAATTTGCGCAGCAGATAGCCGAGCACGCCCATGATCAGCATGATCCAAACGTCGACGATCGAGTGGCTCACCTCATAGACGCCGATGATGCAGAACATGATGATCATCGGATAAAGATACGCGTAGGGGATGCGCAGCACGGTGACGAACACGCTCACCAGCGGCAGATTGAGCGCGAGCAGCATCAGATTGCCGACATACATCGAGGCGATGAAGCCCCAGAACACGCTCGGATGATCGGTCACGAGCTGCGGGCCGGGCGGCACGCCGTGGATCATCAGCGCGCCGATCAAAACTGCCGTGATCGGCCCGGTGGGAATGCCGAGCGCCAGCATCGGTACGAAAGCGCCGGTCGAGGCGGAATTATTGGCGCTTTCCGGACCCGCCACGCCCGCAACCGCGCCCTTGCCGAACTCCTCCGGGTTTTTCGAGACCTTCTTTTCCAGCGCGTAAGACAGGAAGCTCGAAATGACGTGCGCGGAGCCCGGAATGATGCCGATGATAAAGCCGAGCACGCTGCCGCGCGCGATCGGCATCGCCGATTGCCGCCACTCCTCGCGGTTCGGCAAAAGCTCCCGGAATTTCGGCGCGATCACTTCGCCGGCGACTTTGTGCGAGGGCGTCGCCAGGATTTCACCGAGGCCGAACAGGCCGACCGCGACCGGAACGATGCCGATACCATCGCCAAGTTCGGCAATGCCGAAGCTGTAGCGGAAATGCCCGGTCATGTTGTCAATACCGATCATGCCAAAGGTCAGGCCGAGACACGCCATCAGCAGCGTTCGCACCAGCGACGTTGAGGACATGTAGGCCAGGAAAATCAGGCCGAGCACGAGCAGCGCCGTGTATTCCGGTGGGCCGAATTTCAGCGCGATGGTGGCGAGCGGCGGCGCGATCAAGGTCAGCATGACCACCCCGAACGTGCCGGCGATGAAGGAGCCGGCCGCGGCGATGCAGAGCGCCGCACCGGCGCGGCCGCGGCGCGCCATCGCGTTGCCGTCGATGCAGGTCATTACCGACGACGCTTCGCCGGGGATCCGCATCAGGATCGACGTGGTCGAGCCGCCATATTGCGAGCCGTAATAGATGCCGGCGAGCATGATGACCGCCTGCGTGGCGTTGAGGCCGAATGTCACCGGCAGCAGGATCGAGATGCCAGACAAGGGACCGATGCCGGGCAAGACGCCGACCAGCGTGCCGACGAGGCAGCCGAGAAATGCGTACCAAAGGTTCGCGGGCTGCAGCGCGACCGCGAAACCATGGAGCAGGCTGACGAGCGTTCCGTCCACGCGCGCCTCAAGGACCGAAGATGCCGCCGGGCAGCGGCGTTTTCAGGATGAAGGAGAACGCCGCGTAAGTAGCGAGCACGACGCCAGCCGCATAGGCCGCAGCACGGAACGGGTTGCGTCGCTCGATGATGATGAGCAGCGCCATGATCATGAGAATGAGCGTCGCGATGAAGCCGAGCACGGTGTAGAGCAGAATGCCGGTCGCAGTGATCCCGGTCACCGCCAGCGCGTGAGCGCCGTCGCTCCAGCCGAGCTCCGCGAAGGGCGCGCTTTCCCGCGCGCGGAGCATCAGCGCGGCACCGAACATGATCGTCAGCACCGAAACGATCTTGGGCAGAAAGCCCGAGCCTGGCATCGATAGCTGGCCTGTCGGCAGGTCGCCCGACAGCGCGATCACCGTCACGCCGAAAATGACGAACGCCGCACCGGCGACATGGTCCGCCCGCAGGATCATGGACTACACCTTGCCGATGGCGTTGACGGCGTCTTCGATCCGCTTCGCGTCGCTCGCCCAGAAGGCGGCGAATTCCGGCTGGTCGAGATAAGCGAGGTCTTGGCCGAGATTGTTCATCGTGTCGACGAAGGCCTTGCTATGGCTCGCTTCCTTCACCACTTCGCGCAATCTGGTGACCACCGGCTGCGGCGTGCCCTTCGGCACGAACACACCGAACCAGAAATAATATTCGAGGTCGTAGCCGAGCTCCTTGAAGGTGGGCACGTCCGGCAGACTGCGCGCGCGCTGCGCGCTCGACACCGCGAGAGCCCGCACTTTGCCGGACTTGATGTGGTTGAGCGCGATCGAGGTCGGCGACATGAAGAAATGGACGTTGCCGCCAAGGACGGCGGTCACCGCCGGTCCGCCGCCGGCGGTCGGCAGATGGCGCATCTGGACGCCGGCCGCGCGGGTGAACATCGCGGTGGGCAAATGCGAGGCGCCGTAAAGTCCCGAGGTCGAATAGATGATCTTGTCCGGGTTGGCCTTGGCGTCGTCGACCAGTTCCTTGAGGGACTTGTAGGGCAGGTCGGCATTGAGGATCAGCACGATCGGATCGGCAACGATCCGCGCGATCGGGATAAAATCGGCATTGGTGAATTTCGGCTCGCGACCGAATAGCCGGTCGACCGCGGCAAAGCCGGAAATTGACACCAGATGCGTCAGCACCGTGTAGCCATCGGGCTTGGCCGCGGCGACATATTGCGCGCCGACGGCGCCGGCGGCGCCAGGCTTCGATTCGAACACGACCGGCTGCTTGACGATGGCTTCGACGGCGCTTGCCAGCGGCCTTCCGACCACGTCATTCACGCCGCCCGGCGGAAATGGATTGATGAAGGTCACCGCGCGCGAGGGGTACACGTCCTGCGCGCGCCCGGGCAGCGCCCACAACGCGGTCGCAGCGGCGGTGCCCACGACAAAGTTACGCC
>JAFBAG010000042.1 GCA_019247925.1 Pseudolabrys sp.
AAGAAGCGAGGGCAACGGCCGCAAAGCCCAAGACGGCAGCCAACAGCGGGTGCCGGGCGATCGCTTGAAGACGCGGCCAATGGCCGATCCACAGTACACCAGCCGCCAGCAAGATCATTAGGATCAATACACCGAGCCCCTCGACGAGTTGCTGGCCATATTTCACGAGAAACGGAGCCGGCGCCTGCGCGGCCGTCAAAAAACCCTTCCGCTTGGCAACCTTGTACATATGATCGATGACAGTTTCGCAGTCGCGGTAGGCGCCTGCATCTTGCCTCGCCAGTCTATCGGTCTCGAACTGCAGTCGCTCCACCAGCCGGTGCTCGTTGTCGATCTGTGGGCGGCTCATGCCGGGGCAGGAGACATAAAAGCACGCGGGCTTGTAGCCGTGGCGGCCGATGAACAGCGTCAGGCTCTCGCTCGGAGGGCGTCCGCAGCTGGCGAAGATGAGATCGAGCGGCTGCGCGAACTTCCTCGTGAAGTTTGCGAGAAAATTGTCAACCGGTCCGTCGAAGCTGGCCTCGATGACAAGATAGCCTTCGGGATTGCGGCCGCCGCCCTGTGGGACAAAGGTGAAGATACTGAGAAAATGCAGCTCGGCAATATCCTTCAGCAGGATATGGTCCGGCTTGTCGGCACGCTGATAGCCGATATGAGTTTCCAAATCCGCTTCAACAGCCGCACGCCGGTCCTTGTCCAGCGGGGCAATCATGGTCAGTTGGTTATGGCGCATGGCAGTCAACATTTGGACTTTCCGGTACCGGGCGGCGAGAGCGTGAGCTCAAGCCTGCGCGGTACGACGGCATCGAAACTCAACTTGCCTCTACGTCCGGGGGCGCGCGTGAAGCCGCAGGCAAACAGCGGCATTAACAGCGCGCAGAGCATTCGGCGCGCGAAGTGATAGCCAAAACAGGCATGCACCGCGCGGCCGAAGACGAGCGAATCCTTTTGCGCCCGGTCGGTCCGGAACTGGTAGGGAAACGGTACCGCGGCAGGATCGAACATCGCGGGCAATAACCCCACCGTGACGGTCTGCCCAGCACGGACCTTGCGCGGACGCGCGGAATCCGCACCGATTACGGTGTCGCGCGGACAGCCACGAAGGACCAGCGGGAACGGTGGAAAAAAGCGCAGCGCCTCCTCGATAAAGTCCCAGAACAGAGGTTCGTCTTGCGCCAAGGCGGCGGCGGTGGCGCCGCGGAAGGCGGCTGGGTTGGAGAGCAGGATATCGACGACTTGAGCCGCGGCCTTGGCAATCGGAAGACAGCCGGTGATCGCAAGGCCGGATACCTGGCGGGTAACGACCGCACGGATCGCTTCCGGAGGGAGTGGAGGGTTTCTGTTTGCGAGCACGCAACACATCTGCGCGACAATGTTCGCTCGGGGCGCGCCGCCGGCGCACTCGGCCGTCATGGCGGCGGCGAGTGTTTCGTCGATCGCGATTTCCAACATTCGCTGCGCCCACGCGAGATTGGCGATGACGCTAGGTTTGGTCGCGCTGCTGGGAAGCATGATCCTGAGCGCGAGGATTCCGAGAATGTCCCATAGGACTTCCAACCATTTGTCTTCCGCGGGGCCGATACCCAAGAATTCCTGTACGACGCGCACGCACTGCGGTCGTAGTATGTCTTGCACCAGGTCGACCCGGACGTCGCCGTGCTCAAAGCGATTGATGATGGCTTGGACCCTCGCTGTGACCGCCGCAAAGAGGGGACCGAAACTCGGCGGCTCCGTGATTACGATTGTTTTGCCGGGGGGTATCACGGGGCAAGCGGCTGCGCGATAGAACGTCTCCCAAAGGAAGGAAAGATCTTCGCGAAACAACGGGCCGCGATCGGTGCCGAGAACAAAGGCGCCGCACACCATCGCCGGGCCGACTTGTGAGCCGATGGGAAAGTCGTCGTCGCGCTCCATAATCTCACGCACATCGCGGTCCGTGCTAGCAAAAAAATACGATGAATGATCGAGAAGCGCCCGTATCGGTTGTAAAATGTATTGGAAGAGCGGCTGCAGCAAG
>JAFBAG010000123.1 GCA_019247925.1 Pseudolabrys sp.
ATGAGCAAGATTGCCGCGCAACTGATGTCAGACGCAGATGACGGCAAGCATCCGGAACTGTGCTTCGCCGTGCTGCACCTGAATCAAATGTTCGAAAACCTCAAGCTGCGATACAACGATGCGTGGCACGGCGAGAGGTGGTCCGAATGAATCGCCGCCGCCGATCTCACGGGAAGCGCAACCGGCAGCGGCTGGCGGCTCACCGCCGGCGGTTGAATCGGTAAACCTGAAATCAACCGGTTCGCCTATCCAATGGAGCATCGCGGATGGTGCTCTGACATCCGCGATCAGCCAACTCCCGCCGGTGCACCGCACGCCGGCGGGAGTTTCATTGTACCGACTTCACGAGCCGTGCATGAGCCGCGACAAATCGTGTCTCCGGCCAAGGCGTGTTTGGACTTAGGGTCTCGTCAGCGCCGCCGTTGGATCAGGAGTCTTGATGCACGAGGTCGTTCGAACATTGATCCGAGCAGGGTCGGTAGCCCTCGTGGGTTCTCTTCTAGCCGCTTGCGCGAGTTCCGAGCACACCACATCGAGTTCGGCAGCTCAAGCTGCCCCCCAGCCGTGGGCGCAGAATCTCGGTGAGCCGCCGCCAAGTCGAGAGCCCGCGAGTCGCACTGCCGCAGTGGTGCAAGCAGATCTAAACGCTGCGCGTGCAAGATCGTTGCGCTAGCCTGACTTGGCGCGGGGCGCGTGAATTAAATTCCTCATCGGAATTTATCTTTGTCTTTGGACCAGGTTTTCACCCGTGGCTGCATCTAGGCCCTGCTCGGCTCGATCCTTTTCGAGCACCGGCGCCTCGATCAACTGGTCCGTGATTGTGTTGTAGAAAATGCGGTTGACCGCACCGACGCTCAAGGTCGTCACTGCCACACCTAAGACGGTCGGCGGCGGCGCGTCTATGAACAGCTTCGCGCCGTAGTACGCATCGAAGGTATCCGCCCATCGCCCTGCCGATCTACGCTGCAGCACTGTTTCCTGGTGCTACCGCCGGCACGCCATCATGACCGCGTCTCTGGCGACAACCAGCCGGGATAGCCCCCTGCCGAGGCTGGGACGGGTGCTGGCGGGTTTGGGTCAGGTGTTGCAGCCTGGAAAACGCAGCGTCGCCCGGTGACCAGCCGCAAGACAGCATTGCCGATCTTGGTGCATGCCGGCAGTTCTCTATGACGGCGGTCGCACCAATGAGCCGCGTGAGCGCACCCTCGACGACTCCGAGATCGCGATCGTGTGGAACGCCTGCGGTGATGACCAGTTCGGCCGCATCGTGAAACTGCTCATCCTGAGCGGTGCTCGGCGCGACGAGGTCGGGCACATGCACAAAGATGAGCTGACTCTGGAAACCACGCAGTGGACCAAGCCGGCTTGGCTCCTGCCGGAAGATCGGGCGAAGAACCGCAGGGAGCATCTGATCCCGCTCAGCGGCACCGCGCTCGCTGAATTGAAGAAGGCCGTAGAGACGCGCGACGCGCATGTATGGTGACGCTGCAGGTTGGACTTTGCATCGAGAAGCGCAGCGTCGGCCGCTGCGTGGCGGCTTTTTGAGCTTCTCGGCGCGCTCACGCAGCGCCATGCGTCCGGTTTCGATCTTTTCGGTCATGGGTTTTCTGCGGAATATTTGCATGCCGTCGAGTCTAAGGCAGGCCGGGGTGATTTGTTGAGGCCGAGGGCGTGGCGCGCACCACGTAGCGAAGCGATTGTTGTGGCGCGCGCCAGGGGAACGAGAAAGGTCGGGCAAAGGCAGCTTCTCGTCGCGCTACGCGCACATGTACGGATCAAGGAGCCTCGAATACCTCTCGATGGCCAAGCAGCGGCCCGCCGCGAATAGATGGTCATCAGCGGTGACCCAACTTTGAAGTGATCGCGAAAACGATTGCTCACCACGCAACTTCCTTCCGACCTCCTGTCTAGGGGTGTATGGTGTAGTCACCATATTTTCGGAGCTGCCAGAGGGGACGTGCCGAAGGTCCCGATCATTTAGCGGCAGCGTCAGAGCCACCGGCGGGCACTGAGCCTCAATGAACCAACTACTTTTAGCGGTTCTGCGCACTCGATGCATCGAGTGCCCTCGCGCACGCGAGCAGAGGAGGTTTCGATGAACAAGCATTTCCTAGTTGCCGTTGTGGGTTCCGCTCTCGGCTTGATCAGCTCTACGGGATTTGCGTCGGCGGAAACGTTCGCGCGGTATCAATGCAACATTATCGGGGCAGTAAACCTGGAACCTATCGGTGACCGGGATGGACACCAGCTTCGCACCGTCCAATTCTCTTGCCTTGGTGTCGATGGCGTAGTGAAGGACGCTGTCTATACGGGGGGGTCGATCGTTGAGTGGAATGGTCCTCAAGGGACGTATTTGTCTGCCGGCGGAATTGTCCGGGCACCCGAGGGGCTCGCGGTTACCCAACTCACTGAGGGGAAAGGGACCATGGTCATGAAAGATGGCAAGCCTGTCGGTGCCGAAGCCTCTGGGAAAGCGCAGTTCAAGCTCGCTTCCGGCACGCTTGCCGCACTCTCAGGAAAAGCCTTCAAGTTTGAAACCAAGCCAACAGGTGTTGGTCGATTTAGTATAGAATACACTGAACTCGAACAGGGTTCAGTTGGCATGAGCCGGCAGTAGCGTTCAGGCGCTATCGGGGCCTCCTGTCTTGAGTGAAGTTTGCGAACCCCTCATCTCAAGACAGGGCGTCACGTTGGCGTCGAGCGGCGGCTGCGCCTGGATCAGCTTCTTCTTCGCGTCCAGCTCCTTGTGCGTCTGTTCGAGCAGATCGGCGATCTCGGCAAGGCGGGCGCGAAGGCCGTGGTGAGCCGTAGCTATTGGCCTTGCCATCGGCGCCGAGCGAGATGCGCTTCGACATCAATGACGGCACGTCGCGCTGTAATCCTCCGGTGAGGACCGCCTTTCGGGTCGCACGCTTGGCTGCGATAGTTTGCTGATTGATTTGCCAGCAAATGAGCAAACGTTAGCAAGGTTGCGGTGCTATCTGGTCCGGAGCGACGGCTGCGGTGGACGACGGCCGAGAAGCGTCGGATGGTGGGAGAGAGCCTGGCGGCCGGGGCCAGCGTCATCGAGGTGGCGCGGCGGCATGCGGCGGCATGATGTGCATCCCAATCTGCTGACCGTTTGGCGGCGGCAGGCACGAACAGGCGCCTTCGGGCCGGCACCGACATTGCGGCAGGCTGACGAGGTGCAATTTGCGGCAGTCTCGGTTGCGCCGGAGCAGCCGTCATGGCCGGCTCGTGTTGGCACTGGCGGGACTATCGAGATCGCGTTTGCAAACGGAGTGCAGCTTCGGATCACAGGTCGATCCCGCGACGTCGACGGCGGCGGTGGCTGCGCTGTCGTGTGGACGGGCTCGATGATCCCGCTGTCCAGCTCCTCACGCTGCCTGGCTTCTTTTTCAAAGTATCGGCGCATCCCCGCCCATCCCACATCATCAGCGGTCCTTACCGAAATAGCACATTGTAGGCGCACCCGCCACGTTCCATTGAACCGATCTCGTTGTTCAGGCCGACGGGAACTCCAAGGGGCACGTCTCCTATTGTGAAGGGTTTCGGATGCCGGCCGCATGAGGGATGGCGCCGCGTGTTCGGCGGCCGGCGTCCGAAAGCCTCCACAACAACGGACTCTCTAATTTCGTCGATGTGATGTAAAATGTCTAACTGACTAACTGGTCTGTGCCATGATCTGCGGCATGAGGGCCATGACGTGTGTCGGATTTGAGGGGAGGTTTGCGTGCGACCGGTCGGCTTCTTTCTGACATTGAGCATTCTTGCAATGCCGGCCCGCGCCGAGCCGCTGCAGATCCATGGCATGACGGGCTATGTCGGTGAGTACGAGCTCAGTGGCAGCGTTTCCGAGCAGGATTTGAACGGGAAAAAGGAATTCTCAGGTCCATTGATAGTGCGGCACGTTGGCCTCTGCACGCACGATGGTCCGAAGGAG
>JAFBAG010000154.1 GCA_019247925.1 Pseudolabrys sp.
ACGCAGGCATAGTCGCGGCCGTCGCCAACAGCGACCGCTTCGCGGATGTTAGGATAGAACTTCAATTTGTTTTCGATGAACTTCGGCGCGAACATCGTGCCGTCTTTAAGTCGGCCGACGTCCTTGGCGCGGTCGATGATCTTGAGATGGCCGCTCTTCGGATCGAAGAAGCCGGCGTCGCCGCTCTTCACCCAGCCGTCGGCCGTTTTGGCCTCGGCGGTGCGGTCGGGGTCCTTGTAATAACCCTGGAACACGCCGGGCGATTTGAACAACACCTCGCCGTTGTCGGCGATCTTCACATCGACATCGATATTCGGCTTGCCGACGGTGTCGGCGTAAATCTCGCCGTCGGGCTGCGCGGTGATGTAGACCGAGGCTTCGGTCTGGCCATAGAGCTGCTTGAGATTGATGCCCAACGCGCGAAAGAATCGGAAAATTTCCGGACCGATCGCCTCACCGGCGGTATAGCCGACGCGCACCTTCGATATGCCGTAGCGGCTCTTGAGCGGCCCATACACCAGGATTTCGCCGATCCAGTAAAGCAGCCGCGCGCCCAGCGGCACGCTCTCCTTGTTGAGGATCTTTTCACCCCATTTGCGCGCGTGCGCGATAAAGAAATCGAACATCTTGCGCTTGAGCGGGCCGGCATCGGCCATGCGCACCATCGTGAGCGTGATGAGGTTTTCGTAAACCCGTGGCGGCGCGAAAGCGTAGGTCGTTCCGATCTCGCGGCGATCCTCGATCACAGTTTCGGCGGCTTCCGGACAGGCCACGCAGAAGCCCGCCACATAGGATTGCGCGTAGGAGAAAATGTGATCGCCGACCCAGGCGATAGGCAGGTAGGCAATGACGCTGTCATTTTCGTCGAGGTGGTCGAACTTGTTGCCGTTGTCGGCGGAGATGATGACGTTGTCGTTTGTGAGCATCACACCTTTGGGCCTGCCGGTCGTTCCCGACGTATAGAGAATGATGGAAAGGTCGCCGCCCTTGCCCTTGTCGATTTCGGCCTGCCAGCGCTGCAAAATCGAAGGATCGGCGATGATGGCATCGCGCCCGATCTTCTGGACCTCGTCGATCCATTTCATCTTCGCATGATCGTAGTCGCGAAGGCCACGCGGCTCATCGTAAGCGATGAATTTCAAGTGCGTGAGCCGGTCGGAGATTGAAATCAGCTTATCGACCTGCTCCTGATCCTCGACGACCGCGAAGGTCGCCTCGGCGTGC
Organism: Pseudolabrys sp.; assembly: GCA_019247925.1. Classification (GTDB taxonomy): domain Bacteria; phylum Pseudomonadota; class Alphaproteobacteria; order Rhizobiales; family Xanthobacteraceae; genus Pseudolabrys. Next base: position 1,225 of record JAFBAG010000154.1, read on the forward strand.
TCGAGCACATAGGCCATTTCATCGGCGACGCTGTCGGCATAAAGCGGCACCGGCACCGCACCGAGCGCCTGCGCGGCGCACATCGCCCAGTAAAGCCGTGGCTTGTTCTTGCCGACGATGGCGACCTTGTCACCGCGTTTGAGGCCGAGCTGCATGAGGCCAATCGAGAAAGAGCGTACTTGGTCGAGCGCCTGCGCCCAGTTCCAGGTTTGCCAGATGCCGAGATCCTTGTGCCGCATGGCCGGACGCGCACCGAAACGCGCAGCGTTGCGGATCAGCAGCTTCGGAAACGTGTCGAATCCGCCGGCGGCCTGATGCGCCACGGCATTCCTCCCTCAAACGCCCCTCGGCCGCTAATGACGGCTCTTGTCGCGATATGAAAGCACCCCGGAAAAAGGGTCAAGCCTGCAATTAGGCGCGTTTGCCGGGCGCCGTCTTATTCGGCGGCTTTAAGCAGCGCGGGTGTGCCGTTCCGGAACTGCTCCAGCAGCGCCGCTTCCTCAGCCTTGGCGGCGGCAAGATGGCGCGCCTTGACGTGGCCATAGCCGCGGATTTTTTCGGGAATCGCGGCGAGCGCCACGGCGGTCGCGTGATTGGCCGGCGTCAGCCGCTCGATGATCTCGGCGATGAGCGTCTCGTAATCGCGGATCAGCTTGCGCTCGGTGCGGCGCTCGGCCGTGTAACCGAACATGTCGAGCGGCGTGGCGCGCAGGAAGCGCAGTTTCGCCAGCACGCGAAACACCGGCAGCATCCATTGGCCGAACGACATCTTCTTCGGCTCGCCAGTGATCTTGTCGCGGCGCGCGAAGAGCGGCGGGGCGAGATGGAATTCGAGCCGCAAGTCGCCGTCAAACCCGGCCTTCGCCTGCTCGACGAAATTCGTCTCGGCATAGAGCCGCGCCACTTCGTATTCGTCCTTGTAGGCCATCAGCTTGAACAAATAGCGCGCGACAGCTTCGGTGAGCGCGCATTGTCCGTGCGCTTTCTCGGCTTCGGCTGCCTTAACGTGCTCGACCAGCTTGCGATAACGCGCGGCATAACGCTTGCTCTGATACTGCGTGAGGAAACTGATGCGGCGCGCGAACATCTCATCGAAGGATTGCGAGAGCTTGAGCGAATCCCGCTCGACCTCCGCCGCCGGTTTTACCAGGGCTTCCACAGCTGCCGGATCGACCGCGGCGCGGCGGCCATACCGGAAAGCTGAAAGGTTCATCGCCACTGCCTCGCCGTTCATGGCAATGGCCTTCTCGATCGCTTCCGCCGAGAGCGGCAGCGCGCCCTGCTGATAGGCATAACCCAGCATGAACATGTTGGCGCCGATGCTCTGCCCAAGCAGCGCGGTCGCAAGCCGGCCGGCGTCGATGAAATTGGTGCGGTTCTCGCCCGCAGCGCTCGTGATCGCGCGCTTGAGCCGTTCGGTCGGCAGCGAATAGTCCGGGTTGCGGGTGAAGTCGCCGGGCGTGAATTCCGCCGTGTTGACGATGACGCGCGTGCCGCCCTGCTTGATCGCAGTCAGCACCTTCTTGGTGCCGACAACGACGATGTCACCGCCGATTACGAGGTCGGCGCCACCCGCCGCAACGCGAATGGCGTGAATGTCACCCGGATTATTGGCGATGCGCATGTGGCTGTAGACCGCGCCGCCCTTCTGCGCCAGTCCGGCCATGTCGATGACGCCGACGCCTTTACCTTCGAGATGCGCCGCCATGCCGAGGATGGCGTTGATGGTGACGACGCCGGTACCGCCAATGCCGGTCACGATGATGCTGTAGGGATGATTGGCCTGCGCCAAGGTCGGTTCAGGCAGCGCGGACCAATGCGCGGGCTCGGCGACGCTCTCGCCTTTCTTGAGCTTCGCACCATGCACGGTGACGAAGGACGGGCAGAAACCCTTGAGGCACGAATAGTCCTTGTTGCAGCTCGACTGGTCGATGAGCCGCTTGCGGCCGAACTCGGTTTCGAGCGGCTGCACCGAGACGCAGTTCGATTTCACGCCGCAATCGCCGCAGCCTTCGCAAACGAGGTCGTTGACGACGACGCGCTTGTCGGGGTCGGGGAACGCGCCGCGCTTCCTGCGTCGGCGCTTCTCGGCGGCGCAGGTCTGATCGTAAATGAGGACCGTGACGCCCTGGATTTGTGCGAGCTCACGCTGCACGCTATCGAGCTCATCACGGTGATGAACCGTCAGTCCCTTGGGCCAGTCGATGTCCTTGGGATATTTCCACGGCTCGTCGGAGACGATGACAACGGCCTTGGCGCCTTCCGCCGCGACCTCCTTGGCGATCTGCGGCACGGTAAGCCCGCCGTCATGCGACTGCCCCCCGGTCATCGCCACCGCGTCGTTGTAGAGGATCTTGTAGGTCATCGTCGTGCCGCTCGCGATCGCCGCGCGGATCGCCAGCGAGCCGGAATGGTTGTAAGTGCCGTCGCCCAGATTCTGGAAAACATGGCCGCGCTTTGAAAACGGGGCCTCGCCGATCCAGTTGGCGCCCTCGCCGCCCATCTGCGTGTAGCCGAGCGTTTTGCGGTCCATCCACTGCGCCATGTAGTGGCAGCCGATGCCGGCATAAGCACGGGCGCCTTCGGGGACTCGGGTCGACGTGTTGTGCGGGCAGCCCGAGCAGAAATAGGGGATGCGGTTGGCTATGTCGGCGGTCTCAGCCAAAGCCTTTTGCGCGCTCTTGAGCTGCGAGACATGC
>JAFBAG010000182.1 GCA_019247925.1 Pseudolabrys sp.
GGAGTGCACGCACACGGTCTGCGCCCGCATTGGCATGTCCTTGCCCGCGGTCGTCGTCACCTTGCCTTCGTTCAAGGCGCGCAACATGCGTTCGCGCGCCTTTTTCGGATCGACCGCGTCATGCACGCGCGACAAAATCAGATTGCCCTCGCCGTCATAGTCGAGATCGGCGTAGAACTCCGGCACTAAACGATCGCCATAGGCCTTCTCATGCGCCGTGCCCGCCATGCCGAGGATCGGCACGCCGAACGGCTTGGCCGCGTCGGCAATCGCTGCCGCAATCTTCGAATCGCGCGCCGCCATGCCGTAGAGCGCGCCATGCGGCTTGATGTGATTGAGCGGCATGCCCTCGGCCTGAAGAAACGCCGCCAAGGCTCCGGTCTGATAGGTGACGAGATCGGCGACCTCGTTGGGCGCGATCACCATGGCGCGGCGGCCGAAGCCTTGCAGGTCGGGCAGCGAGGGATGCGCCCCGACCTTGACGCCATGCTGCTTCGCCAGCCGCACCGTCGCGCGCATGATCGTCGGGTCGGAGGCATGGAAGCCGCAGGCGACATTGGCCAAATCGATATGCGGCATCAGCGCGGCGTCGTCCGCCATGCGGTAGAGGCCGAAACCCTCGCCCAGGTCGCAATTGATGGTGGCACGCGTCATTGGAAACTCCGCCGCCGATCCTATAAGAAACCCGCGTATTTTGCGTAGCGGGCGGGTTCATGACCGACAATCCAGTGATCATCGCCGGCGGCGGCATTGGCGGCCTTGCGACCGCGCTGACCCTCCACCAGATCGGCGTGCCCTGCGTCGTCTTCGAGGCGGTACGCGAGATGCGGCCCTTGGGCGTGGGCATCAACATGCAACCCAATGCCGTGCGCGAACTCTACGACCTCGGCATCACCGAGGACGACCTCGATAAAGTCGGCGTGCCCGCGAAGGAATGGGCGCTGGTCGGTCTCAACGGCAATGACATTTATTCGGAGCCGCGCGGCAAGCTCGCCGGCTACAACTGGCCGCAATATGCCGTGCACCGCGGCGAATTCCACATGCTGCTTTACCGCAAGCTCGTCGAGCGCGCGGGCAAGGATGTGGTGCGGCTTGGCCAACGCGTCATTGGTTACCGCAAGAATGCGGACGGTAGCGTCACCGCGCTCATCGAGGGCGCTGATGGCGCAAAGACCGACGCCAGCGGCGCGCTTCTGATAGGCGCCGACGGCATCCATTCCGCGATCCGGGCCCAGATGCATCCGGCCCAGCCGCCCATCCATTGGGGTGGGGCGATCATGTGGCGCGGCACCACGCTCGGCAAACCGATCCGCAGCGGGGCGTCGTTCGTCGGGCTCGGCACCCACAAGCAGCGCGTCGTGTTCTATCCGATCTCGCCGCCCGATCCGCAGACGGGTCTCGCGATCATCAACTGGATCGTCGAGATCACCGCGGACAACTCGGAAGGATGGAAGCAAAGCGGCTGGTTCCGGCAAGTGCCGGCCAGCGAGTTCGCGCATCATTTCAAGGATTGGGTGTGGGATTGGTTCGACGTGCCGGCGCTCATCGCCAAGGCCGACAGCATTTTCGAGAACCCGATGATCGATCGCGATCCGGTGCCGACCTGGTCCGATGGCCCGGTCGTACTGCTCGGCGACGCGGCGCATGCGATGTATCCGACCGGCTCGAATGGCGGCAGCCAAGCGGTGATCGACGCGCGCACGCTGGGCGCGGCGATGATCGGGCACGGCGTCACGGCGGACGCGCTCGCCGCTTACAATGCAAAATTATGCGGGCCGATTTCGGCGCTGATCCTGCGCAATCGCGGCGCCGGACCTTTCGGCTTGCTCAATATGGTGGACGAGCGGTGCGGCGGCACATTTGAAAATATTGACGATGTCATCCCGCCCAAGGAGCGGGCCGACTTCATGGCCGGTTATAAAGCTGCCGCCGGCTTTGCCATCGAGACGCTCAACAAGGCCGCGCGCACAATCCCTGAGGGCGCTCGGGTGAAGCAAAAAGTCCCGTCATAACAAAAGGTGCGGCGCAACATTGCGCGGCATTGGATGTCGTGACAACGGCGTGAAAGCTTCCTAGCCTATGCCGGCGTCCACGGCGGACGCACAGGGGGCTCCTATGACAGCTGAAGGTCTTATTATTCTGCTTTTGGTCGGCGCGATCGCCGGCTGGCTTGCCGGCATGATCGTTACCGGCTTCGGCTTCGGCCTGGTTTGGAACATCATCATCGGCATCGTCGGCGCGTTCCTGGCGAGCTGGCTGCTGCCGCGCCTCGGCATCGTCATCGGCGGCGGCATCGTTGCCGCGATCATCAACGCCACGATTGGCGCGGTGATCCTGTTGCTGATCATCGGATTGATCCGGCGACGCTGACGCCGAGCTGAATGCCGAAAAAGTCCAAGCCGGGCTTCATGTCGCAATGGCGTGAGCACGGCACGCTCGCGCGCTACATCCTGCCGGCCTCCGGCACGATGATCGGCATGTGCACGACGCTCATCGGCCTGGTGAAGATCTTGGAAGCGCGCACCGGGCCGAGTCGCGCCGACGAATTCACGGCGCTCGCGGCGCTGTGCTTCCTCGTCAGCGCGCTGGCGTCCTATCTGACCATCCGCCACGGCCATCGGCGCCTTTTGTCGGTGCCGATGGAAGCCATCGCGGATACCGCGTTTCTGCTGGGTCTTGTTGGGATCGGCGGGATCGGCCTGTTCTACGCTTATGAGCTGATCTGAGTTTGTTGCAACGCAACAAGCTTCCCGGCATTGTCTCGCTATGGCTGACAAGCCGACCAAAGACAGGCCGTGGATTTTCCGCACCTATGCGGGTCACTCGACCGCGGCGGATTCCAATGCGCTGTACCGGAAAAATCTGAGCAAGGGGCAGACCGGACTGTCGGTCGCCTTCGATCTGCCGACCCAGACCGGCTACGACAGCGACCACGTCCTCGCCAAGGGTGAGGTCGGCAAGGTCGGCGTCCCTATCAGCCACCTCGGCGACATGAGGACTTTGTTCGACGGTATTCCGCTGTCGAGCATGAATACTTCTATGACCATTAACGCCACGGCGGCGTGGCTGATGGCGCTCTATATCGCGGTCGCCGATGAGCAGAAGGCGCCCCGCGCCGTTTTGCAGGGCACGATCCAGAACGACATCATCAAGGAATATCTGTCGCGCGGCACCTATGTATTTCCGCCGGCGCCGTCGATGCGGCTGATCAAGGACGTCGCGATCTTCACCACGGCCGAACTGCCGAAGTGGAATCCGATGAACATCTGCTCGTACCACTTGCAAGAAGCCGGCGCGACGCCGGTGCAGGAGCTTGCATTCGCGTTAGCGACCGCAATCGCTGTGCTCGACACAGTGAAAAAATCTGGCGAAGTGAGCGACCGGCAGTTCAGCGAGGTCGTCGGCCGCATCTCATTCTTCGTCAACGCTGGGCTGCGCTTCGTCACCGAAATCGCGAAGATGCGCTCCTTCGTCGATTTATGGGACGAGATCACGCGCGAGCGCTATGGTGTCACCGACCCCAAGCAGCGCCTGTTCCGCTACGGCGTGCAGGTCAATTCGCTCGGACTCACCGAGCAGCAGCCTGAAAACAACGTCACCCGTATCCTGCTGGAAATGCTGGCGGTGACTTTGTCGAAGAATGCGCGCGCCCGCGCCGTCCAGCTTCCGGCGTGGAACGAGGCGCTCGGACTGCCACGGCCATGGGACCAGCAATGGTCGCTGCGGATGCAACAAATTCTCGCCTACGAGACCGACCTCCTCGAATATGGCGACATCTTTGACGGCTCGACCGAGATGACGGCGAAGGTCGAGGCGCTCAAGACGGAGGCGCGCGAGGAGTTGAAGCGCATCGACGCGATGGGTGGTGCCGTGGCCGCCGTCGAAAGCGGCTACATGAAGCAGCAGCTTGTCGAATCGAATACCGCGCGGCTCGAGGCGATCGAGCGCGGCAATCAGATCGTGGTCGGCGTGAACAAATATCTCGAGAGCGAGCCGTCGCCGCTATCGACCGGCGCCGAGGCCATCCTCACTGTTTCTGAGGACGCCGAGCGCGACCAGATCGCGCGTCTTGAAGCCTGGCGCGCGCAGCGCGATGCCAAAGCCGTGAAGGCGGCGCTGAAAGAGTTGAAGGACGCCGCGACGCAGAATTGCAACATCATGCCGGCCTCGATCGCCTGCGCCAGAGCGGGCGTCACCACCGGCGAATGGGGCTGGACCCTGCGCGAGGCTTTCGGCGAGTACCGCGCGCCGACCGGCGTCGGCAGCGCGATGCGCAACGATGTCGAAGGCCTCGATGGCTTGCGCGCCGACGTCGACCGCGTGTCTCGCAAGCTCGGGCGGCGTCTTACCTTTCTCGTCGGCAAGCCCGGCCTCGACGGCCATTCCAATGGCGCCGAGCAGATCGCGGTGCGCGCCCGCGATGCCGGAATGCAGGTGGTCTACGAAGGTATCCGGTTGACGCCGGAAGAGATCGTCAGCGCGGCGCGGGACAAGAATGCCCATGTCATCGGGCTTTCCGTGCTGTCCGGCAGCCATATTCCCCTAGTCGAGGATGTGGTCAGCCGTATGAAGGAGGCCGGCCTCGACGTGCCGGTCGTGGTCGGCGGCATCATCCCGCCCGAGGACGCGCAGGTGCTGGAAAAATCCGGTGTCGCCGCGGTCTATACGCCGAAGGATTTCGAGCTTAACCGCATCATGTCGGACGTGGTCCGCATCGTCGAAAGCGCGAACGGCGTAAGCAACAGCTGACGCTTCGGTTTTCAGGAGAGCC
>JAFBAG010000275.1 GCA_019247925.1 Pseudolabrys sp.
TTCCACACGCGGCGCGCTTCGGCCGCGCGGCCTGTCCCACCACGGTGGCCGCGCGGCCGAGATTTCGCAGCGCCGGCTCACGCCGCCTTTTTATTGACCGCAGCCAAAGCGAGCTTGGTCAGGTCCTTGTCGGTCTGCTCTTCTTCATCCAGATTCTTCTGCAGCACGCTCGCGCAGTCGCTTCGCCCGAGCTGCTTGGCCCAAGCCACCAAAGTCCCGTAGCGCGTGATCTCGTAGTGCTCGACGGCCTGCGCCGCGGCGATCAGAGCGGCGTCGAGCGTCTGCTTGTCGGCAATGTCGCCGGCGATGTCATTGGCTTCCTCGATGATGCCGTCGATCGCGGGGCAATCGACGCCCTTGGGCTCATGGCCGTGCATACGAAATACTTCTTCCAGCCGCGTGACGTGACCTTCAGTCTGCTCGAGATGCTTTTTGAAGCCGGCTGTGAGATCGCGGTTGGTCGCCTTCTCGATCATGTCCGGCAACGCTTTGAGGATCTGCTTTTCGGCGTAATAGATGTCCTGCAGCGTATGCACGAACAGATCGTCGAGCGATTTGATGTCCTTGGAAAACAAGCCCATGCGAATTCTCCTTCCTGTCGAGAGAGAAACGCATCAGGGACAAGTGGTTCCGGCCCAGCTGAAAGTTCCTCGGCTCGCTACGCAACTCGAACCTGCGGGAACGCTGTGCGAACAGCGCACGTTATTGCCCCGCTATGTTGATGGACATCTCGCAATTTTTTGACGCATTACTCGGTCTGTCGGCCAGCGAGGCGAAGGAACTTGGCGCCTTGCAAGTCTGCGCCCGCGCCGTCGTCATCTATGTGCTGATGATCGCTTACGTTCGTATCGGCAAGAAGCGGTTCCTGAGCCAGCTGACCGCCTTCGACGCGGTGCTGGTGATCATGATCGGCGCAGTAGCGAGCCGCGCTATATCGGGGACGGCGCCTTTCTTCCCTTCGATGGCCGGCACTTTGGCGTTGATCCTTTTCCACTGGATCATTTCGTATCTCTCGGAGTCTTCGGACTCTTTCAGCACGCTGGTGAAAGGGCACGACACGGTGCTCGTCAAAAATGGCCGTATCATCGGGGCCGCCTTGAAGAAGTCCCACATGTCGCGGGACGATCTCGCTCAGGATCTGCGCGATCGCGGCGTCGACGATATTCGCCAGGTGAAGGAAGCGCGCCTCGAACGCAGCGGCCGCGTCTCGGTGATCCGGAAAAAATAGTTCAGCCGCGCCGCCAGACGTGCACGATGAGCCCTTTCGCGGCATCGAGCGTTCGCTCTTCTTGCTGCGCTAGCCCGTGTTGCGTCATCACCTGCTCCGGCGTGAGGCGCGGCACCTCAGGGAAAACCGGACGCCCGCCGGGAAGCGTGACGCCCGGCGCCCGCGTCAGATAGAACACATTGTAGTGCACCAGAAACATGCCGAACGCGTCGGTGCCGCCGATCACACCGAGCGTGCCGCCTTCGATACCGAGCGCCGTCCAGACCTGGTCCAGCCGCGCACCCGCGGGGTTCCAGAGAACGCCCTTCTCGTTGCCGGGATCGGGCCCGAGCGCGGCCACAGCATGCGTGAGTGTGATGCGTTTGCGCTGCGGCGAATGCGGCTGCTGCTCGTGCGAGTGGCGGCCATGCACCACGGCATCGCAATGGTCGAGCCCGTCCGCGAAGAACGTCTGGTCGGCCTCGAATTTGAGGCTGTCGGGCATGACGCCCGCCGAATTGGCCAGCATGCCGTCTTCCGACACGATGGCGTAGCCTTCGATGCGGGCGGGTCCGTCAGCCACTATTCACCCGGCTTTCGCGCGGTGCCCTCGATATTGGCGATGTAACGCGCGACCGATTTCTCGAACACCCCTTTGGCATTGGCGGAAATGACGCGGTCGAAATAGTGGCCGTAGAGCACTTCGAATGCGAAGGGCTGCATCGCCTTGCCGATCGCCTTCACCTCCGGCACCGAGCACGGAATCCAGTTCGGATAGCTGCGCAGGAACGACAGCCATTTGCGGTCGGCCGTGACGGCGAGGATATCGCCGGAGCAAACGATGCCCTTGCCGCCCGCGCCCTTCGCCCAATGCAGCACGGTGCCGCCGGGGAAATGCCCGCCGCAGCGGATCAGCGTGACGTCGGGCAGAAGCTGATGCGTCTCGCCTTCCCAGTGCTTGATGTTGGGATGCGGGTTCTGCACCCATTTCTTGTCGGCCGCGTGCATGTAGATCGGGCAGTCGAAGGCGCGGCTCCACTCGCCGTTGGTCGTGTAAAAATGCGGGTGCGAGATGGCGATGGCCTTGAGCCCGCCGCGCGCCTTGATCGTGGCGATCGTGGCGGCATCGAGGAAGGCGATGCAGTCCCACAACACATTGCCGTTTGGCGTCTCGATCAGAATGGCGCGCTGGCCGATGGCGAAATTCGGATCGGTGCCGATGCCCGTGACACCGGGCTCGTATTCGCGCCAGGAGTTGCGGCGGTCGATCTTGAGCTTGTCGAGGGTGGTCCAGCCCTGCCCGGTGGGCGGGACGTATTGGCGCTCCTCCTCGCAGATCACACAGGCTTTCGGCGGCGCGTCGGAGGGCGGGTATTGCGTGCCGCAAGCGGTGCACAGAAACGCTGGCATTCAAAGGTCTCCCGGCGTGGCGGGGATATTGTGACCAGCGCGGCGGCAAATGCAAAAGGCCGCCCGGAGGCGGCCTTCGCACATTGTGAAAACTTGAATGTCAGGCGGCGCCGAGCAGCATCAAAATCAGAATGAGGCTGAAGGGGACGCCAAGGAGCCACAGGATGATCGGCATGGATTAGGTCCTCACAGTCGTGACGGTGGTGGTGGGGCGATAGTCATACCAGCGGGCGTTGCGCAGCTTGCCGCCCTCGACCGCGCCCAGCATCCCGGCAAAAGCGCCTGCCAGAAGCGACGCCGCCACCCACATCGCCGCCTTCGCGGCGGCCTTGCGCGCGGCATCCGCCGCCTGCTTGGCCTGGGTGATGGTCTGATCGACGCGCTGTTGCGCCTCGGCCTGCGGCAGACCGGTGCGCTGGGAGACGACCTGCGCCAGATAGGTGCGGTCGGCCGCCGTCACATCACCGCCGCGCCGCATCGCCGGGGCGATGATGCGCGAGACTTCAGCGCGGGTATCGCCGACGTCCCCGCCTTGGGCGCTCGATTGGGGCGCATTAACGCCGATCTGCTGGGCCTGGCCAGCGCCACCCGGCGCGGGACGGAGCAGGACGTCAACATAACGGTCGCCCATGCTCGGCGAGGACGCCGCCTGCGCGGCACCCGCGCCAGCAGCCGGGATCGAGCCCGCCGAAGCGCCGGCCGTGATGTGGGTCGCCGCGCCCGCGAGCACGGTCGCGGTCATCAGGGTCGCAACCGCCCAGGTGATGAGGCCATGGCCGGTATCGCGGAAGTAGCGCTCATGCTCGTGCACGTCTTCCCACGCATGGCGCATGCGGCCGGTGATATAGCCGCCGAGCACAGCGGAGATCACCGCCATCGCGACGAGCCCGATACCGGCCATCCAGGATACGGTGGTGCCTGACACGCCCTCGCCTTCCCAAGGCGAGACTACGGTGAGGCCGCCGCCGACGGCGAAGGCAAGGAGCAATAAAGTCGTGGCGCACGCCACCGCCGCACCGGCGATGATCGCGCCCCAGCACACGTCATGGTGCGAATGGGTCGTTCCGTTCATGTGTTTGGTTCCCGACAGGAGAAAATGTGACGAAATAATGCGCCAGAGTGCGCAATCGTTCCCGGTTGACGCGCCGTTTGCCGGCGAATCGGTTTTGACGTGCCGAGGCACCCATATTGTTGGCGGCGCCGGGTACGCCTTTCGTCCCGCCTTTCACCCTCGCAAAAAACGAGGGGATGGAGCGCCGTGAAGCGCACCGAAATAGCCGCGCTTGCGAGGCGCGGGGCACGCCTGCGAAGCGTGCTCGCCTCACGGCGCTCCATTCGCGGCGTCCAGCCTCCTTTACCGTCGAGGCGGCGCGCCTTGCATCGCGCCGGGAGGTTGCGGCGCAGGGACAGGCTCAGCCGGTCATAGTGCCGGCATCCCCGGTCGTCCCGGCACCGCCCGGGTCGCGTGCTTGCGAGGCACGCGCGCGGGCGCCGCACCCGCTCCACTTCGAAACGCCTCTAGAAGCGCCCCTCATGAGCGGGTGATAGGAATATAATCAGGCCGGCGGCCGGGTCAATGACAAGTTATCCCGCCACAAGCCTTCCAACGCCCCCCTTGAAAATTAAAAAGCCTGCGCTAAATCCTCCCGCCGCGGCGGTTTCGCCGCCTTCGTAACCATGTCCTTCTCAGACGGAGCATGTGGCTATGGACCAAGGGAACAGAAGGGAAAAATTCGAGATCGACCAGCTACTCCACCCGGCGCGGGCCTTCGAGCGCCCCTCCCAGGTGGTTAACGACATTGACCTGACCCTCAACGAGAAACGCGCCATCCTCGCCTCCTGGGCGTCCGATGCCTGCGCGGTCGAGGCCTCCCCAGAACTGCGCGAGACGCCCGACGGCGCACTCGTCAAATACGACGAGATCATGGAAGCGCTGCGGATGCTCGACGGCGAAGCCGCCAAGAAGACCGACTATGGCCGGCTCATGAAACGGGCGCGGCGTATCCGCGACCTGTATCGCCCGGGCGGCGGCGGGCAACTTGCTTTCGGCTGAGGGAGGCGCGCGATGGGAACGGAGCTCGTCGTGCTCGGCATGCTGGGCGTCGCCTTCGCCAGCGCCGCCCTGGCGATTTCAGTGATCGAGACGACGCCGTAAAGCGTCGGCGTGGGGAAGCACCCGCGCGGCCAATTTTTAAGTTTGCCGCGCGGGTGGCTATTCCGCGCTCAGCCCGCCATGCACTTCTTGATGTGGCTCGCTTTGGCGGCGCCGGCGAGCGGGCGGCCATCCTTGCCCTTGGAGGTTTCTTCGCAGCATTTTTTCAGGTGCGCGGTTTTTGCCGCGCCGGCCAGCGGCTTGCCGTCGGCGGCGACGGCCTTGCATTCCTGCGCGGCAACGGATGCGACCGCGAACAGGGAAATCACACAGGCAATGGCAATAGTTTTCATTGTTTCCTCCTCATGAACGGGGGGAGGATAATGCTCGCGCGCGCAAAAGGCGATATGGGCGCACCGTCGCGCCCTGGCTCAAGATGCCGCGTTAGAACATGCGTGGAAGAAACGCCCGCGCGGCAGGCCGCCGCGCGGGCTTTCGTCGGCGAGGATCAGTCGATTTCCTCAATGATGGTGCGCGCCGTCGGGTCAACGACATAAACACCACCGTTCGCGCGGTCGATATAGCGATATTCGCGAACAGCCGGGACGGTGTGAACCACCTCGGTCTCGAAGGTGCGCAGCTCGACATCGTCAGGGATCCGCTCGCCGACTGTCATCTTCTTGACGCGGGTCGCCGACCCTGTCGTGGCGCGATGCGATTTTCGGATCGCGGCGCGATCCTGATCGCTGAGCGAGACACGCCGGGTCGTCGTGGTGGAAGCGGTGTTGCCCGTATTCGTGATGACCGTGACGATCTTGCGCGTGCGCGGCTCAAGAATGACGATATCGTCACGCACGACGATGTAATCATAGCCGCGATATTGCGGCACGATCGCAACCACCGTGTCCGGCAGGGGATGGATCCGCACGCTTGAAGGCACGACGGTGCCGACGCTGAGCGAGAAGTTGACGCTAGTCACGGGCTCGACCCGCGTCGACCTGATCGCCGCGCTCAGCCTGTTCTGCTGATCGCTGTTCAGGGCGACGTTGCCGGACGTGCTGCCCGCAGCGTTTTGCTGCGCGGCGCCGCTCGTGCCGGTCTGGCCGGGCGTAGCCGATTGCGCTGCCGAAGGGCTGGTCGAAGTTCCTGTTTGCGCCGGCGTATTCGACTGTGCGCTGGACGGGTTCGATGATGTGCCGCTGGTGTTGCCGGCATTATTTGTCGTGGTTCCAGAGCCCGTATTCGAGCCGCTGCCCGAAGCCGTGTTGGGGCTGGTCGGGCCGCTCGCGCTGCTTGGCGTGGAGGTCTTGCTGCTGTCCGAGGCGCTCTTGTTGGCGTCGGAGGAGCCCGTCGAAGGTTTCTGCGCCGTGCTCGAGGATGGTCCCGATCCAGAGTTGCTGCCGGTCGCCGACTGCCCGCTCGAAGACGATGGCGATGACTGGCTCTGGGTTGAAGGCGTTGCGCCGGTGCTGGTCTTGTCCGTGGGCTTGTCGCTTGACTGCGTGGTCGAGGTGGAGTCGGACTTGCGACTTGTGTCCTGACTCGTGGACTGTGCGGACGCCAGACTCATCGCCGCGAGCATCGCGGCGGACGCGAGTAATGCTTTTCTCATACCGTTCTCCTGTCTGTCCCTCTGGGTGAGGCGCGACGGAGCGCACACTGATGTTTCCGAGGCGAACCGTCGCTCGACAGGCAACGTGATGCGGCTGCGAACGTTCCGGCGCCGGCCGGAATTCAAAATGATTCCCTATTTCGCTGAACGCGCGTTCAGAGTCCGCGGCGCTAAGTCGCGGTTCCGACAGCGCTAGGCAGTAAACGCGAGCGCGGACGCTTGTCGCCGCGCGGCTTTGCCGAAGGCTTGCCCTGCGACTTCGTTTGCCGCTTTGACGGGGGCTTTGCCACGGGCGTTGAAGCGCGCTCAGCCTCGGCCTCTTGCTGCGCGTCCGCCTCGCGCACGAGCCGTTCGGCGCGCAGACGCGCGGTGTTCGCCAGGGTGCGATCAAACTGGGCGCGATATTCCTTGGCCGCCGCGACACCTTCGACCGCCTGGCGGGCAAGCCGCGCCTGCCGCTCTGCCTTTGGATCCTTCTCGGTCATGGTCAGTGGTGCAGCCGGAGCTCGTCGGCGATGCGCTTCCATGTCCCCGCGATGTGATGGAGCATGACTCGCACCGGGTCGATTTCAGCCGTGCGCGCGAAGGCAACGCACGCATCGGCCTGCGCCGCGCAATATTCCGGGGTCAAACGCGCCGGAGTGTCAGGCGACGTCACGATCGGCACTCCGTTCGCTGAAGTTGACGCTCTTGCCGCAACGGCGGCATTCAAAGATGCGCTCGCTAGGCGCGGCAGCCAGCACGCCGGCAGGAAGAGGCTGCGTCAAGATCGCGGTGCCGCCGCACACGCATGGAATTTGGTGGTTGAACTGATTGAATGGATACGCCGCAACGGCGTTCTGATGCTCAGGCATAGCTCTCCTCGCTGTCAAAACAGGCGGGAGCGCTAGGGTCTCTCAGCCGCTGGCGCCTGTGCCGGAAAAGGGCCGCTGCCAGCGATGAGACTGACATAACACTTGCGGCCGCCGATTCACAGTGCGTTGGCGTACACGCCACCGTGATGCTGGAAGCGTGCTCATCAAGCCGAAGGCGGCCTTTGAGTAAGTTGTGGTTAGGGCAGGTTTAAGTTGAATGCGGCGTTTTTCCGCGCATGATTTGGCGTGGAAGAGGCCCATGCCCGAACGCTCTGACAAGGAATACCGCAAGCAGAGCCTGCTCCAGGCGATCCGCGAGGAGCGGGCGCTGGCTGAAGAGAAGGCGGCGGCGAAGGCTTATGCCGAGCGCATTGTGAAGCTGTTCAATGCGCGGGCGGCGAAAAATTCAAACTTGGACGCGGCGAGCGGCCGCGGCCACGCTTTCTTCCCGACTATCAAATGTTGTGTGCTGGCTGAGATGCCGGTGGCCGCGACGCAATGCCCCGGCTGCCGGATGATCACGCACACGGATTTACGGGCGAAGGACTATCACCCGCTGGCGACGATCGCGGCTTTGATTTTTGAGGTGAGCTGCTCGCGGTGCTCGCCGAACCCGCCGCTGGCGACGATAAGGGGGCTGATCGTGGCGTCGCCGGACTACAATCAGCTCAGAAAGACGTGGGGAAAGTGGGCCGTGCCAAAATCGCAAAAATAGAGGCACTACGTATTCGTTTGCCCGCTCACCGGCTTGTCCAAGCCGCGGCCTGCCGTTCCAACAAAAACGCGCATGCGCTCGATCTCTTCGATTTCCCTCGCGAGGGTCAGCCACTGCTCCGCGATCTTCAGATATTCCCCTTTGGCCGCTTCCCGATTGGAAAGCTCAGCCTGGGCGCGGCACTGCTCGGCGCGCGCGCGCATTTGGTGGCCCGGTCGACTGCGTCTGGCATGATGGCATTATGCAGGCGCAACCTCGGCGCCGGCATTGATCCGGATCAAATCGAGTCCCGTCGCGGCGCCGGGGCCGTTTGCTACGTCTGGCTGGCGGGCTCGCCGCCCCCATTTTCTTGCACTGTCGCTGATGCCGGG
>JAFBAG010000004.1 GCA_019247925.1 Pseudolabrys sp.
AGGCCGCATCGGTCCCGGCTGGGATGTGCTCGGCCAGCGCACGTCGGACGAGGACTATGGCGCGGTCCTCAAGCGGCTGAAGAAACGCCCGCTCGATTATTTCAAGCACTCTTTCTACGCCGACACCGCCGCCTTCACCGCCGAGCCCGCGACGCACGCCGGGATGGCGTTCTACGATTTCGACAAGATCGTCTTCGCTTCCGATTGCCCGTTCGATCCGGAAGGCGGCACGATGTACATCCGCGAGACGATCCGAATCCTCGATGGATTGGGGCTCGACAAGGCCAAGCGCGCGCAACTCGACCACGGCAATCTCGAAAAACTGGTCGGCAAGACCTTTCCCGCCTGACACCCTAAGTTATTGAACGGCCAACGCTTTCGATTCTTTTAGCTGTGGGTTGTTCGTGACGGTCGTGTGAAAGCGGCGATGCCATCTGCTACTGCTTGAGGGCATGGCAGAGCCGCTGGCCGCAACCAACGAGCCTGACGTCGAACGCGTGTCGAATGACGACACCCGCGTCACGCCTGCAATGGCTCAATATGTAGAAATCAAAGCCGCCAATCCGGATTGCCTGCTGTTCTATCGGATGGGCGACTTCTACGAGATGTTCTTCGAAGACGCCGAGACCGCGTCACGCGCGCTCGGCATCATGCTCACTAAGCGCGGCAAATATCTTGGCCGCGACGTGCCGCTGTGCGGCGTGCCGGTGGTGCGCGCCGACGAATACCTGCACAAGCTGATCGCGCTCGGCCATCGCGTCGCGGTATGCGAGCAGCTTGAGGATCCCGCCGAGGCGAGGAAGCGCGGCTCCAAGGCGGTCGTGAAGCGCGACGTGGTGCGGCTCGTCACGCCCGGCACGCTGACCGAAGACACGCTGCTCGACGCGCGGCGCAACAATTATCTCCTCGCCATCGCCCGCGCCCGCCTCGCTTCAAGCGGCAATGGCGACCGCTACGGTCTTGCGTGGATCGACATCTCGACCGGAGAATTCCGCATCACCGAGTGCGACCGGCTCGCTTTGTCGGCCGAGGTCGCGCGGCTCGAACCGGGCGAAATCATCGTCTCCGACGCCGTCCATGCCGATCCCGATCTCATCCCCTGGCTGCGCGCCTTGCCCGCCGTGACGCCCCTGCCGCGCGACGTATTCGACGGCGCGACGGCGGACCGGCGGCTGACCGACTATTTCGCCATCGCCACGACCGAAGCCTTCGGCAACCTCTCGCGCCTCGAAGTTACTGCGGCCGCCGCCTGCATCACCTATGTGGAGCGCACCCAGCTTGGCAAACGTCCGCCGCTGTCGCCCCCGTTGCGCGAAAGCGCCGGCGCCACGATGGCGATCGATCAGGCGACCCGCGCCAATCTTGAATTGATGCGCACCTTGTCGGGCGAGCGGCGGGGCTCGCTCCTCGCCGCGATCGACCGCACCGTCACCTCGGCCGGATCGCGCCTGCTGGCGCAGCGCCTGTCTGCGCCGCTCACCGACGCGAAAGCGATTGCACGGCGGCACGACGCGGTGGCGGCACTCGTTCATTCGACCATCCTACGCAACGAGCTGCGCGAGCGGCTCAAGGCCGCGCCCGACCTCGCGCGCGCGCTGACCCGCCTGGTGCTCGGACGCGGCGGCCCGCGCGATCTCGCCGCCATCCGCGACGGCTTCGATGCCGCGACCGCCATCGCGACCATGCTGCAAAAGCTGCCCGGCGCCACGGCCGAACTCAAGGAAACCGGCGAGGCGTTGCGGGCGCTCCATCTCGGCCTGGCCGACGAATTGCGCGCCGCGCTGGCGGAAGAGCTTCCCGCGCTCAAGCGCGACGGCGGGTTTGTGCGCGAGGGCTACGACCTGACGCTCGATGAAGCGCGCGCTTTGCGCGATGAAAGCCGCCGCATCATCGCCGCGCTGCAGGCGCGCTATGCCGACGAAACCGGGATTCGCACGCTCAAGGTGCGGCACAACAATGTGCTCGGCTATTTCGTCGAAGTGACCGCCCAGCATGGCGACCGGCTGATGGCGGCGCCGCTCAACGCGACATTCATTCATCGCCAGACGCTGGCCGGCCAGGTGCGTTTCACCACGACGGAGCTCGGCGACCTCGAAGCGAAAATTGTCGGCGCGGCCGACCGCGCGCTCGGCATCGAACTCGCCGCTTTCGACCACCTTATGGAAGCGGTCGCCTCCCAAGGCCCGTCGATCAAGCGCGCCGCCGAAGCCCTCGCCGTGCTCGACGTGACGGCGGCGCTTGCTGCGCTGGCGGTCGAACGCAGCTACGTGCGGCCACTCCTTGATGCCTCGCGCAATTTTTCGATCGAAGGCGGCCGCCATCCGGTCGTCGAACAGGCCCTGGCGCGGGACGGCACGCCCTTCATCGCCAATAATTGCGACCTCTCCGCTCCCGAAGGCGCCGACGCGGGACGCATCTGGCTGATCACTGGCCCGAACATGGCCGGCAAATCGACGTTCTTGCGCCAAAACGCGCTGATCGCGGTGCTGGCGCAGATCGGCAGCTACGTGCCGGCACGCGCCGCCAAGCTCGGCATCGTCGACCGGCTGTTTTCGCGCGTCGGCGCCGCCGACGATCTCGCGCGCGGGCGTTCGACTTTCATGGTCGAAATGGTCGAGACCGCGGCGATCCTCAACCAGGCCGGCGACCGCTCGCTCGTCATTCTCGACGAGATCGGCCGCGGCACCGCCACCTTCGACGGTCTGTCGATTGCCTGGGCAACGATCGAGCATCTCCACGACGTCAACAAATGCCGGGCATTGTTCGCGACGCACTTCCATGAACTCACAGCGCTCGCGGCGCGGCTGCCCCGGCTCCATAATGCGACGGTGCGCGTGAAGGAATGGCGCGGCGACGTCGTGTTCTTGCATGAAGTCGTCGCCGGCGCCGCCGACCGTTCCTACGGCATCCAGGTCGCCAAGCTCGCCGGCCTGCCGCCGACCGTGATCGAGCGCGCCAAGCTGGTTCTTGCCAAGCTGGAAGAAGAAGACCGCGCGTCGCCGAAAGGCTTCGAGGACTTGCCGTTGTTCACCGGCGCCGGGGCGCGCATCGCCGCGACGGAGCGCGAGGATGCCATTGCAAAGCTGATCGAAGCGTTGGCCGAGATGCATCCTGACGAGATGTCACCGCGCGCGGCGATGGATGCGCTTTACGCGCTGCAAGCGCGGTTGCCGAACATCATAAAGAGTTAAGCGCGCCGGGCTCTACGGGCGGCCCAGAGCAGGCCGTTCCAGGCAACGCCAATGCTCAGGCCGATCAGGTAAGACCACCACACGCCGAGCGGCACAGCCAGGAAATGTACGGCGACGAAGCCGAGCCCGAGGCCGATCAGCGGCGCCTGCACATGGGCGGCGACGCTCGCCGCCGCCTTTCCGCCGAGCCGCGTGTGGATGATGATGAAGAACGAGCTCATCGCCACCGGGAAAAAGGCAAAGGCCCCCGACATCGTTGAGCCGATCGAATGGCTCGCCAGCGTCACGGCGATAACAACGAACGTCACGATACCGGCGCGCCAGGCGAGGTCGCGCGCGGTCAGCGCCACTTTGCTGCGCGCGCCTTCGCTGCGGAAATGTGTGCCTGCCCAGATCGTCAGCGGATAGATCAGCGCATTCACCGCGACAACGCTGACGATGGTCCAGGGATAAAGCCGCGAGACGAGCACCAGGCCAAGCCAGATGGCGAGCGCGCCGCCAAGTGCGGGCAGCAGCCGGCGGCTTTGCGCCAACCATGCGTAAGCGAGCGCATAGACGGCGCAGGCGGCGTTGGCGATCAAACTGCCGATCACGCTGTCGGCGATGAATTGCGGCGGATGCTCGAAGGCGAGGATGATCAAAGCCGCGCCGCCGGCGGTCGGCAGCGCCGCGATCAGCGCGCCGATGAAGGGCCCGCTGCGCTCGACGATGAGCGAGGCGGCAACGACGATACCAGCCGTCATCGCGATTTTGAGCGTCAGGCCATACCAGAACAGCGGTGTTGCCAGCAGCGCGCTCATGGCACGCCACCCGATCCGGCGGCAGCCGCCGCGGCAGCGGCGCGACGGCGCATCAGGAAGATAATGAGATTGCCGCCCATCGAAACGAGCAGCGTCAATGCAAGAGCAAGCGCGGAGCCGAGCGGCACGGCGGTCAGGTGCAGCACCATGACCGCCACGCCGAAGCCGGCGAGCCCGATCACCGCATTCGCCATCACCGCCGCGGTCGGCTTGCCGCCGATGCGCCGGTGCAGAATCAGTATCAGACTCGTCAAAACGATCGGAAAGACCGCGAGGTTGCCCGACGCGGTCGGGCCAATGCGGAAGCTCAATGTGACGACGACACCGACCAGGAGGGCCACCATGGCGGCGCGCATCACGAGATCATACCAGCGCGCATGGACGACCGGCGCGCGGACATGGCGCATGGGCGCCGAGAGCCACAACGAGACCGCGAGCGCCGCGAGGTTGAGGATGATCGCCAACAGCAACGTCCAACGCACGAAGCCTGCGCTGTAGGTGAGCGCGATCCACACCGCGAAAGCGCTGGCGAGGCTTATCGTGAGCGAGCGCTTCTGCGCCAGCAGCACATAGACCAGCGCGAAAATCACGTTGAGCGCGTTGGTGACGAGGCTGCCCAGCGCGCCATGCGCGATGAATGCCGCATCATGATCGAGCGCGAGGAAAATATAGACCGGCCCGGCGCTGATCGGCAGCGTCGCCACCAGGCCGCCGATCAGCGGCCCGGCGCGCTCGGCGATGATCGTGGCCGCGAGCAAAAAGCCCGCCGTGACGGCCATGCGCACGACGAGCGTGAGGACGAAATAGAGGTCGGGGGACATCGATTCTGGAATGCAGCGGCTAGGCCCGCTGCAGCTTCACCTCGACCGGCGGGCCGCTTTTGATGGTCTGGTAAACCACGCAATAGCGCTCGGTCAGTTTCAGCAGCTGGTCGAGTTTGTCCTGCGGCGCGTCGGTGACGACATCAAAGCGCAGACGGATCTGCGCGAAGCCGACCGGCGCATCTTTCGCGACGCCCAAAGTGCCGCGGAAATCGAGATCGCCTTCCGCCGAGACATTGGCGGATCTCAGCGGAATTTCGAGCGCGGTGGACACCGCCTTCAGCGTCACGCCGGCGCAGGCGACGAGCGCCTCGAGCAGCATGTCGCCCGAGCACAGTTCCATGCCGGAGCCGCCGGTCGCCGGATGCAGCCCGGCCACCGCGAGCGCGCGGCCGGTCTCGACCTTGCAGGCGATGTTGGTGTCGTCGAGCGAGCCCTTTGCCTTCAGGGTGATGAAGGCCGCCTTGGCGTCGGTCTTATACTTGTCCTTGATCGGCGCCTGCATCGCGCGCAAGCCGGCTGCGTCCATTGTCGTTCTCCTTTTCGCGTGTTCTTAGGCGGGCGTGAGCACAACGCGGCCGACCACCTTGCCGGCCTTGAGATCGTTGAGCGCCGCGTTTGCGTCTTCGAGCGGCCGCGTCTTCAGCGGCACCGGCGGCACGCCGGTGCGGTTCACCAGCTCCAGCAATTCCTTCATCTCCGGCAGGCTGCCGACATAGGAACCCATGATCGTCATCGCGCGCATCGGGAAGAACGGCGTCGACACCGTGATGTCGCCGCCGAACAGGCCGACCACGATCACCTTGCCGCCCTTGGTGACGAGCGAATCCACAGCGAGCTTCACCGTGTCCGAAGAGCCGACGAAATCGATCACCGACCAGGCGCCGCCATTGGTCGCGGCGATGATCTGCTTCGCCGCATCCGGCGCCTTACCATCAATCGCGGCGACGGCACCGGCTTTCAGCGCGGCCTCGCGCTTAACCGGATCGATATCGACCATGATGACGCTCTTGCCGCCCATCGCCTTGTGCAGCGTCACGCCCATCAGGCCGACGCCGCCCGCGCCGATAATGACGACCGGCTCGTCCTTGATGATGGGGCCAACTTTTTTGAGCGCGCCATAAGCGGTGACGCCGGAACAAGCGAGCGGTGCGGCCTCGACCGGCGTCAGCTTGCCGATTTCGAACAAATGGCGCGGATGCGGCACCATCAGATGAGTCGCATAGCCGCCATCGGAGAACACGCCAAGATTCTTCGGCGTCTTGCAGAGATTTTCCTCGCCGCGCCGGCACACGACGCACTCGCCGCAGCCGATCCAGGGATTGGCGAGCAAGGTCGCGCCGACCTTCACGCCCTTCGCGTCAGGTCCGACCGCGACGACTTCGCCGACATTTTCATGGCCCATGATGAGCGGCAGCTTGATGCCGCGCTCCAGGAGCTTGAGGCGCTTACCGCCGCCGAGCTCGTAATAGCCGTCCCAAATGTGAATGTCGGAATGGCAGACGCCGGCCGCCTTCACCTTGAGCAGCACCTGCGTGCCAACCGGCTGCGGCGTCGGCTCCTCGATCATCTGCAGCGGCGCGCCGCACTCGCAGACCTTGAAACTACGCATCTCACCCTACTCCCGGATCACGCTGGTCATGGCCGGAAGAAAGCACATACGCAGGCAGCAAGTCACCACCACATCGCCGCGCCGGTTTCGGCGTCGGTCTTGCGGTCATCGATACGTGCGTCGCGCGCCAGCGAGCGGTCGAGCGCGGCGAGCACCCGGCGTTTGACGAAATCGAACGCCGCCGATTGGCGGTCGCGCGGGCGCGGCAGATCGGCCGGGATCTCCTCGAAGATCTGCCCTGGGCGCGGCCGCATCACAAAAATGCGGTCCGCCAGCACGATCGCCTCCTCGACGTCATGGGTGACCAGAATGAGCGTCGGCCGCGTATCCGCCCACAGGTAGAGGAGATGATCCTGCAAATCCGTGCGTGTGAAGGCGTCGAGCGCCGAGAACGGCTCGTCGAGGAGAAGCACTTGCGGGCGCGGCACCAGCGCGCGGGCGATGGCGACGCGCTGCGCCTGCCCGCCCGACAATTCGCGCGGCCAGACATCAGCCTTGTCGGACAAGCCCACGCGAGCCAACGCCTCGGCGACGCGTTCCCTGCGCTCGGCGCGCGGCCGGTTGTCGAGCCCGAAGCCGACATTGTCGGCGACGGAGAGCCAAGGCAGCAGCCGCGGCTCCTGGAAGATGATGCCGATCTGCTCCTGCGGCAATTTGATCTCGACGCCGTCGAGGACGACGCGGCCGCGGCTCGGCGTGTCGAGGCCGGAAATCGCGCGCAGCAACGTGGACTTGCCGCAGCCGGACCCGCCGACGATGACAATGACTTCACCCGGTTTTACCTCGAGCGAAATCTTCTCCAACGCGTGGACCCCGTTCGGATAGGTCTTGCTGACGTTTTCGAGCGTGAGCATCAGTCGGCCACCCGTTCCGCGCTGAAACGGTCTTCCCAGCGCAACAATGGCGCCGTCGCAAGCACGATGATCCAGTCGCTGATTTTGCCGATAATGGCGAAGGCCACGATTGCCGCGACGATCTGCGCGGGTTTGCCGAGTTGCTGGCCATCGACCAGCAGAAAGCCCAGACCCTCAGACGCGCCGAGCAATTCCGCGGCGACCACGAACATCCAGCCGAGCCCGAGCCCGGAGCGCAACGCGATCACATAGGCCGGCAGCACCGCCGGCAGCAAAATACGCCGCACCATGGCGACCGGAGAAAGCCGAAAGGCGCGGCCGACCTCGACCAGCTTGCGGTCGACCGACATCACCGCGCCCATGACACCGAGATACACCGGGAAGAACACGCCGACCGAAATCAGCGTTATCTTCGATCCCTCGAAGATGCCGAACCACAGAATAAAGAGCGGCACCCAGGCGATCGATGGAATCGCGCGCAAGGCCTGCAAGGTCGGGTCAAACAGCCGCCGCGTCAGCGCCGAATAGCCCGAAATCGCACCGAGCAAAGTGCCGGTGATCGTGCCGATGGCGAAGCCGGCTGCGACCCGGCTCGTCGTGACGAGAATGTGCCGCTGCAATTCGCCGCTGCGGGCGAGCTCGGCGAAAGTCGCGAAGATGACCGAAGGCGGCGGCACCAGCCGGCCATTCGCGAGACCGAGGCGCACCAGGATTTCCCAGCCGAGCGCAAGAACCACCGGGACAACCAGGCCGAAAACGAGCCTCGAATGACGGCCGAAACCGGGCTTCCGCCCGGGTTTCTCAGTCACGGCCACCGGCTCGTCACGCACGCTCATTTGTACAAGAGACATGAATACGCATGTCCAACGCAAGCTGTAATCGTCATTCCGGGGCGCGAGCGCCCGCTCGCGAACCCGGAATGACAACGAGGCTAATTCGTTGCGACGTACTGGTCGACGATTAGGTCGTCGAGCGCCTTCTTGACGTCGACGTCTTCCTTGATCACGCCAGCCTTTTGCAAGGCGATGCCGGCTTGCAGGATCGAGTCCCGCTGCTCCGGGCCGATCTTGTTGAAGGTGATCGTGGTGCGCTCCTTGAGCTGCTTGTCGGCGACCGCATCGGACAATTTTGTCACCGCCTGGAAGGCGCGCTTCTCTTCGGCGTAATTGGCGAGCGAGAACTTGCGCGCCTCCTCATAGACCGCGAGCACGCGCTTCACGAGATCGGGGTGATCCTTGAG
>JAFBAG010000065.1 GCA_019247925.1 Pseudolabrys sp.
CGCCGTGATCTGCGCGGTCTTCTGCGCGACCGGCGCGAGTAGCGGGCCGATCGGCATCTTGCGCGCCGCCAGAACAATCGCCCCCACCGCGCCGATCGAAGCCGCTTCGGTTGGCGTGGCGACGCCGCCAAGGATCGAACCGAGCACCAAAAGGATCAGCAGCAATGGCGCAATCAGCAGCTCGCCGAGCTTGGCGAGAGTCGCACCGCGCGGAGCACGCTTCATGGGCGGCATCATCGCCGGGCGGAAGATCGCGACCACCACAAGAAACAGCGTGTAGAGCCCGACCAAGGCGAAGCCGGGAATGAGCGCGCCCGCGAACAAATCGCTCACCGTCACGACATCGGGCGAGAACTTGCCCTGCGCGAGCTGCGCCGCCTGATAGGCATTGCCGAGCTGGTCGCCGAGCAAAATGAGCACGGTCGCCGGCGGGAAAATCTGCGCCAAAGTCGCCGTCGCCGCGACGATACCCGCCGATAGTCTTTTGTCGTAGCCAAAGCGCAGCATCGCGGGCAGCACGATCAGTCCCATGGCGACTGTCGTTGCGCCGACCACGCCTTTCGCCGCCGCGAGCAGCGTGCCGACGATCACCACGGCATAAGCGAGCCCGCCGCGCACGCGGCCGAACATCCGGGCCATTGTCTCGAGCAAATCCTCGGCAATGCGCGAACGCTCGAGCATCACCCCCATCAATATGAACATGGGAATGGCGAGCAGCACCTCGTTGGTCATCAC
Source organism: Pseudolabrys sp. (assembly GCA_019247925.1). Classification (GTDB taxonomy): domain Bacteria; phylum Pseudomonadota; class Alphaproteobacteria; order Rhizobiales; family Xanthobacteraceae; genus Pseudolabrys. The sequence goes on from JAFBAG010000065.1 coordinate 736, forward strand.
GCCGAACACGCGCTGCGGCAACGCGCCGAGAATGGCAAAATTCATCGCCCCGACGAGGTGGCCGAAAGCCGCGAATGCGAGCGACACGCCGGCAAGCGTCAGCGCCACCGGATAACCGGCCATCAGCGCGGCACAGACCGCGACGACCATCAAGACGGCGAAAATTTCCGGTAAAGCCATTAGCGCCGTCGCTTGCGCAGCTGCGCCCAGGCCCGGATCGCCTGCGCGACGCCCTGCAGCGCCAGCAGGACGGCAAAAGCCGGGATCAGCGTTTTCAGCACGAACACCAGCGGCAGGCCGCTCGCTTCGCGCGAACGCTCCAGAATTGCCCATGAGCGCGCCGCATAGGGTGCAGCAAGCCACAGCATGACGAGCGTAAAGGGCAGCAACAGCAGCAGCGCGCCGGCGAGATCAACGATGGCGCGGGTGCGCGGCGTCGCGCGCTCGTAGAAAATGTCGACCCGCACATGGCCGCCGGCCTTTAATGTCCACGCCGCTGCCAACAGGAACAGCCCGGCGTGCGCGTAAATGACGGTTTCGTTGAGCCAGATCGAGCCGACGCCAAACACATAGCGCGCTGCGACCAATGTGAATTGCAAACCCACCACGACAAGCACCAGCCACGCCGCCGCGCGGCCGATCGCGCCGGTGAGGCGGTCGATTGCGTCGGCGAAAACATTTGAACGGGCCGGCATAACGCCCAGTATACTGTTTTGGCGTCAGCGCGTGGCCGCCATCTCCGCCACCAAAGTGCGCACCAGCTCGGCGGCTGGCATGGAACGCGCCTGCGCGACGCCCCGGCCTGCCCACAGCGAAAGATAATCGGCCTTGCCTTGCTTGCCGGCCTCTCCGCGCATCGGCCGGGTCAAGTCGTTCTGCTGCCCGAATGGCAGAATCCATTCCTCGCGCGCGACGGCCATGAAGCGGTTGCGCAGGCCGCGCGCCGGCCGGCCGGAGAAGACCCGCGTGATGTCGGTGTCGTCGCTGCGTGCCGCGAGGATCGCGTCTTTGTATGCCTGAGGCGCACCGCTTTCGGGACATGCGACGAACGCCGTGCCGAGCTGACCGGCAACGGCACCCATCCCAAGCACCTCGGCGATTTCCCGCCCATCCATGATGCCGCCGGACGCGATAACGGGAGCGCGCGTTTCTTTGAGCAGGCCCCGCGTCAGCGCCCGCATCGGGACCATCGACGCCTTGAATGAGTTTATGAAGGTGCCGCGATGCGCGCCCGCCTCTTCGCCTTGCGCGGCGATTGAATCGACGCCGGCCTCTGCCAGTCGCTTTCCCTCCTCGACCGTCGTCGCAGTGCCGCACGTCACGATTTCCGCGCGCCGCAGCCGCGCGAATGCATCGGCGTCCGGAAGCCCAAATGTGAAGCTGAACACCGCGGGGCGCGCTTCGATCACGGCGGCAAGCTGATCATCAAACGGACTGCGGGGATTCGGCGGCAGCACCGGTGCTGTCAGCCCAAGCTCACGATGGATGTCGCCGAGCAGCGCCAGCATCGGCGCCGGATCGACGGTCCGTTCCGGCTCGTACCCGCCCGCGAACAGGTTGATCGCAAACGGCTTGCTGGTGAGCGCGCGGATCGCGCGCGCGGCGTCCAGAATTTGCTGCGGCGTCGAATAGGCGCCGCCCCATGATCCCAAACCCCCGGCGTTGGACACCGCCGCCACCAGTTGCGGCGTGCCAGTGCCGCCGGCCATGGGCGCAAGAACGATGGGATGCTCGACGCCGAGCTTGGCGAGAAAATCCGGCATGGCCGAAGCGTAATGCGCGGATCGCCGCGCGCAATTCGCATCTCGCGAGGCGAGACTTCGCGCAGTCAGGAAGCCGAAGCTAGAAACCGAGCCGTTCGCTGGCGAGATAACCGGCCAGCAGCAACACCCCGAAGGCAAGCACCACGGCAGCGGCGCCGGTTTCGAGCGCCCGCAGCGCGATCATGCCGGCGCCGGGCCGTGACGCCGCGAAGCGGCCGGCGAGGCCGCGCGCGGCAACGGCAAGCGTGGCAATGGCGGCGACGGTTATGGCCGTGCCGAGGCCCATCATGAGGGTCGAGGCCACGCCGATCCAGAACAGCCCCTGCGCCAGCGCGAAAACAAGAACGATGATCGCGCCCGAGCAAGGCCGCAGCCCGACCGCAAAGATCGCGGCCAGTCCGCGCTTCCACCAGTCGCGGCCTTTCAGTTCGCCCGGCTCTGGGCCGTGCGCGTGACCCCACGCCGACGCGTGATCATCCTCGTGATCGTGATGGTGGTGATCATGATGGTGCTCGTGATGATGGTCGTGGCCATGATGATGCGGATGATCGTGATTGTGATCGTGCGCGTGAGCGGCCTTGCGCGGCATCAGCAGAGCTAGCAGCGCCCGCCCCTTCACCCATAAAAGCCGCGCGCCGATCAGCGCGATCAGCGCGTAGCTTACGATTTCGATTATCCGCACCGTATTGCCCATCGCCCGCGCGCTGGCGCCGATGATCGCGGCGGCAATGCCGACGATGACAATCGCGGTGAACGCCTGCAGCAGCGCCGAGGCGAAGGAGAGAATGAGGCCGCGCGTCCAGGTCTCATCATTGGCGACGAGGTAGGACGAGATCACCGCCTTGCCGTGCCCAGGCCCAGCCGCGTGGAAGATGCCGTAGAGAAACGAAATGCCGAGCAAGCCCCACGCGGCGCTGCCGTCGGCCTTGGCGGCGCGCACCGCGGCGGACAGCATGCGGTAAAATTCGGCTTGCTTGGCGAGAATCCATCCGGTGACGCCGCCGGCCGGCGCAGGGGGACGCGCGCCAAAGGGCTGCGCCAAAGCGAGATCCGCGCACACGCCAATGGCCAACAGCACGACGACCAGCAGGATCAGACGGTTCAATCGCATCCCCCGGCCTCCCCCCGCGCTTGTCAGCGCGGGCACGTCACCTTGATCTTGCTGGCCATTTGCGAACCCCAGCTCGATGCATTGGAAGGATTGTTGAAGAAGGATTCCGCAAGCTTCTTGCCCTCCTGATAGCTCAACTCCTGCGGCACCAGCGAGGTCAGCGTGCAGTCTGCCGGCGCATTGGCCGCCGAAACCGGCCGCGACTTCGCAAAGGCAAAGTCGATGTAATAGGTCGGGTCGTAGATTTCGATGTCGAGTTCGCGCGGCTTGATTGGCGTATCGAATTTCAGAGTGAAATTCAGCGTCAGGATCTGATCCTTGTAGTCGAGCCAGTATTCGCCGTCCGCGGGATCCTTGAACTGCACCTTCGTCCCGTCCGCGTTAGCCGACGTGAAGTAATCATAGCCTTTCAGCGAGGAGACGTTGACCTCCGCGAGGTCTTTCAATTCCTCGCGCGTGAATTTGCCCTTTTCGGCCGCGTCGATGCCCTGCGTCGCCATGGTCGAGAACATGTCGTCGAACGACCAGGCATTCTTGATGCCGATAATCGCGCCGTCGGGCGCATAGACGATCTCAGCCCGCATCGTGACCCAGATGTGCGGATGCGCCTGTGCCGCCGAGGCGAGCGCGGCGAAAAGCAGCAAAGCGAGAATCCATCGGATCATCGCCCTAATATACCAGCTTTCCCGCATTTAGGCTGCATGGTCGTGCGCGAGCGGGCACTTGCGGGCATCATCGAGCTCGATCTGGATCGTCGGGTGGCTGATGTTAAAGCGATGCGCCAGTTCATGACCGACTTCATGCAGAAAATCATTTCCGGGATGTGCGTCCTTAACCACAACGTGGACGCTCATGGCCGTCGCGGTCGTGCTCATCGCCCAAATATGCAGATCGTGGACGGCGTGGACCGGCTTAAGAGTCTCGAGATAAGCTTGGACTGCGGAGGGATCGACCCCGCTCGGCGCCGCATTCAGCGATAAGCGGAACGACTCGCGCAACAAGTCCCAGGTGCCGAACAGGATCACGGCGGCAATGAGAAGGCTTACCGCCGGATCAAGCCATTGCCACCCGGTCGCCCGGATACCCAAGGCGGCGAGGATCACGGCAAACGACACCGCGGCGTCCGCCACCATGTGAATAAACGCGCCCTGCATATTGAGGTCTTGTTTGCGCCCGTGATGCAGGAAGTACGCTGATATGCCGTTGACGCACACACCGATCGCAGCGAGCGCAATCACGATGCCGCTTGAGACCTGCGGAGGTTCGGCAAAACGCCTGATGGCCTCCCAGGCGATGGCGCCGGTGGCGACAAGAAGGATCAGCGCATTCGCCAGCGCTGCAAGGATCGAAGCGCCCTGAAGGCGGAATGTGTAACGGCTGCTCGGCCGCCAGTTTGACACTGCAAACGCAACCCAGGCGATCACCAAACCAATGACGTCACTAAAGTTATGTCCAGCGTCGGCAAGCAGCGCGAGCGAATTCGCATAGAAGCCGTAGATCACCTCCGCAATCATGAACACCGTGTTCAGCGCCGTTGCGATGGCAAAGCTGCGGCCGAAATTTATGCGCTCCAGCACATGAGCATGGGAATGCCCGTGATCATGGGCGTGACCGTGCGCGCGATCATCCGAATGAGAACTATTGGGTGAGTGGCTCATGCGCCGAACCTCAGATCACCGATAACGAACACCAGAACAAAATGTTCAGACCCCCGCCGCGCCGCCATCGGCGCGCGGGTCATGGCCGCCTTCCAGCGTGCCGTTGGGATGCAGCACGACCGCACCGGCGTGACCCATCGTGTCGGAATAGGACTCGTCGATCACCGCCACGTCGTGGCCGGCCGACATTAGCCGATCGATCAGATTGCCGTCGAACCGCGATTCCATCCGCAAATTGGTGTGGGTGGATCCCCAGGTGCGGCCCAGCAGCCAGCGCGGCGCATCCAGCGCAATGTCGAGCGGCTGGCGGAACGTGACATGGCGGGTGAACAGCGCCGCCTGCGATTGCGGCTGACCGTCGCCGCCCATAGTCCCATAGGCCATGACGCGGCCGTCCTTGAGTGACGCGATCGCGGGATTGAGCGTATGGAAAGGCAGCTTGCCCGGCGCGAGCACGTTCAGCGCCTTCGGGTCGAGCGAAAAGCTCGCGCCGCGATTTTGCATCACAATCCCGGTCTTCGGCAGCACGCAGCCTGAGCCGAACTCCCAGTACAACGACTGGATGTAGGACACGACGAGCCCGGAGGAATCCGCCGCGCCCATCCAGATCGTGTCGCCTTCGCCATAGGGCGCGGGCCATTGTGCCGCCTTGCGCGGATCGATCTTCGCCGTCTCGGCATCAAGGAAGCGCGCCGACAAATAACTGTTGAGCGGCGGTGCGATCTTGGGATCGGTCACGACACGGTCACGCACCCGGAAGGCGCGCTTGGTGGCCTCGACGAGGCCGTGAATGTGTTCGAAGCTCTCAGCCTTGTCGACGCGCAGACGTTCAAACAGCGCCAGGATGATGAGAGAGGCGAGCCCCTGCGTGGGCGGCGGCGTGTTGTAGAGCGTGCCGGCTTGCGTGACGACGCTCAGCGGTTCGGTGACCACGGCCTGATATTTTTCCAGGTCGCCACGCGTAACCGGCGAGCCGATCCTGTCGAGATCGGCGGCAATCTCGCGGCCGATATCGCCACGGTAGAAATCCTCAAAGCCGGCGTGGGCGAGTTGCTCGAGCATCGCGGCAAAAGCGGTCTGCGTGAGCTTTGCGCCGGGCGCCGGCGGCTTGCCCTCGGCGAGAAATGTCTCGCGAAAGCCGGACGCCGTGCCCATCTCAGGCAGCTTTTCGGCGGTGAGCCGCGCCTGGCTGCGCGTGACGGTATAGCCATCGCGCGCATGGCGGACCGCGCCGGCAAGAAGCACGTCGCGCGGCAGCTTGCCGCCTGCGGCTTTGGCGGCGTCGGCCGCCAGCATGATCGCGCCGACCGCGCCGGGTACTGTGAGCGCGGCGAGTGGCCCGCGCGCCGGAATCTCGGCGTCGCCAGCGTCCTTGTAGAGCCGCGGCGTCGCCTTCGACCCCGCGCCCCCAGCGCCCATCAGCGCGCGCACCCGGCCGCTTTTCTCGCGGATCAACCAGAAGCCATCGCCGCCGAAGTGATTCATGTGCGGGTAGACGGCGGCGATCGACGCCGCCATGGCGATCGTCGCCTCGATGGCGTTGCCGCCTTCCGCCAGAACGCGGCGGCCGTCCTCGACCGCGCCCATGTGCGGGGCGCAGACCACGCCGCGGCGATGACCGGCGCTGTGCAGGCTCATCTAGGCGTCGCCACCAACAGCAGCATCCGCAAGCCCCCGCTTCTTGAGGAGCGCATCGACTTTGGGCAGGCGGCCGCGGAAAGCCTGATACGCCTCCGCCGGATCGCGCAGATTGCCGGCGGAATAGATGTAGTCGCGCAGCTTCTTGGCGGTCGCCGGATCGAAATGGTCGCCCGCTTCCTTGAAAGCCTCGAAGGCGTCGGCGTCGAGCACTTCGGACCACATGTAGGAATAGTAAGCCGCCGCATAGCCGCCGCCCGAAAACAGGTGCTGGAAGTGCGGCAGGCGGTGGCGCATCACGATCTCCGCCGGCATGTCGATGCGCGCCAGCGCCTGTTTCTCGAAAGCCGACACATCGAGCGCCTCGGGCTTCGGCAAGCCATGAAGGTCGAGATCGACCAGCGCCGACGCCGTGTATTCGACCGTGGCGAAGCCCTGATTGAAGGTGCGCGTCGCCAGCACCTTGTCGAGCAGCGCCTGCGGCATCGCCTCGCCGGTTTTGTAGTGACGCGCGAACTTCTGGAGGATTTCCGGCGTCTCCAGCCAGTGTTCATAGAGCTGCGATGGCAGTTCGACGAAATCGCTCGACACCGCGGTACCAGCGAGCGCGGGGTAAGTCACGTTGGACAGCAGGCCGTGAAGCCCGTGCCCCATCTCATGAAACAATGTGCGCGCGTCCTCGAATGACAGCAGCGCGGGTTCGCCCTCGGCGGGTTTGGTGAAATTGCAGACATTGAGGATGATCGGCCGCACATCCCCTTTCAATTTCTCCTGATCGCGCAGCGAGGTCATCCAGGCACCGGAATGCTTCGACGGCCGGGAAAAGTAGTCGCCTATGAAAAGCCCAACATGCTGGCCGGCGGCGTTGGTGACCTCCCACGCGCGCGCGTCAGGGTGATGGAGGGGCACCTGGACCGGCTTGAATGATAGACCAAACAGCCGCCGCGCGGTTTCGAATGCCGCGGCGATCATGTTGTCGAGCGCGAGGTAGGGCTTCACCGCGGCTTCGTCGAGGTCGAACCTGGCCTTGCGAACCTTCTCCGCATAGTAGCGCCAGTCATGCGGCGCCAATGCGAAGTTGCCGCCCTCCTCCGCCGCCATTTTCTGCAACGCATCGCGCTCTTGTCCCGCGCGCGCCTTGGCGCGTCCCCAGACTTCGTCGAGCAGCTTGCGGGCATTGGCGGGTGTCTTCGCCATCTGATCGTCGAGGCGATAGTCAGCGAACGAAGCAAAGCCGAGAAGACGCGCCCGCTCCGCCCGTAACGCAACCATCTCCGCGATCAGGGCACGATTATCGCTAGCCCCGCCGTTCTCACCCCGGCTGGTCCATGCGGCGAAGGCTTTTTCCCGCAGGTCCCGGCGGGCGGAGAACTGCAAGAAACTCTCGATCGAGGACCGCGCCAAAGTGATCGCATATTTCCCAGGCTTGCCACGCGATTCGGCTGCCGCCTTGGCTGCGGACTTTGCAAAGTCGGGCAGGCCGGCGAGATCGCTCTCTTCCAGGATGAGAGCCCAGCTCTTTTCGTCCGCCAGCACGTTCTGGCCGAATTGGGTTCCCAAAGTCGCCAGCCGCTCGTTGATGGCGGCCAGGCGATCCTTGGCGGTCTGGTCGAGGCCCGCGCCAGAGCGGGCGAATCGGATGTGGTAGCGCTCGAGAACACGCGCCTGCTCCGGATTGAGCCCGAGGCTGGTCCGACGCCGCCAAAGCTCGTCGATTCGGCGAAACAGCGCCGCATCGAGGTAGATGGCGTTGGAATGCCGGGCGAGCTTGGGGGAAATGTCCCGTTCGACCGCCTCGATCGCGTCGCTGGTATGGGCGCCAGCCAGGACAAAGAAGACATTGGACACCTTGTCGAGCGCCTGCCCGGCCCGTTCCATCGCCTCAATGGTGTTGGCGAAGCTCGGCGGCGCCTTGGCGGCCGCGATTGCGTCGATCTCGGCCCGGTGAGCGGCGAGCGCCGCCTCGAAGGCCGGACCAAAGTGCTCGGGCTTGACCGCGCCGAACGGCGGCAGGCCAAACGCGCCGCTCCAGTCCGCCAGTAACGGGTTCGATGCCGCCGTCATGAAGTTCCTTTTGCCTTGATCCCGCCGTCCCGTTCGGCTTCATTGCGCCCGCCGCGAGCCATAACTTGGACGTAACCCCCGGCTCACGGGACCGCAAGAAGGCAGAAAAAATGGACGCTTCCGCCCGTTCGCCACGCCGGATCCACTGGCTCAACGTGCTTACCGTGGTGAGCGCCGCGATCCTGATCGGCGCCGAAGTGTTCGGCGCGGCCTTCGCCGGCTCCTGGGCAATCGCGACCCTGTTCGAGCTCGGCGGCTACGTGGCGCGGGTGCTCGACGTCATCTTCCTCGCCGCAGGCGCCGCGATCATGGTGCAGTTCGTGCGCAACGCGAAGCGCATCGAGCCCTTCACCGAGTGACGCGCGCGACCGGCGCGCCTCAAAAAAGTTAAGAATAATTTGCGCGGCCGGTAATAAATTTCTTGCATCGCGGCTGGAATCCACTATCTCCATGAGTGCCCAACTTCGCACGTGCCTGTGGGCGTGTGTCGGTCGGTAGGTAGCGGGACAAGAGGCCCGCCAGCCGCCTGGAGAGAGAAGCCAAAACCTCTCCAAGAACTCTGACCGGCAGCCGGAGGCAAAACCGGCAAACCCTGCTCTCAGCAGGGGACGCGCCTTGAAGCAACGACGATCGGGCCTTTCTGAGTCCCTCTCGGGAGTCCAACCCCGGGATCGAGAAACAGAAGAGGCTTGTTCATCCTTGCCGCCAGACGTGCGGATCGGGGTCTCCCCAATCCAATCCAAGGCAGCGCTTGAGTGAGTGACGAGAGTCGCTCGGTGCGTGCGTTCTCCAACGCGCACGTCCGACCGCACCCTCAAAGCTCACGCAACACGGGCCCTTCGTGGCCCAATGCTGTGGGGACTAGCGCCAATGACTGAGCGCATCCGGGAATTTCTCAAGAGCCGTCGTGAGGACGGTCCTTGCCTCGTCGTCGACCTCGACGTGATCAAAGACAACTACACCGCCTTCGCGAAGGCGTTGCCCGACACGCGCGTGTTCTACGCCGTGAAGGCCAACCCGGCGCCGGAGGTGCTGTCGCTTCTGGCCAAGCTCGGCTCGTGCTTCGACACCGCCTCGGTCCCCGAGATCGAGATGTCGCTTGCCGCCGGCGCGACGCCGGACCGCATCTCTTACGGCAACACCATAAAGAAGGAGCGCGACATCGCGCGCGCCTTCGAACTCGGCGTCCGCCTCTTCGCGGTGGACTGCAAGGCCGAGGTCGAGAAGGTCGCGCGCGTCGCGCCCGGCTCGAAAGTGTTCTGCCGCATCCTGTTCGACTGCGTCGGCGCCGAATGGCCGCTGTCGCGCAAGTTCGGCTGTGAACCGGCCATGGCGCCGGACGTCCTCGACCATGCCAAGAAGCTCGGCTTGGAAGCCTACGGCATCTCGTTCCACGTCGGCTCGCAGCAGCGCAACACCAACGCCTGGGACCGCGCGCTGGCCTCCGCCGCCGCGGTGTTCAAGGAGTGCGGCGAGCGCGGCATGAACCTGTCGATGGTCAATCTCGGCGGCGGCTTCCCGACCAAGTATCTGAAGAACGTGCCGACGGTGAAATCCTACGGCAATGCCATCTTCAAGGCGCTGCGCAAGCACTTCGGCAACCGCATCCCGGAAACGATCATCGAGCCGGGCCGCGGCATGGTCGGCAATGCCGGCGTGATCGAGACGGAAGTCGTCCTCGTCTCCAAGAAGAGCGAGGAAGAGGACATCCGCTGGGTCTATCTCGACATCGGCAAATTCGGCGGCCTCGCCGAAACGATGGACGAATCGATCCGCTATCCGATCAAGACCCCGCGCGACGGCGCGGATACTTCGCCCTGCGTGCTCGCGGGTCCGACCTGCGACAGCGCGGACGTGATGTACGAGAAGCAGCCTTATGCGCTGCCGGTGAGCCTCGAGATCGGCGACAAGCTGCTGATCGAAGGGACCGGCGCTTATACGGCGACCTACTCGTCGGTGTGCTTCAACGGCTTCTCGCCGCTGAAGACCTATCACATCTAAACCCCATCGAGCCCCGCTTGGCTCTTTCCGGTCGCCCGCGCGGCGACCGGAAGTGAGGTTGCGCGAACATGATCACGATCAGACAAGAACGGCCGGTCGACGCCATCGCGCGTGAAGCGCTGCTCGACGTCGCCTATGGCAGTGAACGTCATGCGAAGCCCTCCGCCAAGCTGCGGAAAGGGCGCTTGCCCGCGGCGGCGCTGGTGGCCGTCGAGCGTGGCCGCATCGTCGGCACCCTGCGCTGCTGGCCGGTTGAGGCCGGTCACGGCCGCCCAGCTTTGCTGCTGGGCCCCCTCGCGGTGCATCCCGCCGCGCAAAAACGCGGCATCGGTTCGGCGCTCATGCGCCGCGCCATCGCCGATGCAGGACGCGCCGGTCACAAGGCGATCCTGCTGGTCGGCGACGCGTCCTTTTACGGTCGCTTCGGCTTCACCGCAGAGAAAACGGCGGCGCTGACGATGCGCGGCCGGCCCGATCCCGGCCGGCTGCTCGGTTGCGAGCTCGTCGCTGGCGCGCTCGATGGCGCTGACGGTGCGATCCGCGCGACCGGCGAGCGCGAATCGATGCGCATCCTCGGTCACCGGCCTCTTGCGTCGCGCGCGCGACTTGTTCCGCGCGCCGCCTGACGTCCCGCGAAATCATCCACATGCCGCGCGCAAAGTGCGCCGCCGCTATTCCTTTGCGCGATTCGCTTCGTTATTACCGCTTGGGGATAAAGGGAGCTGAGCAGAATGGCTGACTGGCCGGTGCACGCCAGGATCAGTGGTCCGATCGTCATGATCGGATTCGGATCGATCGGCAAAGGCACGCTCCCGCTGATCGAGCGGCATTTCCAGTACGACAAGAAGCGCTTTGTGGTGATCGACCCCGAAGCCAAGGACCGCAAGCTGCTCGACGATCGCGGCATCCGCTTCGTCAACAAGGCGGTGACCAAGGACAATTACCGCGAGCTGCTCAAGCCGCTTCTCACCGAAGGCGGCGGCCAGGGCTTCTGCGTGAACGTGTCGGTCGATACCGATTCCGTCGATCTGATGCAGCTCTGCCGCGAGATCAACTGCTTCTACATCGATACCGTCGTCGAACCCTGGCACGGCTTCTATTTCGACACGTCGCTCGGACCGGAAGCGCGCTCAAACTACATGCTGCGCGAACGGCTGCTGGAGACGCGGCGGAAAAATCCGGGCGGCACCACCGCCGTCTCGTGCTGCGGCGCCAATCCGGGAATGGTCTCGTGGTTCGTCAAGCAGGCGTTGGTCAACGTCGCCAAGGATATCGGCCACAAGTTCAGCGAGCCCAAGAACCGCGAGGACTGGGCCAAGCTCGCGATGGATGTCGGCGTTAAAGGCATTCACATCGCCGAGCGCGACACTCAGCGCGCCATCCATCCGAAGCCGCTCGAAGTCTTCGTCAACACTTGGTCGGTCGAGGGTTTTGTTTCCGAAGGCATGCAGCCCGCTGAGCTCGGCTGGGGTACGCACGAGAAATGGATGCCGGAGAACGGCCGTGAGCACAAAGACGGGTGCAAGGCCGCAATTTATCTCCTGCAACCGGGCGCCGACACCCGCGTGCGTTCATGGACACCAACCGCGCAGGCGCAATACGGCTTCCTCGTCACCCACAACGAGGCGATATCCATCGCCGACTACTTCACCGTACGAAGTGGCGACAAGGTCGCGTATCGGCCGACCTGCCATTACGCCTATCACCCCTGCAACGACGCCGTGCTGTCGCTGCATGAATTGTTCGGCCAAGCCGGCAAGCGCCAGCCGAAAGTCCACATCCTCGAGGAAACCGAAATCGAGGACGGCATCGACGAACTCGGCGTCCTGCTCTACGGCCACAAGAAGAACGCGTACTGGTACGGCTCGCAGCTCTCGATCGAGGAGACGCGCCGCGTCGCGCCGTACCAGAACGCGACCGGCCTGCAGGTGACCTCGGCGGTGCTCGCGGGCATGGTCTGGGCGCTGGAAAATCCGAAAGCCGGCATCGTCGAAGCGGATGAGATGGACTACCGGCGCTGCCTCGAAGTGCAGATGCCCTATCTCGGGCCGGTGATCGGCACCTATACGGACTGGACGCCGCTCACCAATCGGCCCGGACTTTTCCCGGAAGAGATCGACAAGTCCGATCCCTGGCAATTCCGCAACGTACTGGTGAGCTAACGCCTCACCTCAATCGCATAAAAAGGGCGGCCTGCGGGCCGCCCTTTTTATTGCGCGCTTACTTTTTCTCCTCCGGCTCGCCGGGCTTCGGCGGCGGCTTGCCTCCCGGCGGCGGACCAGCCGGGCGGCCGGCCGCAGCGGGGGGCGCTCCTGGCGGCGGACCAGGAGGCGGTCCGGGGCGCGCAGCCGCAGGGGGCGGCGCTGCGGGTGGCGGCGGTGGAGCCGGGCGTGCCGCAGCGGGCGGCGGCGCAGCAGGGGGCGGCGGCGGTGCGGGGCGTGCTGCAGCCGGAGGCGGCGCGGGACGCTGGGGCGGAGGCGTCGCGGCACCCGGTGGCGGTCCAGGAGGCGCTCCTTGAGGGCCGCCAGGCCGTTCGCCTTGCGGCGGACGGCGACGCTCGAAATCCGGCGGTCCTCTACGCTCGTCGGGCCGCGATTGCGGTTGCGCAGGCGGTGGTGCTGCGGGGGCGGCTTGAGGCGCCGCGGGCGCCGCAGGCGCGCCGGCCGGAGGCGCGCCCGGCGGACGGTTGACGACCGGGGCCTGCGGCGCGCCCGGAGCGGCGCGGTTGGTCGCGGGTGGTGGCGGCTGCTGCGGAGCAATCGGACGCTGACGGAAGCCGTCCGGCCGTCCGTCGGGCCGTGCATCCGGCGGCCGCGCCGCGGGTGGCGCGCCCGGCGGTTGCCCGGCCGGAGCTTGTGAAGCGGGAGGCGAAGCAGGCCCGGCCGCCGGCGGCGCTGGTGGCGAGGATGGAGGAGCGGCGCCCGGCGCGGCGGGAGCCTGTGTCTTGACGTCCGCGCCTTGCGCCGCGCGCGGCGCATTGGGGCCGAGACGACCGCGCTCGCCGCGCGGCAAAGCCTGAGGTGCACCCAGATTGGCGGGCTTGATGCTTGCCCCCGCGGGTTCGATCGCCACCCGGTTTTGGCCTGATGGCGGCCGTGGTCCGCGTTGCTGTTGTGGCGGTCCGCCCGGCTGACGACGCGAGAACTCCTCGCGCGATACGCTGACCGCATTGGCAATGCCTTGCGTACCCGCGATCACGCGCGGGCGCACGGTGAACGTCCGCAACTCGCCGCCGGAAGCGCGCGCGATGCGTCCCGGTGCGACGCCAGGATTGATGCCGATGCGGGTCGCACCAGCGAGCGGCAGCGTGCGATTGATGATGACCGTCGTGCGGAAGAGAGGCGCGCGCCGCTCGGGCGGCACGTAGTAACGACGTATTCCGGGGCCGGCCAGATAGCGCGGAGAGACGAAAGTCCAGTAGATCGCCTCGTTGTCGTAGGCGTCGTAATAATCGTCGGGCGGCAGCGGCGCCCAGCCGACATAATCGTTGCTGCCCCGCCAATTCACCCAGGCCGGGGCCCATTCGTCGCCGGGAATCCAGAACCAGCCGAGCCTGCGGTCGAAGGACCAGCGGCCATAATGGAAAGCCACCCAGCCCCAATCTTCCTCGTCGTCTTCCGAGATCCAGTACCAGCCCCACTCCTCGGTGTAGGCCCAATAGCCAACCGAATAGGGCCGCCACTGACGCGACTTGCCGAAGGGCACCCAGACCTCGCCCCAGCGCGGATGCGGGCGCCACATGCCGTACGGCTCCAGCGCAGCGCGGAAATCGATCAAATCCTGCGCGTAGGCCGGCGTTAAGACGTGACTTCCCGGCACAAGACCCAGCGGCACGGACAAGGCCGTCGCAGCAAGAGCGGCACGCAGGGACTGGCGAAGCGTAATGCGCATACGAGAGTCTCCAGGGGTCGACAGATTAATGCAGGCTAGGTCGGGCAAGGTGAACGACAGCCGAATTGTCCCGCGCAATCTTGCCGCAATCACAACATGACAACGCCGGCACTGCCATCTTCGATCCCAAAGGCGAATTGGCGGCCGTTTTCGCTCCAACCTAGCGCGGTGACGGGGCTGCCTTCCGGGCGGCGCACCAGTATTTCGGCGCCATCGTCGATACGGACCAGCAAAACGAGCCCATCCGCATAACCTGCGGCCACGACCGGCTGTTTGGGATGGCAAGCAACGACCGCGACCCGCGAGCTGCCCGGAGCCAGGATTCTCGGCTGCTTACCCATCGGACCGTCTTTGCCGTCGTAGGGCCACAGGATGAGCTGTTCGAAACCCGACGTCGCGAGAAACCGGCCGTCGGCGCTCCAGCCAAAGCTGCGCACCCGCGCGCTATAACCCGACATCCGCATGTGCTTTTGATCGGCGAGCCGCCAGCCATGCAGAGTTGGCTCCTGCATTGTGGTCACCAGAAATTTTCCGTCCGGGCTGAAGCCGACGCCGAGGTGCGAGCCTTTCCATTCGAGCCGCTCGGGCGCGCCGTGAACATTAGGAAACCAGAGGCTGACGCCATTGTAATGTGCGATCGCCACCCGAAAGCCTTTGGGCGCGAAGGCGAGCCCGGCAACCGTCGAAGGCGCTTCGAAAGTACGTTCTTCACCTTTCGCGGTTCGCACATGGGCGATTTTTCCCGCAGACCAGGCCACCGCCCCATCCGGACCCAAGGCAACCTGGTCGACCCACTTTTTTTGGCTATCGGCGCCGACGGAGTTGTGACGGCCTTGCGCGTCGGTAACGACCGCCATCGCATCGTCGCCGCCAGTCAGAATGCGGTCGCTATCGCCGGCGCTCGCCAGAATGCCTCCGGCATGGATATTAACGCGCTGCACGCCATCTTCGCGGGCGAACAGCAGCGCTTCCTCGCCGAGGACGAAAACCGGCGTGTCGCCGAAAAAATGCACGCCGACGACGGTGCCTTGCGCATCGACCGGACGAACACGATCGGTGAGCGACGGCGTATTGGCGTGTTCGGTCACGGCTTAAGCGGCAGCGCCCGCAAAGCCCTTGCGGATTTTTTCTTCAGGCAAGTTCTTGCCGATGAAGACGACGCGGCTTTCCCGCTTTTCGCCGTCTTTCCAAGGCCGCTGGTGATCCCCGTCGAGGATCATGTGCACGCCTTGAAAGACGTAGCGCTCCGGGTCGTCTTTGAAGGCGACGATCCCTTTGCAGCGGAGAATGCTCGGGCCGTCCTCGGCGACGAGACCCTGAATCCATGGGAAAAACTTGTCGGGGCTGAGCGGCTTGTCGGTCCTGAGCGCGACCGACTGCATGTCTTCATCGTGATAGTGCTTCAGCCCGCCACGGTGGTGGTGATGGTCATGACCATGCCCGTGGTCATGATGGTGGCCATGATCATGCTCGTGGTGATGATGGTCCTCGTCGCCGTGCAGGAAATTAGGCTCGATCTCCAGAATACGATCGAGGTCGAAGGCATTGCGGCCGAGCACTTCGTTTAGCGGAATTTGCGCTTTCTGCGTTCGGTGCAGCTTTGCGTAAGGATTGATACCGCGAATGCGCGCCTCGACATCCTCGAGCTCGTCCTTTGAGACGAGGTCGGTCTTGTTGACCAGGATGACGTCGGCGAAGGCGATCTGATTTTTTGCTTCCGGCGCGTCCTTCAGGCGATCGCGCAGCCACTTCGCGTCGGCAACGGTGACAACGGCATCGAGCTTGGTCTTGGCGCCGACATTCTCGTCCATGAAGAAGGTCTGCGCGACCGGCGCCGGATCCGCGAGTCCCGTCGTTTCCACGATGATGGCGTCGAACTTCCCCTTACGCCGCATCAGCCCGTCAATGATGCGCACCAGATCGCCGCGCACCGTGCAGCAGATGCATCCATTGTTCATCTCGAACACTTCCTCGTCGGCGTTGACGACGAGGTCGTTGTCGATGCCGATTTCGCCGAATTCGTTGACGATGACGGCGTATTTCTTGCCGTGCGGCTCCGAGAGGATGCGATTGAGCAATGTGGTCTTGCCGGCGCCGAGATAGCCGGTGAGCACCGTGACGGGCAGTTTCTGTTGTGACGTTTCAGGCATGAGGGCTCCGCGAGCGCCACATATAGGCGCTCACCCCTGGCTCTGCCAACGGCGGGATAAGTTCGCTAGCTGACGACCGTAACCGTCGTGCCGAGCGGGACGCGCTCGTAAAGGTCGATGATGTCCTGATTAAACAGGCGGATGCAGCCCGACGAGACCGGCTGGCCAATCGTCTCCGGCTCGATCGTCCCATGCAGACGGAAATTGGTGTCCTTGCCCCCGCGGTAGAGATAGAGCGCGCGCGGGCCGAGCGGGTTGCTCTCGCCGCCCGGCATGCCGCCGGCGAAACGCTTGTACATCGGGATCGCCGCCATCATGTTGTCGGTCGGCGTCCAGTGCGGCCATTTCTCCTTGCGGCCGATCGTGGCCGTACCGCGGAAATTCGCGCCCGGCGAGCGACCGACACCGACGCCGTAGCGGATCGCCGTGCCGCCGTCCTGGACCAGATAAAGCCGCCGTTCGGAGATCTTGACGACGATCGAACCCGGCTTTTCCTTGCCGGCCCATTTCACCTCGGTGCGCTGCACCGACGGATCCATCGCGGTCATATCGACCGCCGAGATCATGTGACCGCCGTCGCTCATACTGTCGTAGCTCGCGGTATTGCAGCCGGCGACAAAGAGCGGCGCGCCGATCATGAAGGCACGGCGGCTCAGGGTGATGGCGGAAGGAACAGGATAGGAAATTTTGGGCATGGCGAAGTGGCCGGACACTGACTGGTTTAAGCGGCCCTTTGCCTAGCAAGTTGAGCTATCGGCGCAACTGTCTTTGGCCGAAACCCACACGCCTGAATGCCGCATCCGGTCGATTTTGACCCTCTGATGCAAACAAACGACAGGTTTCTACGCCTCCAAATGTGGCCGGGGGAAAGCGCGCCATATGAGGCCGCCGACCGGGCCAAACAGCACCGAGACGATGTAGAGCGCGCCGGCCGCCAGCGTGACCGCGGGGCCGGACGGTATCGCGGTTTCCTGCGCGATCAGCAGTCCGCTCCAGCCCGCCACCAGCGCACTTCCCGTCGCCAGCACGATCAGCAGGGTAATGTCGCGGGTCCAGAACCGCGCGATCGCGGCGGGAATTATGACCATGCCGACGCCGAGCAGGGTGCCGAAGGCGTGGAATCCGCTGATCAAGCTCAGCACCAGCACGCCAAGGAATGCGAGGTGGGCGGCGCCCCCGGCCCGGCTCACCGTGCGCAGAAATCCCGGATCGACGCAGTCCAACACCAAGGGGCGGTAAATTATCGCCAGGACCACGATACTGACCGTCGAATTGACCGCGATCACCTTGAGCTTGTCGGCGTCCATGCGCGCGGCGCTCTCGCCGAACAGGAATTCCATCAGCTTTTCGATGTCCATGCCATTCGCAGTGACGATCACCACGCCGAAGGCCAGCGACACCAGCAAGAACACGGCGAGCGAAGCGTCTTCCTGCAGCGCGGTGGTGCGGCTCACGAGCCCGGCCAGCAACGCGATCGTCACCCCCGCGACGAGGCCGCCGATCGTCATCGCGAAAACGCTGAACCCGGCCACCAGAAATCCGATGGCCACGCCGGGAAGGATGGCGTGCGCCATGGCGTCGCCGACCAGGCTCATCCGCCGCAGCATGAGAAACACGCCGACCGGGCCGGCGCCGAGCGCAAGCGCCAGCACCGCGGCGAACGAATGCCGCACCGCTTCGTCGGAGAATGCGTGAGCGTGTTCTTGCATGTCAGGCATGCTCCGGCGCGACACAAGCGTCGGCCTGATCGTCGAAGGCTTCGCACATTTGCCGCGCCTTGAGCAGATTGGCCGCAGTCAGCACTTTCGACGTCTCTCCCCACGCGACCGGCACGCGCGCGAGCAACAAGGTGTCAGGAAAATTCGCCTTGACCAGATCGAGATCGTGGAGCGCGGCCAGCACCGTGCGCTTTTCGGAATGCCAGCGCCGCACCAGGTCGAGCAGATCCGCCATGGTGCGCGCGTCGATGGCGTTGAATGGCTCGTCGAGCACAATGACTTTTGCGTCCTGCAAGAGCACCCGGGCGAACAACAGCCGCTGCATCTGCCCACCCGACAACGTGCCGATGGCGCGGCGCTCGAAACCGGCGAGGCCCACGGCCTCGATGGCGCGCGCGACCTCGGCGCGGGCTTCGCGGC
>JAFBAG010000080.1 GCA_019247925.1 Pseudolabrys sp.
AGCAGACGTGAGCAAAGCTGATCAATGCGATCATTACCTTGAACGTCGACATAAACCGGCCTTCGCCCGGCTTTTTTTAGTTCGGCTTCAACGTAAAGCATGATGCTCGACTTGCCCGTGCGTCTCAGCCCAAACAGCTTGATGCTCTCGCCTGCGCAAAGCGCCCGGACCAGCGGGAGGGTGATTTGGGGGCGAGGCCAAAAATACTCCCCCGAAACTGGATTCCCGTAATGACGCTTCAACGCATTAGCCACAGCAATCTCCTTTCATAGATATCTTAGTTTTAAGATATCTTAAGGATTATATTGCTGTCAACGATTGTTAAGTCATTGATTTTACTCCTCTTTGTACCCCAGCGCCTGCTCGTTGCCCTTGGCGCCGTAGTATTTGAACGGCAGGAATTTGCCCGACATCGTGATCTTGACGCGGTCGCCCTTCGGGTCGGCGAGCCGCTCCATGATCATGTCGAAGTCGATCGCCGACATGATGCCGTCGCCGAACTCCTCCTCGATCAGCGCCTTCCACGCCGGCCCGTTGATGAGGACGAGCTCGTAGAAGCGGTAGATCAGCGGGTCGGTCGGCGGCATCGTCGCGCCCGCGCCGCGCATCGGCACCTCGTTGAGCATCCGCTCCTCGGACTTCGACAGGCCGAACAGCTTCGCGGCCGCCGCCGCCATCGGCTTGGTCATCTTGTGCTGGCCGAGGATCGCGCCCGTCACCATCACCGGCGACATGCCGCCGATCTCGGCGCAGATGTGCTTCCAGGTCCAGCCCTTCTCGCGCTTGATGTCGAGGAGCTTTTCGGTGAGGTCGGCGCGTTTCATGGGGGTTCTCCTTTGTGTCGGTTCTTGCGTGTCCCGGATGCGGCGCAGCGTGTCTTCACGGTGCGCCGCTAAGCCGGGACCCCGCTAATGAGGCTCGGTCCCGGTTCTGCGGTGCACCACCATCAGGCCGCTCCGCGCCGTCTAGAACGCCATCGCTTTCGCGCTGGCTATGGTGCTGCACCGCGCCCGGGACACTCGCGGGTGGTGACGGGGACGGTCGCACCACCGGCACGGCGCGCGGGTCGTGATGCGGCGTCACTTGCGTGAAGGTGCGGCTGCGCGTCACCAGGAAGTCGATGATGTGGTTGCGCAGCGGGTAATAGAGCGCGTGCTTGTGCAGGTCGATGCGCTTTCTTTCCCGAGGAAGAGGGTTCTCGACGATCTCGGCGACCACCGCGCCCGGACCATTGGTCATGAGCACGATGCGGTCGGCGAGGTAGATCGCCTCGTCGACGTCGTGGGTGATCATGAACGTGGTCTGCCCGGTTTCCTGGCAGATGCGGCGCACCTCGTCCTGCAGCGTGCCGCGGGTGAGCGCGTCGAGCGCGGAGAACGGCTCGTCCATCAGCATCATCTTCGGCTGGATCGCGAGCGCGCGGGCGATGCCGACGCGCTGCTTCATCCCGCCGGAGAGTTCCGACGGGCGCTTGTGCTCGGCGCCGGTGAGCCCGACGAGGTCGATATAGATCTGCGCCTGCTTGCGGACCTGGTCCTTCGACCAGGATCGCCATTTCGACGTGACGGCATAGGCGACGTTGCCGAGGACGGTGCGCCAGGGCAGCAGCGCGTGGCTCTGGAAGATGACGGCGCGGTCGAGGCTCGGACCGGCGATTTCCTGGCCGTCCATGATGACGGTGCCTTCGGAGGGCTCGTCGAGCCCGGCGACGATGTTGAGCACGGTCGTCTTGCCGCAGCCGGAATGGCCGATGATGCAGGTGAACGCCCCGCGCTCCATCGTCAGCCACAGATCCTCGAACACGGCGACGCTGCCGCCCGCTTTCGCCGGGTAGCGTTTTGCGATGCCTTCGATGGACAGGAATTTGTCGGTCATTCGGGGAACGTCACGAGGCGCTGGACCCGCGCGAGGCCCTGGTCGAGCAGCATCCCGACCACCCCGATCACCAAAATCGCAATTATTACATTTGTGATCGATAAATTATTCCATTCGTTCCAGACGAAGTAACCAATGCCGGTCCCGCCGACGAGCATTTCGGCGGCCACGATGACGAGCCACGCGATGCCGATCGAGATGCGCATGCCCGTGACGATGGTCGGCGCGGCCGCGGGCAGGATCACCGTGAAGGCGCGCCGGAATGTGCCGACTTCAAGTGTCTTCGCCACGTTGAGCCACTCTTTCCTCACCGAAGCCACGCCAAACGCCGTGTTGATCAACATCGGCCACAGCGAGCAAATGAAGATCACGAAGATGCCGGAGATCGAGGAGTCCTTGATCGTGTAGAGCGCGAGCGGCATCCAAGCGAGCGGCGAAACCGGTTTGAGAATTTGGATGAAGGGATCGAGCGCGCGACTCATCAACGGCGACATGCCGATCAGGAAGCCGATCGGTATCGCAACCATGACAGCCAGCAGGTATCCAGCACCGACGCGAGCGATCGAAAAGGCCAGTTGGATGCCGATGCCTTTATCGTTGGGGCCCTTATCGTAGAATGGATTTCGCAACAGCTCCCAGAGCTTGGCCCCGACATCGATCGGGCCGGGCATCGCTGACTTGCCCTGCGTCGCGGTGGCGCCCATCAGCCGCGCATATTCCGGCGACATTTGCTGCGCGGTGCCGATGCCGCGCGTGGCGAGGTGCCACGACAGCAGAAACAGCGACAACAGCAGCAGCGACACGACGGCCGCGCGCCAACTCAGAGAGAGCGACATAGGTGCCCCGGCGAGCTCCTGTTTAAGCGGACTTCTTGATCTTGAAGCTGGCGATGTAGTCCTCGGGCTTCGACGGATCGAATGTCTTGCCCATGACGGTGAAGCTCTTCGACGTCGAAGCCGGCGGCGTCAGGCCGACCTCCTTCATCAGCTTCGCCGTATCGGTGGCGAGGAACACCTCGCTGGCGACCTTCTGGTAATCGACGTCGCCCTTGATCTGACCCCAGCGTTTCATCTGGGTCATGATCCAGACGGCAAACGACTGCCACGGGAACGGGTCGAAATCGACGCGGTTCGGCACGGTTTTCACGCTTCCGAGGCCGTCGGCGAAGGTGCCGGTCAGGATCTGCTCGAGCACGATCGGAGGCTGGTTCAGGTAATTCGCCGGCGCGATTGCCTCGGCGATCGGCTTGCGGTTCTCAGCCTTATGCGCAAACGCCGTCGCGTCGATAATCGACTTGAGAAGCGCCGCATAGGTGTTGGGCATCGTCGTGACGAATTCCTTTGACGCCGCGAAAGCACAGCAGGGATGCCCTTCCCAGATGTCCTTGGTGAGAATGTGGATGAACCCGACGCCATCATAGACGGCCCGTTGATTCATCGGATCGGGACCAAGGAAGCCGTCGATATTGTCGGCACGCAGATTGGCGACCATTTCCGGCGGCGGCACAGCGCGGATCTGCACATCGGTGTCGGGATCGATGCCGTGCTCGGCGAGATAATACCGCAGCAGATAATTGTGCATCGAATAGTCGAACGGAACGGCGAATTTGAAGCCTTTCCAGTTCTTAGGATCGCGATTGTCCTTATGCTTGACGGCGAGCGTGATCGCCTGGCCGTTGATGTTCTCGACCGCGGGCATCGTATAGGGCTGCGGGTTCGAGCCGACGCCCATCGTGATGGCGGGCGGCATCGGCGAGAGCATGTGCGCGGCGTCGTATTCCTTGTTCAATGTCTTGTCGCGGATGACGGCCCAGCCGGCGGTCTTGATCACCTCGACATTGAGGCCGTGCTTTTCGTAGAAGCCCATCGGCTTGGCCATGATGATCGGCGTCGCGCAGGTGATCGGGATGAAGCCGACCTTGAGATCCTTCTTTTCGATGGCGCCCCCTTGGGCAAACACTTCGGTCGCGGCCTTGATCGGGAAAAATTGCGAGAGCGCGGCGAGCGCGGTCGAAGCGCCGACCGATTTCAGGAAGGCGCGGCGGGCGGCGTCTTGCGGGAAAATCTTGCGCATCACCGCCGAGGCGACGGCGGCCTCATAGCGCTTCTCTTCGTTTTCGACGGGCGTGCATTGCAGCTGCAGATCGCGTTCGTGTTCGGCCTGGCTGCCGTGGCGGCCGCACGAACAGCCGGATGAATTCAGCCGCGAGCGGGCGTCGAACGGATTGTCGAAAGTGGACATGACAATGCACTCCCTGTTCAGCCGGGTTGGGCGTCCTGGACAGGAGAAGTGCAATGGTCGTGCCAGCGCATTGAGCGCGGTTTTGATCGGGATTATTCTGGAGTGCCGCGTTTCTAGGCAATCGAGAGACGAGCGCCGCATATTTCGGCGGCACGTTTCGAGAAATGATCGGGGTCCCGCATGACGGCGGCTGACGCATTGACCTTGCAATTCCTCGCCTGGATCGAAGAGGCGCCGCGCAGCTATGCCGACGCCGAGGCGTGGCGACGCAGCTGCCCGCATCTCTCCATCTGGGAAGATGCGATTTCCGAAGGGCTGGTCCGGTTCGAGAATGGCCGCGAGATGCAGACCTCCCGGCTCGTTGTGACCGCGCGCGGAAAACAGCGCCTCCAGCGGCAATAAAACGAACCGCTTGACGGTTGGCGCGTTATCCGGAATCCTAAGAACAAAACAGGAACATACTGGAAGGCTTTTCTCCGGCTCCGCCGGATTTTGCCGTCTCTGCAGAGGCTTAGATGTTGGACGCGCTACGCCAGAGCCTGCCTCACCCTTCCGGCCTTGGGGGCCGTCACGGGGTCTGTCCGCTCCGTATCCCGGCCATCGACACCGCGCTCGGCGGCGGGCTGCTGCGGGGCGCACTCCATGAAGTCGCCGCGGCGAGTGAAGCCCATTTGACTGCGGCCAGCGCTTTCGTGCTCGGCCTCGTTCCCAACGCCCGCAAAACCATTCTCTGGGCGATCGAAGATATGGCGCGCTTTGAAAGCGGCAGCCCCTTTGGAAGCGGGCTGGATGAATTCGGTCTGCATCCAGAACGACTGCTCCTGGTCAATGTCTCGTCGCAACGGGATCTGCTCTGGACGCTGGAAGAAGCTTTGCATTGCTCAGCCGTCGGCGCAGTCATCGGCGAGTTACGCCACGAAAGGATTGATGCCGTGGCATTGCGGCGGCTCTCGCTCGCGGCGTTTGAACGCGGAGTCAGGGCGTTTCTGCTGCGGAGCAAACCGTCGGAGCAGCCTTCGACCGCGGCGACGCGTTGGGTCGTTGGCGCGGCTCCATCCCGACCGCTTTACGGTCCCGGCCCTCCACGTATCGAAGCCCACCTGACGCGCAATCGGCGCGGGCCCCTCGGATCTTGGTTGCTGCAATGGAAAGAGAGTGATGAGTGCTTTGTTCTCGCGTCAGCGCATCCTCAGCCTTTGGCTTCCTCGCCTGTCCACCGACCGGCTGGAGCGACTGGGCGATCCGTCGCATGAGACGAAACCGACGGTTATTTATGGCAAGCGCGGCAGTGCCGAGCTGATTGTTGCGCTCGATGCTCAAGCCGAACGGCTCGGCTTGAGCAAAGGTCTCGCCTTGGCGCAGGCGCGCGCCATGCATCCGGATATTCTGGCTATCGAGGAAGATGGACCAGCTGATGCGAAACTACTCGATCATATTGCCGACTGGTGCCTTCGTTACACCCCGCTCATCGCCTGCGATGCACCCGGAAGCCTGCTGCTCGACATAACGGGTTGCGCGCATCTCTACGGCGGCGAAGAAAATCTCGTTGCCGATCTTGCGAGCCGGCTGAAGCAGGCGCGAGTGGCGCAACGAATGGCCGTCGCCGGCACGATCGGCGCCGCTTACGCGCTGACGCGCTGCGGCCAATGCGGGCTTTATGAAAACAGCAAGGAACGTGACTTTCTCGCCCCGTTGCCCCTGAGCGCCTTGCGCATTGCCGCCGAAACATCGGCTTCACTCAACCGTGTCGGGTTGAAGCGGATTGGCGACATTATCGATTTGCCGCGGGCGCCGCTGGCAGCCCGTTTCGGCATCGAGCTCCTGCGGCAGCTCGACCGGGCGCTGGGACGTGAAGAAGAGCCGCTCACACCGCGCTTGCCCGTCGCGCCCTATATCGCCGAGCAACGCTTCGCCGAACCGATCCTGCTCGAGGCGCATGTCCTGACGACAATCGAGCGGCTCGCGGCGCGTCTCAAGCCGGCGCTGGAGCAACGCGGCGAAGGCGCGCGTCGGCTTGAACTTATTTTGTTTCGCACCGATGGCGTGCTGCGGCGCCTTATTGCCGGCACGTCCCAGCCCTTGCGGAATCCTGCAGAAATCCGCGGACTTTTCGCCGAACGGCTCGCTGCGCTGGCCGACGAATACGACCCCGGTTTCGGCTTCGACATGGCGCGGCTTTCGGTGGTGAGCGCGGACACCTATGCCGAGCAGCAGATCGGCCTCACCGACACCAAAAGCACCGGGGCACTGCCCAGCCTCATCGATCATCTGAGCGCGCGGCTGGGAGCGCAGCGGGTCCAGAGACTGATCGCCCGAAACACCCATGTCCCCGAACTGGCGAGCACGACGCAGCCAGCCCAAATCGAAAGCGAAGATGACGGCTGGGATGCTTTCCGTCGTCATAAGGAGCAAGGCATTGGCCCGCGTCCCTTGCGGCTTCTGTCCAAGCCCGAGCCGATTACCGCGATTGCTGAAGTCCCTGACGGACCACCGCAACGTTTCTGGTGGCGCAACGCCTTGCACGAGGTCATCGCCGCCGAAGGGCCGGAGCGGATCGAGAGGACCTGGTGGACGGACGAAGACAGCGCGCCCCGCGATTATTTCCGCGTCGAGGATCAGTCCGGTCTGCGGTTCTGGTTGTTCCGCGCGGGACTTTATCGCGACCTCACGCCCCATGATTTACGGGAGGGCCGCGTCCCGCAGTGGTTCATGCATGGGGCGTTTGCGTGATGCGCTATGTCGAATTCGCCTGCACCTCGAATTTCTCCTTCCTGCGGGGCGCCTCGCATCCCGAAGAGCTGATTGTCCAAGCGCAGGCGCTCGAGCTCGCGGGGTTAGGACTTTGCGACCGCAATTCGGTCGCCGGGGTGGTGCGCCCTCACGTCCTCAGGCGCGATCGCAAGCTGGCGATCAAATACCATCCTGGCGCGCGTCTGGTTTTCAGCGACGGAACACCGGACATCCTGGCCTATCCGCGCGACCGCGCCGGCTGGGGGCGCCTGACGCGTCTGCTCACGCAAGGCAATCTACGAGGCAAGAAGGCCGAATGCGTTCTCACCTTCGATGATCTCGTCGCACATCAGTTCGGTCTTGAACTGATCGCAATGGGCGGCGATACGGCGCTGCTCTCGCGCTTGCGTGAGGCGGTGCCAGACCGCACGCGGCTTGCAGCTTCAATGCTGTATCGCGGCCGCGACAGCGCCCGGCTCGCAAAGCTTGGCGTCACGGCACGCCAAGCTCGTGTGCCCTTGATCGCAACCAATGATGTCATTTTCCATCATCCCGACCGTCGCGAGCTCGCTGATGTCCTGACCTGCATCCGCGAAAAGGTGACAATCGACAAAGCCGGGCGAAAACTTGCCCCCAATGCCGAGCGCTTTCTCAAGCCGCCCCAGGAAATGGAGCGGTTATTCAAGGACTATCCTTTCGCGCTGGAAGAAACCGAAGCACTGAGCGAACGCCTCACCTTCTCGCTCGATGAGCTCAGCTACGAATATCCCGACGAAACCGTCTCGGGCTTCGCCTCGCCCCAAGAGGCCTTGGTGCATCTCACTTATGAGGGCGCCAAATGGCGCTATCCGGATGGTGTGCCCGACGCGGTGATGAAAACCCTGGCGCACGAATTGGCCCTCATCGCCGAAGTCAAATACGCCCCCTACTTTCTGACGGTTTATGAAATCGTCCAGTTCGCCCGCGCCAAGAACATCCTTTGCCAGGGCCGCGGTTCCGCGGCGAATTCGACCGTGTGCTTTTGCCTCGGCATTACCGAGGTCAATCCGAGCGACAAGAACATCAGCCTGCTGTTCGAGCGCTTCATTTCGACCTCGCGCAACGAGCCGCCCGACATCGACGTCGATTTCGAGCATGAGCGGCGCGAGGAGGTCATCCAGCACATCTACGAGAAATACGGCCGCGACCGCGCCGGCATTGCGACGACGGTCATTTCCTATCGCGGCCGCTCCGCCATCCGCGAGGTCGGCAAGGCCTTCGGTCTGAGTGAAGATACGATCGGGGCGCTGTCCTCCTCGATCTGGGGGATGGGCGGCGGCTCGGTATCGCAGACCGCGGTCACCCGCGCCGGACTCGATGTGAACAGCCCGCGCATGCAGAAGATCGCGGCGCTCGCCCGCGAGATCAATGGCTTTCCCCGCCATCTCTCCCAGCATGTCGGCGGCTTTGTCATCACGCGGGGCCGGCTCGATGAAGTCATGCCGATCGGCAATGCGGCGATGGAGAAGCGCACTTTTGTCGAATGGGACAAGGACGATCTCGACGCACTCAGCATTCTCAAGGTCGATGTGCTTGGGCTCGGCATGCTGTCCTGCATCCGCAAGGCTTTCGATCTGATCGAGAAGAATTATGCGGCAGTGTTTCCGCAACGGCTTGCGCTTGCCACCGTGCCGAAGGAGGAGCCGGAAGTTTACAACATGCTGTCGCGCGCCGACTCGCTCGGCGTGTTCCAGGTCGAGAGTCGCGCGCAAATGAGCATGTTGCCGCGTCTCAAGCCCAAAGAATTCTACGATCTCGTCATCGAAGTCGCGATCGTGCGGCCCGGCCCGATCCAGGGCGACATGGTGCACCCTTATTTGCGCCGCCGGGAGAACAAGGAAGAAGTCGTCTACCCCTCGCCCGAGCTCAAAGCGGTCCTGAGCAAGACGCTCGGCGTGCCGTTGTTTCAGGAGCAGGCGATGAAGATCGCAATCGTCGCCGGTGGTTTTACGCCGGGCGAAGCGGATCAGCTGCGCCGCGCCATGGCCACCTTCAAGCGCACCGGTACGATCGGCACGTTCCGCGACAAGATGATCCGCGGCATGATCAAGAACGGCTATGAACGCGATTTCGCCGAACGCTGCTTCAACCAGATCGAAGGATTCGGCGAATACGGCTTTCCGGAAAGCCACGCGGCGAGCTTTGCGCTGCTGGTCTATGCCTCGGCCTGGCTCAAATGCCGCTATCCGGACGTGTTCGCCGCGGCGCTGCTCAACGCGCAACCCATGGGCTTTTATTCGTCATCGCAGATCGTGCGTGACGTGCGAGAACATGGCGTCGAGGTGCGCGCACCGGATATCAATTTCTCGCACTGGGATTCGACGCTCGAGCCCGGCCGCCGCGCTGCCGCTCATCTGCACGCGCTCCACAAGGCCATGGCCGGCGATATCCGGGCCACGCATGCAGTCCGGCTCGGCCTGCGCGAGATCAAGGGCATGGCCGAAACCGACGCGAAGCTGATGGCGGCAAAACGCGGACGCGGCTACGACTCGGTCCGCGATTTGTGGCTGCGCACCGGCCTGCCGCCGAAGGTTCTGGCGCGCCTCGCCGATGCCGATGCTTTCGCATCGCTCGGTCTGTCGCGCCGCGACGCTCTCTGGGCGGCGAAAGCGCTCGGCCGCGTCGGCGACTGCAACGACGACCTGCCTTTGTTTGGCGCCATCAATGATGCTCAGCGCATCGTCGCAGCCGAGCCCGACGTCGCGCTGCCGCCCATGCCGCTCGGCGAGGAGGTCGTCAACGATTACCGCTTCTTCCGTCTGTCGCTGAAGGCCCATCCGGCGCAATTCCTGCGCACCGACCTTTCACGGCGCGGCATCATCCGCAACGAAACGCTGCGCAGCGTTGCCAATAATTCCCGCGTGACGATTTCCGGCCTCGTCACCTGCCGCCAGCGTCCAGGCTCGGCGAAAGGCGTGGTCTTCATCACCATGGAGGACGAAAGCGCGGTCGCCAATGTCATCGTCTGGCCCAAGGCGTTTGAGCGCTTCCGCCCCGCGATCCTTGGCGCGCGCTACATCGCCGTGCGCGGACGCGTTCAGTCCGAAGCAGGGGTGATCCATGTCGTTGCCGAGCACATCGAGGATCTGACGATGCTGCTCGCGACGCTTGCGGACAAAGGCGCGGAGATCGATGCCTTGGCGCGCTGCGACGAAGTGCGTCGCCCGATCATGGAGCAGCCCGCGCACAACCGGAAACTCGCCCAGCTTCTCCACGAAATGCCGGAGCTTGCTGCCGATCTCGACGTCACCGCGCGCGGCTCGGCGCACGCGCCGAACCGGCGCGCCCGGATCGCGTGACTACATCGCCGGCGTCACGCCACGACCGACATACATCACTTTCGCCAGCACGGTGCCGTCCGCCTGCTTCTCGGATCCGAAGATGATGACCTGCGCGCCGGCTTTGAGCTCGTCCTTGCTGCCGGGCGCCGCCGCGGCAATCGTCGTCTGCGGCGTCACCGCGATGCGCTGCTCGCCATCCTTGTACTTCACCTTGAAGACGCTCTTGCCGCCGTCCGCCGTTATCGCACCATCGATATAGGCGTTGGTCATCGTGCTTTGTGGCCGGCTGTCCCAGGGGCCATGGCGATCGGCGACCACGCCGCGCTGCGCGGGCAGGAAAATGTGGATGGAATGCGCCTCGATGACGTTATCAGTGCCGGGCACACCGGCAATGCCGATAAAGGTATCGTTCTTGAGGTCGCCGAGCGTTGCCGGGACCAGCGCAGAGACCCGCGCATCGTCGGCAACCTTCACATTCAATGACGATCCATCGCGCAATTTAAGCACAAGGTTCGGACCATCGGCTTTTTCGATCTGGCCCCGGATGCGGCCCGGCGCCTGAGCATTCGCGGTTGCGGCGAATGCCAGTGCAAAACCTGCGATGACAAATTTGAGAAACATTGACTGCATGACGACCTCCCGACCGCCGGCCTCAAAGCCGGTCTCATCGAGATAAACACCAGGCCCGCGAATTTATGCCGCGGCCAGATCGGCCTCGACCAGCGCCCGCAGTTCGGAGGTGACTTCGGGGCGGCGGCCGAACCAGCGCTCGAAGCCGCCGACTGCCTGGTGCATCAGCATCCCGACCCCGTCGACGGCGCGCAGCCCTCGCGCGCGTGCGGCCTTGAGCAGCGCTGTGTCACGGGGGTCATAAACGAGCTCGGCAATGGTCAAGGACGGATTGGCGGAATTGAGATCGACATCCAGCGCGCCCTGCTTCTTCATGCCGGCCGAAGACGCGTTCACGAGCAGGCTGGCACGGGCAAGCAAGGTCGACAACGCATCCCAATTATCCGCGGTTACGGCTTTGCCGAAACGCGCGGCGAGATCGTCCGCACTTTTGCGAGTTCGATTGACGACGTGGATGTGCGCCGCTTTGCGGCCGATCAGCGCATGAACCACGGCGCGGGCCGCACCGCCCGCGCCTAGCACCACCACGTTTTCAAGATTTCGGCTCCACCCCGGGACACCGGCATCGAGATTATTGAGAAAACCCTCGACGTCGGTATTGGTCGAGCACAGCGTATCGCCCTCGTACCACAGCGTATTGGCCGCACCGACCGCCTCGGCGCGCTCGTCGGGCTTCGACAATTTCAACACCGCTTGCTTATGGGGGATGGTGACGTTGATGCCGGCAAAGCCATTCGCGCGCAGTGACCCAACAAAATCGGCTAACGCGTCGGGTGCGACCTCGCGCTTGGTGTACTCGCCGTCGATTCCATATTTCTTCAGCCAGTAATTCTGGATCAAGGGCGAGCGGGAATGCCCGATCGGCCAGCCGATCACGCAGGCTTTGCGGCTTGTCGTCATGTTGCCTTCCTGGGCGATGTATGCGGCAATGCCGCGCGCAAAGTAAAGCCGCCGGAACTCCCATGAAATCCATCTTCTTCGATTGCAACGATCAGCTCGAGCCAGTCTGGAAACGCGTCTATCGCAACGACGATCCGCCGATCGACGTCAACAAGAAGCCTTTCGGGAAAGAGGATCTGCCCAAGGTCATCGGCGGCTACGACATCGCCATCGACGATCACTCATACATGCCGACCGAACTGGTCGCGCAGTGCCCGCAGCTCAAGCACATCGTCTTCCTTGGGACGGGCCCGCGCAGCTACATGGATGTGGACGCCATCGAGGCGCGCGGCATCAAGGTGCACATCATCAAAGGATATGGCGACACCGCTGTTGCGGAGCAAAGCATCGCGTTGCTGTGGGCCGCCGCTCGGAGCCTCGCACGGATGGATCGCGAGGTGCGGCGTGGCGTCTGGACGCCGCACGAAGGCGTGCAACTGACCGGCAAGACGATCGGCATTATCGGCCTCGGCGGCATCGGGCGCGAAGTTGCACGTATCGCCAAAGGCCAAGGCATGAAGGTGATCGGCTGGAATAGGACCAAGCACAAAGAGATCGACGTGCCGCTGGTCGACATCGACACTTTGCTGGCGCAATCCGACGTCGTTTCCATGAACCTCACCCTCAATGATGAAACCCGCAACTTCCTGAACGCCGAGCGCATCGGCCAGATGAAGAAAGGCGTGATCTTCGTGAACACGGCACGTGGCGCGCTCACCGACGAACAGGCGCTGATCGGCGCGCTGAAAAGCGGCCATATCCGCAGCGCCGGTCTCGATGTGTTTCACACCGAACCGCTCCCCAAGGACCATCCTTTCGCGCAGATGGAGAACGTGACGATTGCCGCGCATGCGGCGTTCCGCACGCCCGAAGCGTCCGAGACGCTTTTGCGCCGCGCGATCGACATCACCAAGCGGATTGTCGGCTAGTACAGTCCGGTGGTCGTGCCGCCGTCGACCATGATCGCCGCGCCCTGGATGTGCCGCGCCGCGGGCTTTGCCAGAAACACCGCGAGCTCGGCGATATCTTCCGGCTGACCGATGCGCCGCGCGCCGCTCTTGGCGAGATTTTCCTTGCGCGCCTGTTCCGCGGTCATGTTGTTGGCCTTGCCGAATTGTTCGAACAATTGAACGACACGATCGGTTTCCACCATGCCCGGATGGATGACATTCACATTGATGTCGTCGCGGTTGCCCAGCGTCGCCATGCCCTTGGCGAAATTTGCGAAGGCCGAGTTGACGGCGCCGCCAATCAGGAAATCCGGCCCCGGCGCGCGCGCGGCTGCGCCTATAATGTTGATGATGCTGCCTTTCGCGGCTTTCAGCAGCGGCCAGAACAACCGCGTCATCCGCACGGCGCCGAAAAATTTCAACGCAAAGCCGTCCACCCAAACGTCATCCGGAATTTCGAGAAACTTGCCGCCGCGGGTCGCCCCCGCATTGTTGACGAGGATGTCGCAACGGCCGATCTTGTCGTTCACGGTCTTGAAGACCTGCTCACAGCCGGCAAGACTCCGCAGGTCGGCGACGATCGTGATCGGCGCAGGCTCGCCTGACATTTCCTTGGCTGCTTTGCCGAGATTATCCGCATTCGCCGCCGCCAAGACGAGTTGAGCGCCCTCCTTCGCGAAGGCCTTTGCGATCGCCTTGCCGATGCCGCGGCTGCCGCCCGTGACCACGACGACCTTTCCGTCGAACGCTCCCGCCATGTGAAACTCCCTGCCTTGTCCGCCGCATTGACCGCGCGCGGTTCTCGTTCAGAATAGGCCGAAACGAAGAAACGTTGGAACGGGGGAACGCGTGAAGCCGGCGCCATTCGCCTATGCCAAGGCGCGCTCGCTCGACGAAGCGATCGCGCTGACCGGCGAAGCCGACGCGAGAATCCTCGCCGGTGGGCAGAGCCTGGTCGCCACGCTCAACATGCGGCTCTCCACGCCGTCGCTGCTCATCGACATCAATGGCCTGCCCAACCTCAGTGGGATCGCGCGCAAGAATGGGCACGTGGAAATCGGCGCTCTCACCCGCCACGCCGAGGCCGAACGCTCGAACGATATCACGCAACACGCGCCGCTGATCGCGCTGGCGATGCCGCATATCGGGCACCCCGCGATCCGCAACCGCGGCACGATCGGCGGCTCGATTGCCTTCGCCGACCCGGCCGCCGAATTGCCCGCCTGCCTGCTTGCGCTCGGCGGCGAAGTGGAGATCGCCGGCGAGAATGGCAAGCGCACGGTGAAGGCGGACGATTTTTTCAAGGGGCTGCTCGAAACCGCGCTCGGCCCGCGGGATATTCTGACCGCGATACGTGTTCCCGCGGCCGACAAGAACATGCGCGTCGGTTTCGCCGAACTGGCGCGCCGGCATGGCGATTACGCGCTGGCCGGATTGGCAGCCTGCGCCAGGGCCGATGGCAAAGGCGTGAAGGATGTCCGTCTCGCCTTTTTCGGGGTCGGCAATACGCCGTTGCGGGCGAAGAAATCCGAGGCATTGCTGGCCGAAGGCAAGATCGAAGCGGCCGTGGAGGCGCTCGACATGACGCCGCAGGACGACGTGCAGGCGACGGGGAAAACTCGCAAGCATCTCGCGGGCGTCCTGCTGCGCCGCGTCGCCGCGCAACTCACGGAAGCGCGGCTATGAGCCACAGGCACATTGATATAACGCTGACAGTAAACGGCGAGCGCATCACCGAGCGGGTCGATGCGCGCACGACATTGGTGGATTTTCTGCGCGAGACGCTTTCGCTGACCGGCAGCCATGTCGGCTGCGAACACGGCGTCTGCGGGGCCTGCACGGTGCGGGTCGACGGCGCAATCGTGCGCGGCTGTCTCATGCTGGCGGCGCAGTGCGATGGCGCCAGGGTCGAAACCATTGAGGGGCTCTCCGACGCCGGCGAAATGGCTGATCTGCAAAAGGCTTTTGAAACCCGCAACGCGCTGCAATGCGGCTTCTGCACGCCCGGAATGCTGCTGACAGCGCAGGAATTGCTGCAATCGAACCCGAAGGCGAGCCGCGACGAAATCCGCGAGCACATCTCAGGCAATTATTGCCGCTGCACCGGCTACCACGCCATCGTCGATGCCATTGAAAGCGTGGCGCAGTCGCGAGGCGGCAAATGAAGATTGTCGACGACAATCCGCCGATCCTGACCGCGCTCGACCGGCCGAATTCCTATATCGGCCGCTCCGTCCCGCGGCCCAACCTGGCGCGGCTGGCGCAAGGCCGCGGGCAATATATTTCGGACGTGACTTTGCCGCGGATGGCCCATGTCGCTTTCGTGCGCTCGCCGCACGCGCACGCGAAGATCAAGAACATCGCGCGCGACAAGGCGCAAAAGGCGCCGGGCGTGATCGCCGTCGTCACCGGCCCCGAACTTGCGAAAGTCATCACCCCCTGGGTCGGCGTTCTCACTCACCTCAAGGGCATCAAGTCGGCGCCGCAGCACGCGATTGCGGTCGATCGCGCGTGCTGGGCCGGCGAAGCGGTCTGCGCGGTCGTCGCGCGCAGCCGCGCCGAAGCCGAAGATGCCTGCGCACTGGTCGAGGTCGACTACGAAGAGCTACAGCCGATCACCGATCCGGAGACCGCGCTCGATCCGAAGACGCCGGTGATCCACACCTCGCTGGGCGATAATCTTACCTTCGAACGCTCACTCGACGCCGGCAAGGTGGACGAGGCCTACGCACAGGCCGACGCGGTGGTCGAAACGACTTTCGTGTTCGGCCGCCACACCGGCGTCTGCAACGAGCCACGCGCCGTCGTGGCCGACTGGAATCCCGGCGAGCAGAAGCTCACCGTCTATCACGCGACCCAGGCCCCGCACATGATGCAGGACCTGTTCGCCAAGCATCTCGGCCTCGAACATCAGCAGGTCCGCGTGCTGACCAAGGATGTCGGCGGCTCATTCGGTATCAAGGTGCACACTTATGCCGATGAAATGGCGACGGTAGCGCTGTCGAAACTCTTGAAGCGTCCTGTGAAGTTCGTCGCGGACCGGATCGAGAGCTTCGTCACCGACATCCACGCGCGCGATCATCGCGTGAAGGCGAAGATCGCCGTGAAAAAGGACGGCACCATCACCGCCTTCGAGATCGACGATCTCACGGGGATCGGTCCTTATTCGGTCTATCCGCGCACCAGCGGTATCGAAGCGAACCAGGTCGTGAATCTCGTCGGCGGGCCCTACACCACGCCGAATTATCGCGCCCGCGCGCGTGTCGTGTTCACGAATAAGAATGTGATGTGCCAGTACCGCGCGGTTGGACATCCGATCGCCTGCGCCGTAACCGAAGGGCTGGTCGAACTCGCCGCCGCGAAGATCGGCATGGACCCGCTGGAAATCCGGCGCCGCAATCTCATTCCCGACGACGCCTATCCGGCACAGGCGGCCTCCGGCATCAAGTTCGAGAAGCTGTCGCACCACGAGTCGCTGGCGCATCTCGACTCGATGATGAATTACGCCAAGCTGCGCGCCGAGCAGAAAGCATTGCGCGCGAAGGGCATCTATCGCGGCATCGGCTTCGCCTCCTTCATCGAGGTGACGAATCCAAGCGCGGCCTTTTACGGCGTCGGCGGCGCGCGCATCTCCTCGCAGGACGGCGCGACAATCAAGCTCGATGCGCAAGGCAACATCTCGGTGCATTCCGGCGTCACTGAGCAGGGCCAGGGTGCCGACGCGGTGATGGCGCAGGTCGCCGCGTCAGCATTCGGCGTCGGCATGGACAAGGTCCGCGTCGTTACCGGCGACACCGAGAACACGCCCTATGGCGGCGGCACCTGGGCCTCGCGGGCCGCCGGTATCGGCGGCGAGGCGGCATGGCAGGCCGGCAAGGCACTGCGGCAGAACGTGCTCGCCGTCGCTGGCGCGATGCTTCAGGCAAAGCCCGAGGCGCTCGACATCGTCAACGGCATCGTCGTCGACAAGGGCACGACCAAGGAACGCCTGCCGCTCGAAGAGCTCGCCCGCGTCGCCTATTTCCGC